>JACPOZ010000008.1 GCA_016191235.1 Gammaproteobacteria bacterium
CTGCATCATCCGCTCCTACCTCGCCACTTTGCACAAGCAGCGCCAAAACCTGTACCACGCTCTCGCGCTCACCTTTCAGGGTAGCCCACCTCAGCCTCGCTTCACGTGATCGGCCTCGGGGTACCTGAGTAGTTACCATTATTGATTGTAATGCTGACGCTGCCCAGCATCGCGCATTCGTTTGGAAAATACGACTCGCGTAACGGCGATGAATGCCGTGCGCAGGTTAATGCCAACTACGATGCCTTGGCGGCCGAAATGCAGGCGCACGGCAATTTACACGGTATCGCGGTGATGAACCGCAAGCATCGCGCTCCCGACCTGGAAGAATGCGATCAGATGGACCAGCGGGCGCAAGAAGCGTTGATGAGTAAGGCGTATCAGAGGCTGTCGACGGCCATCGAGACGATCCGAAAGAACGGGTCGATTTCCACCGATCTGCTGGTCGGCGCCGCGCAGCAACAGGACGCCGAAATCGGAGGACAGCGCACCGCCGTCGAAGTCGGCGCGGACGGAAAAACCGGCAATGGCAGGAAAGCGAAGCTGGCTTGGGGTAGAATTACCCATGGGCGGTCCCGTTTTTCTTCATCCGAAGCGTTCTTGGCGGAACACCAATTATATCAATTGGTTAAACGAGATTCGCCCTTTTTTATGAAAAATTCGGGCTAGGATGCACATAATTGATGCGAAATGATATCGTCAATGAGCGGGGTCATTGAGCCGAATGGGAATAGAGCGCCCCACGCCTCACCTCGGCGGCGACCTATGGCACAGCGATCATATTTAAAGCCAAAGAGTTCACGGGGCCGTCAAACAAGTATCACAAATCTGTAACGTGTTGACATAATTTACCAATTCTACGCTTACGTGATGCCAATCAAGCCATTATTTCTAAGCATTCTCCATTCGATAAGGCTTGGTGGTAATATATGGGACGATTTTGGTGGCTGCGGGACAGGACTCCTAGCCCTGTGACGCCATCGCTCAAGGGAGTTTTGCATGACAAAAGTTGTCCTTAAAGCCAGTGTTTCACATGGTAAAGGGGTGTTTGCGTGCGAACCGATAACGCAAGGGGAGCGGATATTGACGTTTACCGGTCCTGTGTGGAATTCTGCGCAAGCCGATTTCAGTACCTATCACTTGCAGATTGGTGAGGATTTATATCTCGGCCCCTCGACGGATCTGGACGATTACGTGAATCATTCCTGTCAACCCAATGGCGGGTTTGATGATGGGCTTAACCTTGTAGCGTTGCGGGATATTTTGCCTGGCGAGGAAATTACCTGGGATTATGGCACGGCGATTGATGAGGCGGATTTCGAGGGTTTCCCCTGTCAATGCGGGGCGTCGTCATGCCGGGGGCAGGTGGTTTCCTTCCGCCATCTGCCGGGCGCTCTTCAGGAACGCTTGCGTCCCTGGCTCCTTCCCTACTTGAAGGCTAAGTATTTTTGAGGTTAGTCTCTGTTGTGCAAGGCGTAAGGTGTGATTTTTGCAGGCTCTGTTTTTCAAATCAGGATAGCCTGTTTTTTGACGGTATATTGCAGTCTTCATGATCCGCACACTAACTTATTGATGCTATTGCTTGGAGAGGGAAAATGCTGTCCTCAAATGAAATGAATGAAGCCGTCAAGGATGACCGCAGGGCGCGGTCACTCAAGATGATCAAAAAGCTCGTGGACCTGCGCACCGAAACTCTGGTGCTCTTTAATGAATTGGCGCGTCAGAAGCCTTTTCGCAAAGAGTCCGGTGCGCCAGAGTTGCTGCAAAAGTTCTGTGAGTCGCTGATCGATTACACGGCGGATGGCCATTTTCAGTTATATCGACACATTGCCGAAAAAACGGAGCGTCGTTCTGGCGTGGTAAAAATCGCAGATCAGATCTATCCGCGCATTCTGAATACCACTGAAACCATCCTTGCGTTTAACGGCAAGTATGATTCCCTTGAGCACAGCGGACAGCTTGAACATCTGGATGTTGATTTGTCGCGACTGGGTGAAAACCTCGCGGATCGCATTGATCTGGAAGATCGCTTGATCAACGTGCTGAGTGAAGCGCGCGCGCCTCGTTAAAGCTCTATCCATGAGCTTTTTCCGGCGTGGTGCCGGGCCATGCTGAAAATGCACGTGCGCCGTACCCAGCGGCTGATGCGCCTGGTGTGGCATGTCATGGTGGGGGCGGGTATTTCTTACCTGATTCTATTGCCGCTCAATGCGATGGGCCGTGATTCTCAACGCCCTCACCAACGGATGATCGTTCGCTGGTGGATGGCGAAGACCTGCCGCATTCTTAATCTGCGTATTCAAAAGGCGGGCGTGATGAGCGCCACGCCTACGCTCTTTGTAGCCAATCACATTTCGTGGCTGGATATCCCTTGTCTTGCTGCGGCGCTTGATGCCGTTTGTGTTTCCAAGCACGAAGTGCGGCGGTGGCCAGTGGTGGGGGGCATGGCGGCGCAGGCGGGGACGGTATTCATCCAGCGCGGGGCGCATGCCGCCAGCGGCGTGGCGGATCTAATGGCCAGAAATTTGATGGACAAGAGGAGCGTGGTCTTCTTCCCTGAAGGGACCTCGACCAGCGGTGCGACGGTGCGCAACTTCCATCCGCGCCTTTATCAGGCGGCGATTCACGCGCAGACGGTGGTGCAGGCGGTGGCGATTTCCTACCCTCATCCGGCGGGCGTAAATCCTGTGGCGCCCTATATCAATGATGACAACCTGTTGCATCACCTGTGGGTGTTGCTGAAGGAGCCGTCAGTCGAAGTCAATTTAACGTTTTGCCCACCAGTGCCCGCCGAGAGTGGCCGCCGCGCTTTGGCGGTGGATACCCGCAGTCAGATCCTGTCCGCGCTGAAAAAAACACCGGGGTATGCAGGCAATAAGTAAGTCAGGCTACGAAGCAGCCTGACACGCGCCATAACAAATGGTGCTTACTCCTTTCCTTGTAGCTGCAACAGAATAGACTCGTTTTCCAGTGTCGACGTGTCCTGGGTAATCTCCTCGCCGCGCGCGATGGTGCGCAATAAGCGGCGCATGATCTTGCCGGAGCGGGTTTTGGGCAGATTGTCGGCATAGCGGATGTCATCGGGTTTGGCGATGGGTCCGATCTGTTCGCTCACCCAGGTGCGCAGCTCACCGGTTAATGCTGCGTCGATGCCGCCTTCGGGCCGTTTGCCTCTGAGAACGACGTAGGCAAAAATGCCCTCGCCCTTGATCTCGTCAGGGCGTCCCACTACCGCCGCTTCGGCGACGCGCGGGTGGGCGACCAGCGCCGATTCGATTTCCATCGTGCCCAGGCGATGGCCGGAGACCTTGATCACGTCATCGGCACGGCCCATGATCCAGAAATAGCCGTCCTGGTCGCGCCGCGCGCTGTCACCGGCGAGATAGTATTTGCCGCCGAATTTCCCCCAATACGTGCTGACATAGCGCTGATCGTCACCCCAAATGGTGCGCACCATGGAGGGCCAGGGTTTTTTGATCACCAGGTGGCCGCCCTGGTCGGGTTGGGTGATGCTGTTGCCCTGTTCGTCCACCACGTCTGCGGCGATGCCCGGCAGGGGCAGGGTGCAGGAGCCGGGCTTGGTGGGCATGGCTCCAGGGATGGGAGCGATCATATGGCAGCCGGTCTCCGTCTGCCACCAGGTGTCGACGATGGGGCAGCGCTCTTGGCCGATGACGCGGTGATACCACATCCAGGCCTCGGGATTGATGGGTTCGCCTACCGTGCCCAGCAGGCGCAGGTTGGAGAGGTCGTGCCGGGCGGGGAAGGCGTCTCCCAGTTTCATCAGGGCGCGAATCGCCGTGGGTGCGGTGTAGAAGGTGGTTACCTTGTGGCGTTCGCAAATGTCCCAGAAGCGCCCGCCATCAGGCACGGTAGGCGCACCCTCATACATCAGCATGGTTGCGCCGGCGGCAAGGGGCCCATAGGCAACGTAAGTGTGCCCGGTGATCCAGCCAATATCGGCGGTACACCAGAAAAGGTCGCTATCCTGGATGTCGAATACCCATTTCATGGTGGTGATGGCGCCGAGCAGATAGCCGCCGCTGGAATGCTGGATGCCCTTGGGCTTGCCGGTGGAGCCGGAGGTGTAGAGCAGGAACAAGGGATGTTCGCTGTCCACCCAGACGGGCTCGCATTCCTCGCCGGCATCGGCGACGGCGTCGGCCCACCAGATGTCGCGGCCCGCATGCATGTCGATGTCATGACCGGTGCGGTGGCAGACAATCACGTGTTCGATGGTCGGGCAGCCTTTGCTCAAGGCCTTGTCGGCGGCGGCCTTGAGCTCCACAATTTTGCCGCCACGATGGCCACCGTCTGCGGTGATCAGCATTCTGGCGCCGGCGTCCTCGATACGATCCTTGAGGGATTCCGCCGAGAACCCGCCGAACACCACGGAATGGATTGCACCGATGCGGGCGCAGGCCTGCATGGCAATCACTGCGTCGGGGATCATCGGCATGTAGATCACTACCCGGTCTCCGTGAGTAATTCCAATATTTTTCAATGCATTGGCAAAACGACACACCTCGCGGTGCAGTTCGGTGTAGCTAAGGCGCCGGGTATCACCCTGCTCACCCTCAAAAACGATGGCAGTCTTTTGGCCGCGCTGTGCCAGGTGGCGATCCAGGCAGTTATAAGAGACGTTCAGCAGGCCATCATGGAACCAGCGGAAGTGTGGAGTCCGCGAGCTGTCGAGGATGCTCTGGAAGGGGCGTTGCCAGGTGATTTCCTGGCGCGCCAGTCCAGCCCAAAAGTCTTCGTAATTATCTTCAGCCTGATGTTGCAGTGTCTGGAGTTGCTCGCGGGTGTTGATGCGTGCCTTGGCGGTAAATGACGCGGGTGGCTGGAAGAGGCGCTCTTCTTGCAGGGTGGAGTCGATGTTTTCGCTGGCCGTGGTTTCTTCAGTCATGAATTCTGTCCCTTGATAACTTTAATAAATATGACATATACCGGTGCAAGAATGGCAATGGTGGCGTCATTTTGGTTCTTGCCTGGCAGCTGGTCTGCCCGGAACATTACCTTAAAATATGACTCCAACAGGGTAGTAAGGTGATTTGCCCGGCTAAAACTCCGCGAGTACAGGCCGATAACATTGCACGCGTTGAGACTATCACGCGCCATTCACTGTATAATGCTTTAGATTATTTCAGCAGATCTGTATTTGGCAAGGTTTATGCTTTTATCTGCGTGATCTAGTTTTTTGTATGGGGCAAAAATGTCGAAACAAGCAAAATTAGTTATTGAAAGTGTGGTCGAAGACGGGCGCAAGTTCCGCCCTAGCGACTGGATTGAGCGTATCTCAACAACCTTGGCCAATTTTGGCCCCGATCACCGCTTGCATTACGACGAGAGCGTGCAACCGCGCGTCATAAATGGCGAGAAATGCCTGGTAGTGGATAAATCCTTGCAGCAAAGCAACCCGGCGGCGTTCGACTACATCCTGAGTTTTGTTCATGCCAACCGCTTGAGGGTTCACGAGGAAGTGCTGGGATAGGGTTGAGGCGGCGGCAATCCAGGCCCGCTGTTAGCGTCTGTGGGTTGGGGACGCTCCGTCCCCCAACCCGTCTCCGGTCAGGCTATTTCTTAGCCGGCCATCTGCTTTTCACGGATTTCATCCAGGGTCTTGCAGTCGATGCACAGCGTAGCCGTGGGGCGCGCTTCCAGGCGTTTAATCCCGATTTCGATGCCACAGGCGTCACAGTAGCCGTATTCACCGGCATCAAGTTTCTGCAAGGCTTCCTCGATCTTCTTGATGAGCCTGCGCTCCCGATCCCGTGCGCGCAATTCCATGGTGAAGTCGGATTCCTGCGTGGCGCGGTCATTGGGGTCTGGGAAATTGGCCGCTTCATCCTGCATATAGTGCATGGTGCGATCCACTTCCTGCATCAGCTCTTGCTTCCACGCCTCCAGAATGGCGTGAAAATGCGCGACTTGATGTTCGTTCATGTATTCCTCGCCCTTTTTTTCCTTGTAGGGCGTGAATCCTTTGAATCCTTCAGCGGAACTCTGCACTGCTTTGTTCTTTGGGGCGGGCATGTCTTAATTTCCTATTTCCTTCGAAACACTACTTAAAACAAAGTTATATACCAGAAACCCATCTTATAATCAAGCCGCCGCTTGGGCCGCACGCCCAAGCGTAACAAGTGGCGGGTGCATGATATTGTATTTATTCTACTTTCCTATACTATTTCGCAACTTTAACTTTTTCATGTGACAGGATGCTGACAATGGCAAAACTTGCTGCGCTGATTTTTGATGTGGATGGCACCTTGGCCGAGACCGAGCGCGACGGCCACCGGCCCGCCTTTAATACCGCTTTTACCGAGGCGGGTTTGGACTGGGACTGGACGGTGGATTTGTATGGGGAATTGCTCGCGATTACAGGTGGCAAGGAGCGCATCCGCCATTATATCGATAATTACTCCCCCACCTTGCCGGAGAGTGTCCATGCGGATCTTGATGGATTTATCGCCGGTCTGCATCTGGCCAAAAACCGTCATTACGCGCAACTGCTGGGCGGCGGCAAGATCCCGCTGCGGCCTGGCGTGAGGCGCCTGCTGGAAGCGGCACGTGCGGCGGGGATGCGTCTGGCGATATCTACTACTACGTCGCCAGAGAACGTCATTGCGCTGCTTGATCATACCTTGGGTGGCGACAGCGCCTCCTGGTTCGAGGTGATCGCCGCCGGTGATGTCGTGCCCGCCAAAAAGCCTGCGCCGGATATTTACCATTACGCCATGCAGGCCATGGGGCTTGCGCCTGGGCAATGCCTCGCCTTCGAGGATTCGGAAAACGGTCTCAAATCCGCCGTGGGCGCGGGATTGCGGACTATTGTCACGGTCAATGAGTATACCGAAGGCGGTGATTTCTCGGGTGCCGTGCTGGAGGTGGATCACCTGGGCGAGCCAGACCGGCCGATGCGGGTGCTGGCCGGCAATGCCCATGGTGCGACGTGCGTGGATATGGATTTGCTGAGCCGTCTGTAGGGTTTATCCTTAAAACCTCTTTTTGTCCACGAAATTCACGAAACAAAACAAAAATATGGATTGCTTCAGCAATTCACCGGATGGGTGGTGAGTAACACGCGATATGTACTCGAATACTTTCGTGTTTTTTCGTGAATTTCGTGGATAACTGAGTTTTTTAGTTTATATGCTCCCGCGACAGGCCAGCAGCGCCGCGCCATAGGCGGCGTCTTGCTGGGGTGCTTCGAGCATGGGAACGCCGAGCAGGCTTCCGCGTAGTCGTGTCCATGCGGTGTTGACGGCCCCTCCGCCGGTGGTGCGTATTGATAGAGGGTAGGGTGCGCCGAGTTCGGTAAGGCGCTGGTAACCCTGTTTTTCAATGCGTGCGATACCTTCCAGGATGCCCTGGAAAAACCGCACATCGTCAGGTGGGCGAGGTGTCAGACGCGGTGCTAACGTAGGATCACATTCAGGAAAGCGCTCTCCCGGGGCTGGCAGGGGGTAGTAGTCAAGGCCAGTGGGCTGATCCGGTTGTAATAAGGGCGTCATTGCGTCGATCTGCTGCTGGTCGAAGAATTGCCGCAGCACGGCGCCGCCGCTGTTGGAGGCGCCGCCCGCCAGCCACAGGTCGCCCAGCCGGTGGCTATATATGCCATAGGCAGGTGCGAATACCGGCTGTGGGGAAACAATTTTAAGCACCAGGGTCGAGCCCAGCGAGGTGACGGCCTCGCCCGGTGCACAAGCGCCGGTGGCGAGGAAGGCGGCGATGCTGTCGGTAGTGCCCGCCACTATGCGGGTGGCGGGCGGCAGTCCGAACTCACGGCTGATACCTGCCGTCACAGTGCCGATGGGCGTGCCGGGCGGGAGCGCCTCCGGCAGCCATTCGCGGCGCACCCCGAGACTGTCCAGCCACTCCGGCCATGTCCGCCGCACGGCATCGTAGCCAAGTTTCAGGCAATTATTTTCATCGCTTACGCCGAAGTGGCCGCTCAGTTTTCCTGCAATCCAGTCTGCCTGATGCAGGGCGTGTCTGGCGTGCGCCATGCCGGGTTGTTGTTGTAGATAGAGCAACTTCGCCAGCGCCGAGGTTGCGCCATGGGCGGCGCCGTCGGGTGGGGCACTGGCGGCGATGAGCGCCGCTTCGGCCTTGCCGCGTGCATCGTTATACATCAGCGCGGGACCCAGGGGTATGCCATCGGCATCGGTGAGAAGCAAGGTGGCGGAGGTGCCATCCACGGCCATGGCGCGCACCTGTTGCGCCGGGACGGTGTTCAACAGATCATGAAGGGCGTCCCGCACCGCCTGCCACCACAGTTGCGGGTCCTGTTCGACGGCTTCGGCCTGCCGCTGCGGCGCGGGTAATGAGGCAGTGCTGTGCCCATGCACCTTGCCATCGGCATCAATCGCGATAGCGCGGCAGCCGGAGGTACCGAGGTCGATGCCGATATAAAGTGCTGGCATTCTGTCAGGGCAGGGTAACCGGGGCAGGTGGAACCCATACGTCGCTGCGATGTTCAGCCACCACGGTAGTATAAACCCCGCCACGCACGTTGAATTCGGCAGCGATGCGCATGAAATGGGGTTCGCAGGCATGCACCAGATCGTCGAGGATGCGATTGGTCACGGCCTCGTGAAATGCGCCCTCGTCACGGTAAGACCATATGTAAAGCTTCAGTGACTTGAGTTCTACGCAGCGCAGATTGGGCACATAGTCGATGTTGATCGTGGCGAAATCCGGTTGGCCGGTTTTGGGGCACAGACAGGTGAACTCAGGCGTGCGAATGCGTATCGTATAGTCGCGCCCCGGCGTGGGGTTGTCGAAGGTCTCGAGTTCTTTAATAGGTCGGGTGGTCATGGCTTATGCGGCTCTCACGTCAAAAAATGGCAGATAGTATCCTGAAAACAGCAGTTGGAGCCGTAGCGAGAATGACTAAGGTGCTGAAGATGTGAGAGAAAATTGCAAAATATTCCGCAGCCGTAGCCATCCCTACGGTGAGGATAGATTTTGCAATTTTCTCGCGCAGATTCGGTGCATTAGGCGTTCGCAGTAGGTTCCAACTGCTGTTTTCAGGATTATACCTTGCCTGGTCAGTGGTGGGTTGATGATGCCTCTGGCGCGATTGCCGAGGCGAAGATAAGTTCTGCGTCTATCAGGTCCAGCTCGTAATGCTGGCCGCAAAACTCGCAATCCATCTTGACGGCGCCCTGTTCGTGAAGAATGGATTGCACCTCTTCGTGACCGAGCATGCGTAACATGTCGGTGACGCGCTCTCGCGAACATGAGCAGCGGAAACTGACCGGTTCGCCATCAAACATCCGGATGTCTTCCTCGTGGTACAGCCTGTGGATGATCTCGGGCGCGGGAAGCCTCAGCAATTCTGTTTGCGTAATCGTCGAGCCAAGATGCACGGCGCGCGGCCAGGCGTCTTCGTCGTCCTGCTCGCCTGGCAGTCTTTGCAGAAGCATACCGGCTACCTGGGTTGCATTGGAGGCGAGCCAGAGGCGGGTGTCGAGTTGTTCGGAGCGCGTCAGGTAATTTTCCAGCACCTCTGCGACGCTGCTTCCTTCCAGTTCGACGATACCCTGATAACGCTCAGTGCCCTCGGCTGGATTGATGGTGATTAACAGGCGCCCATTCCCCATCATCTCCGCAAGCGGCGCGGCCCGCACATCTTCAGTCCAATGCGCTATGGCGCGCAAGGTGCGGTTGCTGGTGCATTCCACCACCAGCAACGGCACAGTGCCATCACCCTGTATCTGCATGATGAGCGAACCCGTGAATTTGAGGGTTGCCGAGAGCAGCATTGCGGCCGCAGCCATTTCGCCGAGCAGGTCGCGCACTGCCGGTGGGTAGTCGCGCCGCGCCAGCACGGCGCGCCAGGTGGCATCCAGCCGCACAATTTCGCCGCGTATCGGCGCCTGTTCAAAGATAAAGCGTTGCAGAGTGTCGTTGGCCTGCATGGTGATTCCTCTCGGGGGTAGCATGCTCTGACGAGGGTTTCAATATATCACTTGAGGTGCCTGCTTGAGGACTTTTCTAGTAAATAATCGCTAACTCCTTATTGCTCTTTTGGTTTATTGGTTATTCACAAAATCTGTGGATAACTCTGTGGAGGATGTGAGGCCAATGGCGCCAAAACCGCGCCATTGTGAGGTTTGTGACGAAATGATGACAAATTATGCCTCGTATAAATATTATTAAAAATCATACATTTAAACAATATAAGCAAATGCTTTATGAAAATGTGACGGTTTTTGATATATCTCGGGAAAACCATTTTCTGTGTGTGCATAACAAGCTGGTTTTAGTCTAAAAATGCATTTCCCTGTATTCAGCCTAATGCTGTGGGTGGCTTTATATGGCGTATTGCCAGGTGTTTCACAGGTGCCGCGACTTTATCCTAAAAACGGCAGTTGACCGCTTCTCTGGACGGCTAGCAATATGTTTTGTGAGACTTTATCGCACCCTGCGGGTTCACCTGTCTGGTGAAGCCGCTACGGGGCGGATTGCACGATTTTCAGTGCGCATGGCAGCGTTGCAACTCCTTGGAATGGAACAACCATTCCGCGTCGTTGCGCCTTGCCCTGCACCCCGAAAACCGCACACTCCACCCAGTCCAACTGCCGTTTTTAGGATTATTTGGCTTTTTCTTGATCCAGATCAAGAAAAGTTTCACCAAGATTTGGTCTACTGAGAACCTGCAAATTGGCTTTATGAAGGGGAGTAGTGCTATGGAACATCGTTGGAATCGGCGTCAACCTTTGGCGGGTGATGTGGTGCTTTATCATGGCGAACAGTCTTATCCTCTGTGCAAGGCTCGGAACATCAGCTCGGGGGGTATGCTCCTTGAAATGCCGATGGGGATTCTTTCCCAGGGTGTGCTTGTGGATCTGATTCACAATGTGCCAGGCGAGGGGCGTCGGCGGTTGCGGGCGCAGGTGATACACAGGACGGGACGGTATGTAGGATTGATGTTCCTGAATGATAATGCTGGCACTTCAATTATGAATGTGGCGGCGGTCGCCTGATAGTCGATGAGGGGGTTATGGCTGGTGGCGCTGATGTGGAGAGGGGGACATGAAAGCGGCTGAGACGCAGGTAAAAGATCCTGTTTGCGGGATGCGGGTGGACGGGTACCAAAACGAGATCGAATATCTCCAGATGCATTTCGCCTTTTGCTCCCAGCAATGCAAGGAAAGTTTTATGGCCCATCCTCACTTGTACATCGGCCACCCTGGCCAGAGAGCGCCAAAGCAGGAGGGGCAAGAAATCATTAAGAAGCGGCGCATACGTTTGGGGACAAGGCTTTCTTCCGAGGGTGAGGTGATTCTCGTCGATGCGTTGCGGGCGATAATGGGCGTGCGAGAGATCAAGGTCGATGGTGATCTGCTGGAGATTAGCTATGATTTACTGCAGGTGACCGCTGCACAGATCGAGGCGTTGTTGGGCGAGATCGGGGTGCGTCTGGGTGAGGGTTGGGGAGATCGTCTGCGGCGGCTATTTGTTCACGATAGCGAGGAGTGGGAGATAGAGAGCCTTGAAGTGACGCCGCTTCGGCGTTGGCGGTGAATAAACCTAAAAACGCGGGAGATCGGATGATCGAGGTGCGTATCCACGGGCGTGGTGGTCAGGGCAACGTTATTGCCGCCTATCTTCTGGCCAGTGCCGCTATTATGGAAGGGCTATTCGCGCAGGCGTTTCCCGCCTTTGGCGCGGAGCGGCGCGGCGCGCCGGTGACAGCCTTTGTGCGTGTCGCCGGGCAGGCCGTCCGGCGCCGTTGCCAGGTGCGCCAACCTGACTTTCTCATTATTCAGGATGAGGCGCTGCTTCATGTGCCTGGGGTAACGGAAGGCTTGCGTGCGGGGGGCGGCATCCTTGTGAATAGCGCACAGGGTTCCGCTGAACTCGGCGCCGTATCAGGGAAGGATGTGATTTCCCTGCCCGCCACTGCCCTGGCTAATCAATTTCTTGGTAAGCCTGTTCCGAATACCGCCTTGCTGGCGGCCTTTCTCATTCTCACGGAGCTGCTGCCGCTGGAGGCGCTGGTCAAGGCCCTCGGTCAGCGCTTCAAAGGCGAGGTGTTGGAAAACAATGTCCGGCTGATTCACGCCGCCGCAAGTGGGGTGACGCCAGGGTTGTGGAGGCAAAAGCGAGATGCTGCAAGCGCTTGAAGGTTCCCAAGCCATTGCCCAGGCGGTGGCGCTGTGCCGCCCGCAGGTAGTGGCCGCCTATCCCATCACGCCTCAAACCCATATTGTGGAGGGCCTCGCCAGATTGATCGCAGATGGGAAGTTGCAGTGTGAACTGGTCAGCGTGGAGAGTGAGTTTTCCGCCGCTTCAGTAGCGCTGGGCGCCGTGGCGGCTGGGTCGCGCGCCTACACCGCGAGCGCCTCGCAAGGAATTTTGCTGATGAGTGAGGTGTTGTACAACATCGCCGGGTTGCGAGTTCCGCTGGTGATGACCTGCGCTAACCGTGCGGTGTCCGCGCCGTTATCGATCTGGAATGATCAGCAGGATTCCATGGCGGTGCGCGATGCCGGATGGATCCAGCTTTATTGCGCTGATAATCAGGAGGCGGTGGATACTACTATTCAGGCTTACCGGATTGCTGAACGTACTGAATTGCCGGTGATGGTGTGCGTGGATGGTTTCACGCTCACCCATACGCTGGAGCCGATCGAGATCCCGCCCCAGGAACAGGTGGATGCTTTTCTTCCACCGTTCCGCTTTGCGCGTGTGCTCGATCCATTGCATCCGGTCAGCTCTGGCACGCTGGTCTCGCCGGAATATTATACCGAGGCGCGTCACGCCCACCATCAGGCGTTACTGCGCGCCAAAGATGAGATTATCACCGCGGACAGTGATTGGGCGGTGTTGACCGGGCGTGCCAGCGGCGGCCTATTGGAAGTGAATGGGCCAGACGATGCCCGTGTTGCGATACTGACCTTGGGCTCTGTGTTCGGTACCCTGCTCGATGCGCGCGAGGAATACCCGCAACTGGGGCCTGTAAAACTGATCAAGCTGCGCGCATTCCGCCCGTTTCCGGTCGAGGCATTGCAACAGGTTTGTGTGGGCCTGTCCGATGTGATCGTACTGGAACGGGCGCTTTCGCCCGGCAGTGGGGGGATCGTCGGTGCGGAGGTGCGCGCTGCTCTGACAGAGCTATCTGCCGCGCCACGGGTGCATAATTTCGCCGTTGGCTTGGGCGGCCGCGATGTGCCGCTGGATATCTATCCGCGCTTGCTGGCGGCGATTCAGCCAGCCTCTCCGGTGCGGTTTGCCATCCTGGATGTGGAGCTGGATAAATTACCGGTCGAGGATCGGTAATCAATGATGCTGATGCTGCGAGGGTATTTTCATGAGCGATCTTGCCGAAACCTTGATACCCCTTACCGAGCTGCGCCGCAATCAGCCGCGATTCCGTGGCCTGGAGGCTGGGCATCTGGCTTGTCTGGGGTGTGGCCAGGCGCTTGCCGCGCGCCTGGTGACGGAGGCTGCTGGCCCTGATGTTGTCGTTGCCAATGCCACCGGATGTCTGGAGGTGTTCACCACGGCATGGCCGCAGTCCGCCTGGCGGGTGCCCTGGCTGCATTCCCTGTTTGAAAATGCCGCCGCCGTCGCCTCCGGCATGGAGGCCGCCCTCAAGGCGCAGGGTAAATCCTCCAAGGTTCTCGCATTTGGTGGCGACGGTGGGACATTCGATATCGGTTTTCAGGCGTTGTCCGGTATGCTGGAGCGTGGCCATAACGTGTTGTATGTCTGCTTCGATAACGAGGCATACATGAACACTGGGGTGCAGCGTTCCAGCTCGACACCCCATGCCGCCATGACGACCACCTCGCCACCCGGCAAGGTACGCATGGGCAAGCGCCATCTGAAAAAGGACATCATCTCCATTATCGCCGCGCACAACATCCCTTATGCCGCTACCGCGTCTGTGGCGTATCCTTCGGATATCCGCAAGAAGGTGCGGCGCGCTCTGGAAATCGATGGCCCGGCGTTTATCAATATCCACTCGCCCTGTCCACTGGGATGGGGGCACGACGGTTCGCTGAGCATCGAGGTGGCGCGGCTTGCGGTGGAGTGTGGGTTGTTTCCTGTCGTCGAACTGGAGCGCGGGGCGCTCACGGGAGCAATGCCGTTACGCGCACCGCGCCCGGTGACGGATTATCTCAAACCGCAGCAGCGCTTCGCCCACCTGTTTCAGAATGATCCGCGTGCCAAGGAAGAGCTGGAACACCTGCAGGCCCTTGCCGACCATAACATCGAGACCTACGGTCTGCGCGGCGAACGTCCCGATCCGTTGGATAGTGCCGGGGCGGATACAGTGCGGCGCGGCGGTGTGCGGTGGGCGTAGGAGCGAGCAAGCCCGCGATCTGGCGTGGGTATTCGGGAGCAAACTCGCTCCTGCCGTGATTTGAGGGAGGGAAAACTATGGCCATATACACACGCGGCGGATTCGCCGTGCCCGAGACATCGCTGGCATACAAGACCGGCACATGGCGTCTGCAACGTCCGATGCACCGGCACAGCAGCGCGCCCTGTCACACGGCCTGTCCCGCCGGTGAAAACCCGCAGGCCTATCTCGCGCAGGTTGCGGAAGGGCGATGGCGGGAAGCCTGGGAGACGCTGGTTGCCGCCAACCCACTGCCGGCCATCACCGGGCGGGTGTGTGACCACCCCTGTGAGTCAGGCTGCACCCGTGGCCATTACGCTGATGCCATCGCCAACCACAGTGTCGCGCGCTTTCTCGGTGATCAGGCAATCCAGGAAGGTGGGGCGTATCCGGTTCCCCCTGCTGGGGTATCAAGTCACGTTGCTGGACGCGTTACCCGAGGCCGGAGGCACCTTGCGCACGGCTTTGCCGCCTTACCGTCTGCCGCGAGAAGTGCTGGCGCAGGAGACGCAACGCCTGATGTCCATCGGCATCGAGTTTTTTGCGCATCATGTGCTGGGGCGCGATGTCTCGCTTGATGAGCTGCGTGCTGATTATCGTGCGGTTTTCCTGGGTCCGGGTAGACAGCAGGGGCGAGAGTGGAGCGTGGATGGCAGGGTGCCAGCGGATTTGCATACCGGCCTGCGCCTTCTCCAGGAATGGGTGGCCGTGGGAACCATCCCGGATGTGAAATCAGCCGCTATCGTGGGGGGCGGTAATAGCGCCGTGGATCTGGCGCGCGTGCTGCGCAAGACTGGTGCCGAGGTGCATGTTATCACCCATGATGCACTGCCCAAGCTCGGGGTGCCGCCCGAAGGTGCGATGAAGGCGATCCCCAGGGAAGTAAAACAGGCGCAGGAAGAAGGCGTGGTGTTTCACGAACATCGTGGTATCCAGCGTTTGATTCTGCGCGGCGAACGGGTGGTGGGGGTGGAGATGGTCCATATGAAAAAGTTACCGCGTCCCGATGGGAGTATCGAGATCGTGCCCTTCGAAGGAACGGAAACCGTTCTGCATGTGGAGCAGGTTATTCCTGCCATCGGTCAAGTGGTGCTGGCCGCAGGGATGGAGCGCATTCTGGAAGGCCGCCCTTTCTTTGCCGTGGATCTGTGGGGGCATGTGGTGAACCATCCGGGAGTGTTCGCCGGAGGTGATGCCCGGCAGGGGAGCCGCGGTACAGTGAGTGGTGCGGTGGGCGATGGCCGGCGTGCGGCACTGGCCATCGACGGGTATCTGCGGGGCGTGGAGGTTTCGGAACACTGCGCAGAGGCCATCCCGCTGGATTCTCTCAATTTGAATTATTTCGAACATGCGCCTCGGGCCGAGGAACCCCTTCTTTCTGTGGAAGAGCGGAGCGGCGATGCCGAGGTGGCCGGTGGGTTGATCGAGCATCAGGTGATGGCGGAATCGCTGCGCTGTTTCTCCTGCGGTGAATGCCTTGCCTGTGACAACTGCTGGACCTTATGCCCGGATCAATCGGTGCTAAAAACGAAAGAGCTGGCGAGCGATGGTTCACACTACGTGTTCGATTATGACTACTGCAAGGGTTGCGGATTGTGCGCGCGCGAGTGCCCATCGGGATATATTGTCATGGAGGATGAGTTATTGTTTGCTGGGCAATATAAGTAGGACAGACATAACAGAGTAGAATCATAACCATGGAAAAACGCTGGCACTTTTCGATCTGGTATCTACTGCTGGCGCTGCTGCTCGCCTTTTGGTTCCAGAGCTTTATCATGGGCATGCACCAGGTGCTCCTTTCCTATAGCGATTTCAAGAAGGCCGTTGTAGCCGGTCAGGTGACTGAGCTTGTTTTGGGCAAGGAGATTATCCGGGGCAGGCTGAAGGTTGAAGGGCTGAAGGAGGTGCTGCCGCCTGCGCAGGTGGAGCAGATCCGGCGTGACAAGCAGGATTTTCACGCCTTTGAGGCGATCCGCGTAGACGACCCGGATTTAATCAAAGAGCTGGATGCCGCCCATGTCAATTATTCCGGCCAGATTGAGTCCACCTTTTTCCAGAGCCTTATGGCATGGCTGTTGCCCTTTATCTTTCTGGCGGCGATCTGGGCCTTTCTGTTTCAGCGCATGGGTGCGGGGGGCGGGATCGGGGGCGCAGGCGGCGGCGGGCTTATGTCTATCGGCAAGAGCAAGGCCAAGATCTACATGGAGAGCGACATGAAGATCACCTTCGCCGATGTGGCCGGCATTGATGAAGCGGTTGATGAATTGCGCGAGGTGGTTGCCTTCCTGAGCACGCCAGAACGTTTTACCGTGCTGGGAGGCCGTCTTCCCAAGGGTATTTTGCTGGTCGGTCCGCCGGGCACCGGCAAGACCTTGCTGGCGAAGGCCGTGGCGGGCGAGGCTAAGGTCCCCTTCTTCAGCCTGTCGGGATCTGAATTCGTGGAAATGTTCGTAGGGGTGGGCGCCGCACGGGTGCGGGATCTGTTTGAACAGGCGCAGCAAAAGGCCCCGTGCATCATCTTCATTGATGAGCTGGACGCGCTGGGGCGCGCGCGCGGCATGAATCCCATGGGGAGCAACGAGGAGCGGGAGCAAACCCTGAATCAGTTGCTCACTGAGATGGATGGTTTCGATCCCAACAAAGGCGTAATTCTGATGGCGGCCACTAACCGCCCGGAGATTCTCGACCCCGCCCTGTTGCGTGCAGGCCGTTTCGACCGCCACGTGGTGGTGGACCGGCCCGACATCAAGGGCCGCGAAGCCATTCTTAAAATCCACATGAAAGGCGTCACGCTCGCGCCGGATGTGAACATCTCAATACTGGCGGCGCGCACGCCGGGTTTTGTCGGTGCCGACCTGTCCAATGTGATCAATGAGGCCGCCTTACTGGCTGCGCGTAACAACAAGAAGGCGGTTGACATGGGCGACGTGGAGGAGGCCATTGACCGGATTATCGCCGGCCTTCAGAAAAAGTCGCGGATGATGACGCCGCGGGAGAAACGCATCGTCGCCCATCACGAAGCAGGCCACGCCCTGGTTACAGCATTGGTGGAGCATGCCGATCCGATTCGCAAAATCTCCATCATCCCACGTGGTGTAGCAGCGCTGGGTTATACCATGCAGTTGCCAACGGAAGACCGTCATCTGCTCACCGAAGCGGAATTGCTCGACCGCCTGGCGGTATTGCTGGGCGGCCGCGTCGCGGAGGAGCTGGTGTTTGACGAAATTTCCACCGGCGCTGCGGACGACTTGCAAAAGGCTACGCAGATGGTGCGCAGCGTGGTGACCGAATACGGCATGAGCAAGGCCCTTGGCCTGGTTACCTATGCGCCCGAGCGATCCATGTTTCTTGAAGGCGCGCTGCGTGGTGGCCAGCAATCCTACAGCGAGGAAACCGCCAAGCAGATCGACGCGGAGGTGCGCCGCATCGTGGAAGAGGCCCATGGACGGGTGCGCACCCTGCTCAGCGAGCATAAAGACGCGCTGCTTGCTGTCGCGGAGCACTTGCAGGAAAAGGAAGTGATTGATGGCGAGGGATTCATGAAAATTATTGGGCAGTTTGGTATAAAGAAGGTGATGGCGAAAAGCGATGAAACGAGCTTGACATCGCAGCAGAGGAGCACGGTATGAGCAAGAAAATAAAAAATAATGATAAAAATAATGATGCGGAAAACGGCGATTCCGGTATCAGCAAACAGGAGTATGAAAAAAGCCTGTATAAACTGCAGGTGGAACTGGTCAAGCTCCAGAAGCACATCATCAAAGAGGGTGATAAAATTCTGATCCTGCTGGAAGGCCGGGATGCATCAGGCAAGGATGGCATGATCAAGCGCATCATTCAGCATCTCAGTCCACGCGAGACGCGGGTAGTGGCGATGGGCAAACCTTCCGACCGTGATCGCAGCTCCTGGTATTTTCAGCGTTATGCACCCCATCTCCCCGCCGCGCAGGATCTCGTGCTGTTCAATCGGAGCTGGTACAACCGCACCGGCGTTGAGCGCGTTATGGGCTTCTGTAACGATGGCGAATACGAAGAATTCATGACAACGGTTTCCGATTTCGAGCATATGCTGGTCAACTCGGGAATCAAGCTGTTCAAGTATTATCTGGACATCAGCAAGGACGAGCAGAAGCAACGCCTCAAGGCGCGCCGCGATGATCCACTCAAGCAGTGGAAGGTCAGTGCCATCGATAATCAGGCTATCAAGTACTGGAAGGATTACAGCCTGGCGAGAAACGAGATGTTTGCCCGCACCCACAACCCGGTGTCGCCATGGACCGTGGTGCGCGCCAACGACAAGCGCGCCGCACGCATCAATCTGATCAAGGATCTGTTGATTCGCTTGCACTACGAAGGCAAGGACGAGCGTTTGCTCATCCCCAACCCGGCTATTGTTTTTGCGTATGAAGAAAGCTATCTGAAGAACGGCATGATTGCGGAGTGAGAGAAGTTCGGTTTGTTGGGTTACGGCTTTGCCTAACCCAATCTACATATCTGATTTATTCACGAATAGGCTCTAAGGATAACGCTTGAGCCAACGCAACCTCAGTGTAAAGATTCTTGCCGGTCTGCTGGCCGGCTCACTATTGGGAATCATTGCCAGGCTGGCCGCGCAAGGGGCGCCATGGCTCAACTGGTTCGTCGAGTATGTGACCCTGCCAACAGGGCAGATCTTTCTGCGTCTGCTTTTCATGCTGGTAGTGCCGCTACTGTTTTCGGCCTTGGTGATCGGCGTTTGCGGCCTCGATGTGAGGCGCATGGGGCGGATGGGGGCGAGGACGCTGGGATACACTGTGGTTGTCTCTCTGATCGCAGTGCTGATCGGGATGACGCTGGTGAACTGGCTTCGGCCGGGTGAAGGCTTGCCGGATTCGCTACGCGCATTCGCCTCAGCGAGCGGGGCAGCGATAACCGTCCCGAAACCACGGGGGCCGCGTTCATCGTTGGCATGTTTCCTGATAATCCGGTCAAGGCAGCGGCCAACGGCGAGATGATCGGGGTCATCCTCTTTGCGTTGATCTTTGGCGTCGGCCTTTCATATACCCAGACACCAGGGGCGCTCCGTCTGCGCGAAGCGATTGAGGGGCTTTACGATGTCAGCATGACTTTGATCAATGGTATTTTGAAGCTGGCGCCTTATGGCGTGGCTGCACTGCTCTTCACCATGACTGCCCGTTTGGGCGTGGAAGTGCTTGGAAGTCTGTTGTCCTATGTTGGCGTAGTGCTGCTGGCGCTTTCTCTTCATATGTTCGTTGTGTATTCACTCTCCGTTCGATTTCTGGGTGGAATGTCTCCGATAGCGTTCTTTCGGAATATCCGGCTGGCAATGCTCACCGCCTTTGCTACCGCTTCATCAAGCGCAACGCTCCCCACCGCGCTCAAGGTTGCCAATGATAATCTCAAGTTGCCTCCCCATGTCAGCCGGTTTGTCCTCACTGCAGGCTCGGCGATGAACCAGAATGGCACCGCGCTTTTCGAGGGAGTGACGGTACTTTTTCTCGCCCAGCTTTTTGGCGTGCAACTGGATTTGGCGCAGCAATTTACGGTGATGCTGATCTGCGTCCTGGGTGGAATCGGCACTGCGGGAGTTCCTGCGGGGTCATTGCCGGTGATCGCCATGATCCTGGTGATGTTCGGGATCCCCGTGGAAGGCCTGGCCCTGATCCTTGGTGTTGACCGCTTTCTCGACATGTGCCGCACCACTTTGAACGTGACGGGTGATTTGGCCGCAGCCGTTTACGTAGCGCGCGGCGAGAAAGAGGAATGAGTTGGACGGTTGAGTCTGGAGCGACGGTTGACTGCCTCTCCCTTTGGAAAAGGGGGGCGAGGGGGATTTTTATATCCGGCGTGTCCCAGTCCCCTCCGTCCTCTTTTTCAAAGAGGGGAGCTCCCACTACCTGAGAATGGTGTAGAAGCATAAAAGATATTTATCTAAACTGATAACCGATCTGAAGAAGCAAGCTGCCTCTGGCGCCGCTATCGAATCCGATGGCTGGGGTAATTCCCAGATTCAGCCCTCTGTCAAAGATGCCGTTCCAAAAATAGACGTAGCTGACACCAACTCCATAAACGGGCTTGACCCCATAGACAGACGTCATGCTGCCAGGCCTATAAATCACCTTGGGATCGTTCTCGTTCGCAGATCCAACCGCGCCGATATATAACCCAAGGCCATGCTTGTTATTCTCTGCGGCGAATAAGTCCGTGCGGATGATGCCAACCCCCGCGCCACACGCTAAATCACGCTCATCTACGTCACCAGCACGAGTACGGCTATAACCCAGGCAGCCCAAGGACAAATACTTCAACTGCCTATCCGTTTTAAGCCCAATATTGATTCCAAGACCGCTGTACATAGCTCCGATGCCCGCTCCGAAAGAAAACTTTTCTTCCGCGTGCGCTTGCTGGAATAAGAACGGAGCCGCTATGATTCCGCTCCAGATCCATTTTGTAAAAACCCCCTTTTTTCCGGCTATCGAAAGCAGGTGAGGCACAGATAAAATCATCGTTTCAACACACTGTTTCATTGTTTTTCCTTATCATATTGCTTTGTTTGGGGGGCAGATTTGCAGCCAGGCTTAAAGTGGCGGCCATTGACGAGGTATTGGTATCACTTTTTCGAAATCTATGCCAATATATTTTTGATGAATTTCATCAAAGTAATTTTCAAAAATGATCCATTATCTACCGAGCAATGGTTGTAGATGAAAACGTATTATTTATACATTTTTGCCATTCTTGTTACGGTACTAACCGGCTGCGCGGGTCCCGGCAAGGTCAAGATTTTTGGCGACGAATATTGGGTGCTACCGTTCCCAAGGAATGAAACCATCAGTGTTCCAGACTCTACGGGCGGGGGCGGACAAGGAAGCGGCAGCAAGGGAGTGGAAGGAAAATGAAGCCGGCGCCCGGCAACCTATCTCTAAACGAATTCCAGGTTGAAAAACTCTAAAATTCGCTCCGGGAGCCACGCGTGTCTGCCGGGAAAAGGCCCGGAAATAAAACCCATGTGCCCGCCTTCTTCCGGGAATTCCAGCGTTACACAGGCCGATACCTGTTCCGAACGGGGTAACGCAGACGCCGGCAGGAAGGGATCGTTGCGGGCGTTGATCAGCAATGTAGGGACGCGGATGTTTATTAACCCCGGCTTGCTGCTGGCCCTCGTCCAGTAATCATCGGTGTTTTTGTAGCCGTGCAGCGGCGCAGTAAAAAGGTCATCGAACGCCCGCAAGGTTTTGACGTGTTTTAGTAGCTCACGGTCAAATAAGCCTGGATACTGTTCGAGCTTTTGCGACGCCTTTTTCTTCAGCGTGCGCAGAAAGTGAGCGGCATAAAGCTGATTAAATCCCCCGCTGTCCAACGCGTTTCCGGTGGCTTGCAGATCCATCGCGGCAGAGACCGTCAGCGCTGCGTTGATAATCCCGCACGCATTGTCTCCCTGTTCGCCCAGCCATTTCAGCAGGGCATTGCCGCCTAGCGATACACCTGCTGCAAAAATGAGAGAATCAGGATTTAGTGCGCGCAACCGGCGCAAAATCCAATCAATCTCCGCGCTGTCCCCGGCGAAATAGGCGCGGGGCAGGCGGTTGGGTTCACCACTGCAGCCGCGAAAATTCACGGCTATTCCACGCCAGCCGCTGTGCTGCAATTTCTCCATCAGACTGCGTACATAATGTCCCCGTGAGCTGCCTTCCAGCCCATGAAAAAATACCACTAACGGACCGCAAGCAGAATTATTTAACCAGTCCACATCAATGAAATCGCCATCCGGCGTATCCCAGCGCTCACGCGTATAGGCGATGCGTGGCGCGGATGTAAGCAGGGCTGTGTATATGGTTTGTAAATGGCCGCCAGGAAGCCATGAAGGAGCGCGGTATGACAGGGTGTGCCTCGGTATGACGTTTGTAATGTTTAGCATACAGCACTTGATCAGATAGACTGTGTCAGGTGTGCTTTTGCTCGGAATGGCTGAAATCGATCCTGAGCAGTCGTGCGAAGCTCTGCAAGAGCCGTCATTTGGCGACCAAAACTAGCGGCTACTCAGCAGGCGCTACTTGTGCTGGGTCGATGCTGGCTACAATTTCTTCAGCTAGACAATGATTCCTGTTAGCCCCTTCGGAATCTGGCAGAAGGTTTTTAGCGATAAGTTCGAGTTCAGCCTTTCCATCTAAGAGCAATTTTTCCCAGAAGTCATCTTGGGCCAAGAGACGAATCAATTTGTCTAGATCCTTTGATCCGTGGCCTGTAGGAAGATAGGCTTCAAGTGCGCCGCGACTAAGAATGTAGACACGCTCCGTTCGCTTCGACTCGAGAAACACATTCAACGCTGCTTCATCTTCCGTGCTCATGTCTTTCCGCAGTTGCCTGCGCCGTGTTTTGATGTAGTCCCAGATTTGTGCCGCGTGATTCCAGCTTCCGCTGCTCAGCGCTTGCTCGATAGCTTGCACAAGAGCATCTCCGTCGAAGCTCTTCACATTGTCGATAACGTCAGTTTTTATTTCCCGTGTGTCGATCTTGAACAGGGCTTTGATTTCGGGTGAGCCTACTTGTTCGACGTAATCCAAGTCTGAAATAATTGAATACTGCATCTCACAGGCCCGTAGGACTTTTGCGTAAGCTTCGAAGAAGCCCTTCCCACCAACGCTGATCACTTCAAGTATCGATCTTGACGATGCGGTACGACCGTGGCGGTCAAGCACGGCTTCAAAGAACATACGGTCAGACAATCCTTCGACAAGCACTACCTCGTCAGCAAAGAAAAGGCGTTCGTTGTTCTGGCTATTGATGATGTTCAAGAGGTGCTTTGCCTCAGGCAATGCTGTTGTGTTGAGCCGAAGGATGTGGCTCTTCTGTTGGTAGCTGAATACTCTTGATACGTACTGAATTGATTCAGGCGACACAAATGTAGGTGAGTGAGTTGCTAGGAGAAACTGGTTGCCTGTTGATTTGGCCAGTCGAATGAACAGCTGTAGGAGGGTCTTTTGCCACTTGGGATGGAGGTGCAATTCTGGTTCGTCAACGATGATTAGCGCATCACGGACATTCAATGCAAAAATCGCGAAGAGATACGTAAGCAGCTCTCGTTCGCCAGACGATGCAGCTCCAACCAGAAAAGAGGAACCCTGCTTCTTTAGTCGCACATCGTACTGGTTTTTCAGCGGATTGATCGTCTCAAGCGACCATTCGTACCCGAGTTCGCTCAGCAGCTTGGTTAACTCCTTAAGATTGGTGTCATCTCGAAACTCATGTGTCGCAATTCCCTTATCTTTCTCCAATAGCATTCGATACTTTTGCGCCAACCGACCAACCGCAAGATTTACGATCGATGTGGACGAACGCGAACTGGCTGCATCACTATGCCGCTTTGTTTCGGAATCGTTGTACGCAGCTAGCTCGACGTTTGATTGAAAACCGGCAGCAGCCCTGTTTACGGGTAAGTAAACAAGTGGCGTGGAAAGTGGCGCAAGTTCGAACTCCTCGCGCAGCCTTCCGTCCATTTCGAACATTTGAAGGTACTGTAGGAAACTGGCACAGGCATTTTCTCCACCTTGTTCCAATACACCATTAACAACGCGATACACAAACCGCATTCCGACGGTAATGTCTTCAAGTTTCCACCAGTTCACACGGTTTAGATCGAAGTTGAAGTACTTCTTACTCGCCAGCGTTGTCAGCCTATCGGCATCAGCTTGCATCGACCGCATGTTCTCTAGGTCCCTTGACGTGACTTCAACCTCTACTTCCACAAGCTGATCACGGCCCGCCCCCGCGCTGTGGCGATCCAGAATCATGTTGTTGAGGGCGTCGTTGTGTCGGAACTCGTGTCGATTAGGCTGCTCTGGTGTGGGGGTATGGGCCGCATACATCGACGCGAAGAGATGGCGTCGAAGTATGATTACTATGGTGTCGAGGAGGTTTGTCTTACCACCTCCATTTGGGCCGATGACAATGGTTATAGGGCCATCAAGCATCAACTCGGCGCGGTCGAGAAAACTTCTCACGTTCTCAATTGCAACTCTTCTGACGAGCATTGTTATCCCTTAATATTTTCGGGTCAGCCGACTCCAAGGGCGACCGTCATCAGCGGTATGTTACCGGCTGCTTAGGAGTCTTCTATTGATAAGTCTTCGGATTCTGATTCTTTGTCATCACTGTAGTTAAATTCAACTTTGCTCTGAACAACGATTTCAACCATTACTTCTTGAAGTTTTCCAGGACCGTAGGGTGCAATAAACGAAGTGCATTGCACCGAATGAGGCAAGGCTACGGCATTGTGTTGCTGCGCAACGTTTGGTGGGTTTCGTGATGCGAACCCACCCTACATTGAACTCTCCCCCAACCCTCTACCACCTTGCGGGGAGAGCGTAGCGAGTAGCCCGGATGGAGTGATAACGTAATCCGGGATAACATCAAACGATACCGGATTTCACTGCGTTTCATCCAGGCTACAAGTAATTCAACGTCCGCTCCTGGCATAGCCCCCCCATTCGAGATATGGCGCAGTCTGCCAGATTAGGCCTAATCCACTACAAATAATGCGAGCCAACTGCCGTTTTAGGGTTATGGCTCGAGTTTGCTATCCAGTATTTGAAGGAATTTCCGCATCCACTCTGGATGGGCGGGCCAGGCTGCGGCGGTAACCAGGTTGCCGTCTACATGGGCGTTAGAAAAAGTTGCGTTGGTTTCCACCCAGGTGGCGCCCGCCTGGAGCAGTTCCGGTTTGACGGCGGGGTAGGCCATGCATTGTTTGCCTCTCACCACATCCGCGGCAGTGAGTATCTGCGCGCCGTGACAGATCGATGCGATAGGTTTGCCGGTTTGCGTAAAGTGCCGCACGATGTCCAGCACCCGTTCATTCAGGCGGAGGTATTCAGGCGCACGCCCCCCAGGAATCACGAGCGCGTTGTAATCTTGAGGGTTGATTTCATCGAAATTGGATGTGATTGCAAAGTTATGGCCGGGTTTCTCGCTGTAGGTTTGGTCACCCTCGAAATCGTGGATTGCGGTACGCACGGTTTCGCCACCTTTTTTGCCAGGGCAGGCTGTATGGACGGTATGCCCGACCATGGTCAACATTTGAAGCGGCACCATTGCCTCGTAGTCTTCTACAAAATCACCAACAAGCATAAGTATTTTTTTCTTGACCATGCCCATTTTCTCCTTGTCATTGTAAGCAGTATCGTAGCACCGAATGAGGCAAGGCTACGGCGTTGTGTTGCTGCGCAACGTTTGGTGGGTTTCGCGATGCGAACCCACCCTAATGAAATGGACTCCCCCCCTCTTCAAGCGGCATCATAATGTGCCAAGCGGATGAAAAGGTCATCGGCTAAATGAGAAAGAGGGAGTCCGACATGAAGCATAACGCAACAGTAATAGGTTTGGATATTGCCAAG
>JACPOZ010000009.1 GCA_016191235.1 Gammaproteobacteria bacterium
CAGGATCATGGGGTTGCCCGATCCGCGCACCCAGGGTTCGGGCAACCCTGGCGCGACCAATGTGTTGCGGCTGGGCGGCAAGAAGGCCGCCGTGCTGACGCTGCTTGGAGACATGCTCAAGGGGGTCGTCCCCATGATCGCGGCGAGTGCGCTGGGCATGGACGATGCGACCCTTGCCCTGGCGGGCATCGCCGCCTTTCTCGGGCATCTCTATCCCGTTTTCTTTAGCTTCCGCGGCGGCAAGGGTGTGGCGACGGCGCTCGGTGTATTGTTAGGGATGTCGTGGATGGTCGGGCTGGCAGCGCTCGCCACCTGGCTGCTGGTGGCCAAGATATCCCGTTATTCCTCACTCGCGGCACTGAGCGCGGCGCTCCTCGCCCCGGTATACGTATCGCTGATAAGGCCCGCGCTGGAGCTGGTCGCCATGACAACGGTAATGAGCGCCCTGCTGTTATGGCGCCATCGCAGCAATATCCGGCGCCTGATCAAGGGGCAGGAAGACAGGATCGGGGGGAAGCCGAAGGCTTGATAAGCAAACACGCCGCGTGGTCTTGCAACATGCGCAAGCGAGGGATTGGGATAAAGAACAAGGCATAGCACTCTGTACGGACTGCTATGGTTTTTCCTCCTCCTCCCCCTCCGCACTCGAAACCTCCCGCAAATACCGAAACAACGCCCGCGCCGCTGCCGGGGGCTTGTTGGCCTTGGCCTCGCGTGCTGCGTTGCGCAACAGTTGGCGGATCTGCTGGCTGTCGGCGCCGGGGTGTTCGGTGAGAAATTCGCTGAGTGCAGGATCGCCCTCATTCAGCAAGCGGTCGCGCCAGCGCTCTAACTGGTGAAATTGCGTGGTGGCCTGCTGGCTGCGGTTCTTGAACGCGTCCAGCGCCTGCTGGATCGGCGTGGGGTCAACATCGCGCATCAATTTCCCGATATACTGTAACTGGCGCTTGTGCGCCCCATGCTCAGTAATGGCCCGCGCGGCAACGACAGCGGCGCGCAGGTGTTCCGGCAGGGTGATGGCGTTAAACTGGCTGGCATTCAGCTTCACCAGCGCCTCGCCCAGCTCTTGCAGTGCGTTGGCCTCCCGTTTGAGCTGGGATTTGCTTTTTGCTTCGGGGCTTGTATCGTCGTCTATCATAAAGGCAATATGGTTTCTTAATTCAGCTTCGAGAGAGTATTCACAATGTCACAGATCACGCCTTCCAGCAACACCAGCCCGAGCAATGCCCAGCTTGAAGACCTGGTGCGCGATATCCTCGCCGAGGCGCGCGCGCAGGGGGCGAGCGCAGCGGAGGCGGGCGTCAGTCTTGAAACCGGCTTGTCGGTGACGGCGCGTCTGGGTGAGGTGGAAACCATCGAGTATAACCGCGACAAGGGGTTGGGTGTTACGGTCTATTTTGGCGGGCGCAAGGGTTCGTCGAGCACCTCGGACTTCACGCCCGAGGCGGTGCGCGAGGCGGTGCGTGCGGCGTGCGGCATCGCCAAATATACTGCGGAAGACGAGTACGCAGGCTTGGCCGAGGCGGCGCTCATGGCGCGCGACGTTCCCGATCTTGACCTGTGCCACCCGTGGGACATCAGCGCCGAGCAGGCCATCGAGCTGGCAATCGAATGCGAGGCGGCAGCGCGCGGTATGGATGTGCGCATCACCAATTCCGAGGGCGGCAGCGTCTCCAGTCACCAGGGCTACCGGGTGTATGGCAACAGCCACGGCTTCATCGGCGCCTATCCCAGCACGCGGCACAGCCTGAGCTGCGCAGTGATCGGCGGGGAGGGCGAGGGGATGCAGCGCGACTACTGGTTCACTGTGGCGCGCGACAGTGCGGAGCTGGAAGCAGCGGCGGAGGTGGGGCGGCGTGCCGCGCAACGCACCCTGCGCCGCCTCGATGCGCGCCGGTTGCCCACCTGCCAAGTGCCGGTAATCTTCGCCGCCGAAATCGCCACCAGCCTGTTGTCGCACTTCACCAGTGCGATCCGTGGCGGCGCGCTGTACCGCAAGGCGTCTTTCCTGCTGGATCATTTGGGTAAGCAAATCTTCCCTGCTCATATACACATCCACGAACAACCGCATCTGAAGCGTGCGCTGGGCAGCACGCCGTTTGATAATGAAGGCGTGGCGACACAGGCGCGTGACATCGTGCGCGACGGCGTATTACAGGGCTATATTCTGGACAGCTACGCGGCGCGCAAGCTCGGCATGCAGACCACTGGCAATGCGGGCGGCGTGCATAATCTGGTCATTGATCCGGGCGCGCTTGATCTGGACGGATTGCTGCGGCGCATGGATAAGGGCCTGCTGGTTACCGAGCTGATGGGCATGGGCGTCAACGCCGTAACCGGCGATTATTCGCGCGGCGCGGCGGGTTTTTGGGTGGAAAACGGCGAGATTCAATATCCTGTCGAGGAGATCACCATCGCAGGAAACCTGCGTGACATGTTCATGCGCATCGCCGAGGTGGGCAACGATGTCGAGGTGCGTGGCGGGACCCGCACCGGCTCGATATTGATTGAAGAAATGATGATTGCAGGTGAGTAGTTTACAGAGGCGCTGCAGATGTTTGATGCCCCCTGGTTAGAGCAAGGCCTTACCGCGCTCTCTTTTGTCGCGCTGGCGGCCTATCACCTCCACTTGGTATACAGGATCCGCCGTACACCGCTGACAACAGCGATCGGCCTGAACGCCCGCACGCGCCGCGTGTGGGTGGAGACCATCATGGAGAAGCAACTGGATATCCTGGCGATACAGACGCTACGCAACTGGAGTATGGCGGCGAGCTTTCTGGCCAGCGCCGCGATATTAATCAGCCTAGGCATACTCAACGCAGCATTCGTCACGGGCGGTATCGGCGGAACGCCTCAACTCATCATGAGAGTGAGTCATGAAAGCGGTGGAATATGGCTGGTGAAACTGCTGTTTCTGATCGTCACCTTCTTTTTTGCGTTTTTTAATTTTACCCTGGCCATCCGCTCCTATAACCGCGTCGGCTTCATGATCAATATTCCCACCGAACGGGATCCGCTGATCACGCCGGTGTTCGTGGCAAACATGCTGGCCCACGGCATGAACCATTACTCGCTGGGTATGCGTGGTTATTATCTTGCCGTGCCCTTGGTGCTGTGGTTGTTTGGACCGCTATGGCTGGCCATTGGCACGCTGGTTTTGATAATGGTGATGTACCGGATTGATTACAATCTCGATTAACCGCTGCGTCAAAACCAGTCCTTGCGCTTGAAGTACACCAGCATCCCCCCCATCATGCCGGCGATGATCAGCCAGGCGAACAGATAGCCATATTTCCATTCAAGCTCCGGCATGTTCCACGGACTGGCTGCATGATCGAAATTCATGCCATACACGCCAACGACAAAGGTGGGCGGAATGAACAGCGTGGCGATGACCGTCAGCACGCGCATGACATCATTGAGGCGCATGCTGACACTGGAGAGATAAACGTCCAACATGCTCGCCATGATGTCGCGGTAGGTTTCCAGCAGATCCATAATCTGGATGGTGTGATCGTAGCAGTCGCGCAAATAGGTTCTGGTGTTCTCGTGGATCAGCGCATGATCGCCACGCAGCAGCGAATTGAGCACCTCACGCTGCGGCCATAGCATGCGGCGTAGCAGCAGCAATTCACGCTTGATGTGGTGGATGGTATGCAGGGTTTGTTTGCTGGGCTTGTCCAGCAACTCCTCTTCCAGTTCTTCTATCCATTCCCCGACATCCTCCAGCACCGGAAAGCCCTGGTCGATGATCACGTCCAGCAGCGCATACAGCAGATGATCCGGGCCGCCCGCGCGAATATGGCCGCTATGATTGCGCAGCCGCTTGCGCACCAGATCAAAAGGATCTTCCAGTCCATCGTGAAAGCTCACGACAAAATTGCTGCCCACGAACATGCTGACCTGCTCGGTGACGATCGAGCCGTTGCGCCGCACAGGGAGGCTCATAACGACGAACAGTTGGTTGTCGTAAGTCTCCGACTTGGGCCGTTGCCCGGTATTGAGCACGTCTTCCAGGGCAAGTAGATGCAGGCCGAACGCATCGCCGATCTGGCGTAGCAGCGCTGGTTCGGTATGGCCATGCAGGTGGATCCAGGTCATGGCGGGGTGGACGAGATGAGACAGGCATTCCTCGAAGGTAAGATTTTCTTTCTCGATATATTCCGTCGCATCGTAATCGATGAGGCGGATGTTGATCGGCCTGTGTGCGGCGGATTCGTCCGCAGACAGCACGCCCGGCGGGGTGCCCGGCGGGTGATAACGCTTGGTAAAGTAGCTCATGGTCAGGTTGTAACCGTATTGAGACAGGGATTCTTGATAATTTTTACAAAGAATGCTTTACAAGCATTTCATTTTGTTCTATTAAAGGCAAGTGGTGTATGCAACATTGCACGAGCGTAGCTGTGGCTAAGGTTTGCCGGAAAGCGGTCGCTATAGTGCGCAACGCCATTCTTGTTGTTGGCGATAGTATTCATTTTTAATCAAGGAGACACAAATGCTCAGCCAGACAGACGAACCCCCCGGTAGTAACGTATACGCCAGCCGTCTCAAATGGAATGAGGCCGACCGAACATCTGCAAGGAATATCGCGGTCCTGTCCAACGAACTTTTCCCTAAAAATTATCTTGCGATTGAGGGATACCGGCTCTACCCCTTCACCATCGCAGTCAAACCCCTCTTCGACCGCTACCAGCAGCACCTCCAGGTCACTCTTTCCGATTATACCTTCGCCAATAACATTATCTGGCTATCGCGGATGAGCGCCTTTTACCAGATCATTGAAGATTGCTTCTGTCTGTTCAGTCTCAATGGCAATTGCCTGACCATGCTGCTGCCGCCGCTGGGTGACTCGTCGCGCCAGGCGCGCGCACTTGAGGTATGCTTCGAGATCATGGACGGCTATAACCCGTCCCCCTATCTGAGTGCAGTAGAGTATGTTTACCGCGATTTCCTGGCGGTGTTAGATATCAATGCTGATGTCGATAGTAGCGAAGATAGTCTCCCCGCGCTAACCAGCAGCCAATGGCTGGTGGAGCGCGCCCTGCCGGATTACATTTACTCCACGGAGGACCTGGTCGAACTCAAGGGCAATCCCTACAAGACCAAGCGCGGCGAGATCAATCAATTCCGGCGCAGCTACCCCGATCACCGGCTGGAAGTGCTGGGGCCGCAGCACTGGGAAGGGATTCGCGCCCTGATGGACACCTGGCTGAAAAACCGCATCAAATACCTCAATGGCGACGCCATTGCCGACTTTTTCTATACCGTCGAAATGGAACGCAAGGCCATCGAGCGGGCCATAGAGCACTATCACCTGCTGGATTTGCAGGGCCTGTGCCTGTTTATCGGCGATACGCTCGAAGGATTCACCTTTGGCGAGCGCATTACTTCGACCGTGGCCAGCGTGTTGGTCGAAAAAACCAATTTTGCCATCCTCGGCTCAGCGCAATTCCTGTTCCGCGAGTTTGCCAAAATGTATCGCGACTGCGTGCATATCAATGTTGGCGACGACCTTGGCCTTGAAAATCTGCGCAGGGTAAAAATGAGCTACCGCCCCGTACTGTTCGGAGAAAAGTTTACGCTACGCCACCTTGCAGAGGGGGGTGGTTTCCCTTCCTGATTTTCTGATAATGCGCGAAATAATACGTCCAGCCGTGCCGGAAGATCTGGATGCGCTGGTGCGGCTGGAAATGGTGTTCCCCGGCGACTGCATCAGCCGGAAAAGTTTCCGGCATCTTCTCGCGCGCGGCCATGCTGCGATTTGGGTGTGCGATGGGGGCCAAGGGGTCGTCGGCAACGCCGTAGTTCTTTACCGGCGGCGCTCCGCCAGCGCACGTGTCTACTCGCTGGTAGTCGATCCGGCCTGTCAAGGCCGCGGCATCGCCCGCGCCCTGCTCGAAGCCGCCGAACAGGCCGCCGCCGCAAAGGGCTGCATCACCATGCGCCTGGAGGTGCGCGCCGACAATGGTGCGGCCATACGGCTGTACCGCAAGACCGGCTACCTGCCGGACGGGCGAGTCGACAATTATTACGACGATGGAATGGCCGCGCAGCGGCTGCGCAAATCCATTGCCTTTGCCGACAATCCCCCGTAACCCTCACCGCCACTTTCGAGATCAATAAGCCCAATCCTCGTGTCTAACCGGCAGCCTATTCAGCTCATCCTTGTAGAACCGCCATTTCGGCATGAACTGATCCATCAAGGTTATGAAGCGCGCGTTATGCGTGCGCTCCAGCAAGTGAACCATCTCATCAGGCTACTTGCTGCCGTTTAATGAAATGGAAATTCACTTTTAAAGGCTCGACCCCGGCGTTTCACAGTGGCACCATTATACTAACGAAATGACACCACTACGGTGAAAACTGACAACAGGAAAATCCATGGATATTCGCGTAGCCCTTATCGAAACCGATATAAAATCTTGCTTCCCAGCATTTCATGAATTGAGGCCGCATCTCTCGGAGAAAGACTTCGTGGCACAGGTTCAGCGCCAAATGAAGAACCATGGTTATGTTCTCGTCTATATCGCCTCACAAGGTCAGGTGGTTGCAGCAGCGGGTTATCGCGTAGCTGAATTCTTGGCGTGGGGCCGGGCGTTCTATGTGGATGATCTCATTACTGTGAGCGCATTCCGCAAGCTTGGTTATGGCGGAAAGCTGCTCGATTGGCTGATGGAAAAGGCAAAGGAGCTATCCTGCGACCAATTCCACCTTGACTCCGGTGTGCACAGACATGACGCTCACCGCCTATATCTAAGCCGGAAGTTACAAATTAGCTCTCACCACTTTTCCAGGGAGCTTGGTTAGCCAAGATCAGCCTGTTTGCGCGCTGCCCAGGTTGATATATCATAATTGATATAGTTCAAGTCACCCACATGAGTACCGGAGGCCTTGATATGAAAGGGTTTAGAACTGCAAAAAAGCGGGTTGAAGTCTCTGTGGGCGAGTCTGTGCGCATTGTTCGTGAGCTGCAAGATCTGAGTCAAAATCAGTTATCCGAGCTTACGGGCATCCCTCAATCCACCCTTTCGGCTATCGAGAATGGCCGGGTAAATCTCGGTGTCGAGCGGGCTAAGGTTTTAGCGCGCGCCCTCAAGTGTCACCCGTCAGTTCTGCTTTTTCCTGGCTGGGATGCCACGTTTGAGTCTGCGGCGTAGCGTCGCTTTCGACCTCAACAGGTTGCTCATCACGCCGCCCGGCTCGCGAAATGCCTCACATAGCGCGCATCCAGCCGGTCCCTGTCGAGCAGGATCAGCATGTCCGCCACGTTAAAGTGCGGGTCCCAGGCGGGTTCGCCGCAGATTACCGCGCCGAGGCGCATGTAGGCCTTGAGTAGCGGCGGGGTGCTGGGTGTGGTCGTTATGTCATGCTGAAACAGATCCAGACCGGGTACGGCTAGTCTGGGTGTGGCGCGCCAAGCATCGGGGCTGAGGCGGTTATCGCGCAGGTGGTGATAAGTCGCCGCGACCTTCTTCACGCCCATACTCATGGGGACGCTGGCGCAGCCCATCATGTAATCGAAATTGTTGATCGCCATGTAACGTGTGAGTCCTGCCCACAGCAGCCCGATGGTGCTGCCATTGCGGTAATTGGGGTGGACGCAGGTGCGGCCCACCTCCATGATGCGCGCGGGCATGGCGAGAATATTGCTCAGATCAAACTCGGTTTGTGAATAAAAACCACCGGCTTCGATGGCCTGGGTGTCGGTGAGAATACGGTAGCAGCCTGCCACCTGATCGTGGTTGAGGTCGCGCACCAGCAAGTGCTGGCAGTATGGATCAAAGCGGTCGCTTTCCATGCCGGGTTGTTTGCACGAAATACGCGCGCCCATCTCCTCGACAAACACCTGATAGCGCAGGCGCTGGGCGGCTTCGATGTCTTTTTTCGAGATTGCCAGGCCGACATGCAGGTGATGTCCCTGGTGTGATTCGATCTCAAAAGATTGGTTTTGTAGCGCAGCCAAAGCCATGACATGAACTCCTCATTTTAGTTTAA
>JACPOZ010000010.1 GCA_016191235.1 Gammaproteobacteria bacterium
CTTCAATGGCTACCGTCCGCAGTTTTACTTCCGCACCACCGACGTTACCGGTTCGGTGGACCTGCCGGAGGGGATCGAGATGGTGATGCCGGGTGACAACGTGCGCGTAACGGTGAGCCTGATTGCCCCGATTGCGATGGATGAAGGATTGCGTTTTGCGATTCGTGAGGGTGGCCGTACTGTCGGCGCCGGTGTTGTAAGTAAGGTGATCGAGTAATATCAATGGCTAATCAGAGAATACGCATCCGTTTGAAGGCTTTCGATCATCGGCTGATTGATCAGTCGGCGCGCGAAATAGCCGAGACTGCAAAGCGCACGGGCGCTCAGGTAAAAGGTCCGATTCCGCTGCCGACCAAGATAGAGCGCTTTACCATTCTTATCTCTCCTCATGTCGATAAGGATGCCCGTGACCAATACGAGATTCGTACTCACAAACGTTTGATGGATATCGTGGATCCAACCGACAAGACGGTCGATGCTCTGATGAAGCTGGACTTGGCCGCTGGCGTGGATGTACAGATCAAGTTGACATAAAAAGTGCCTCTCTAGCCAGCTTTCTACGGGAAGATTGGTGAGAGCCTGCTATTTTAAGAATAGGGTTTTAAAGATGGCAATCGGATTAATCGGTCGTAAGTGCGGAATGACCCGGGTGTTCACTGAAAGTGGTGTATCCGTGCCTGTCACCGTGATAGAAGTTGAATCCAATCGCGTGACCCAGGTGAAAACCTTGGAGACCGATGGTTACCGCAGCTTGCAGGTCGCCGTAGGTGCGCGTCGTGCCTCCCGTGTCACCAAGCCTATGGCAGGGCATTATGCCAAGGCCGGTGTTGGCGCCGGGCGCAGCCTGTGGGAGTTCCGTCTTGATGGGAGCGAAGGTGAAGGCATCGATGTCGGCGCTGAGTTGAAGGTAGATGTATTCCAGGCGGGGCAAAAAATTGATGTGGTCGGCACCAGCATAGGTAAAGGTTTTACTGGTACAATCCGGCGTCATAACTTCACCATGGGTGATGCCACGCACGGTAACTCGCTCTCTCATCGATCCCCTGGGTCTATTGGGCAGCGTCAAACACCTGGCCGCGTATTCAAGGGCAAAAAGATGTCCGGGCACATGGGTAATGAGCGTTGTTGCGTTCAGAACCTGGAAGTGGTGCGCGTTGATAGCGAGCGTGGTTTGTTATTGGTAAAAGGTGCTGTGCCAGGTGCCAAGGGTGGCGATGTTATCGTTCGTCCCGCCGTTAAAGCGCGTGCGTGAAGGAAAGGTTATGGAATTACAACTGCAAAGTCTTAAAGCCGGTGTCCCTGCGGGGGTGATAGAGGTATCTGATACCACTTTCAATCGCCCGTATAGCGAAGCATTGGTGCATCAGGTGGTAACTGCATACCTTGCAGGTGCTCGTGCTGGTACCCATGCACAGAAAACCCGCGCAGAGGTTAGTGGCGGCGGAGCCAAGCCGTGGCGCCAGAAAGGTACGGGCCGCGCCCGCGCTGGTACCACGCGCAGCCCAATTTGGCGTAAAGGTGGTAAAGTTTTCGCTGCCGTGCCTGCTGATTACTCGCAAAAGGTTAACAAAAAGATGTATCGCGGCGCGATACAGGCCATTTTATCTGAACTGATCAGGCAAAATCGACTCATTGTCGTCGAGAATTTCTCTGTGTCCGCCCCTAAAACCAGCGAATTACTGCTCAAGTTGAAGGGTATGGATTTGAGCGACGTACTCATTGTTACAGAAAACACCGACAAGAATCTTTATCTGGCGGCACGTAATGTCTATCGTGTTGATGTGGTTGATGCCAAGAGTGTTGATCCGGTAAGCCTGGTCGGTTTTGGAAGTATTTTAATGACGGTTGGTGCTGTTAGGCAATTTGAGGAGGCACTGGGATGAATCAGGAGCGTTTAATAGGCTTGCTTTTGGCACCCCATGTCTCGGAAAAAAGCACGCGCACGGCGGAAAGCAACAGGCAATTCGTGTTCAAGGTTGTGAGTGATGCTACCAAGCCCGAAATTAAAGGTGCTGTTGAGTTAATGTTCAGCGTGCAGGTTTCCGCAGTTCGCGTGTGCAACGTGAAAGGTAAAGTGAAGCGCGCTGGCCGCATGCAAGGTCGTCGTTCCAACTGGAAGAAGGCGTATGTCACGTTAAAACCCGGCCATGATATTAATTTCATGGGGCCGCAGTAAACGGGCGATCAGCGTATAAAGGATCATAGTAATGGCATTAATTAAAGAAAAGCCTACCTCTGCGGGGCGCCGTTTTGTTGTTAAAATGGTAAATCCGGATTTGCATAAGGGTGCGCCATATGCTCCCTTGTTGGAGAAGCAATCCAAAAGCGCCGGGCGTAATAACCAGGGGCGCATTACTGTGCGCCACCAGGGTGGCGGCCATAAGCAGCATTACCGCATTATTGACTTTAAGCGCAACAAGGACGGCATACCGGCCAAAGTCGAGCGCGTCGAGTACGACCCCAACCGTAGCGCGAATATAGCCTTAATGCTGTATGCGGACGGTGAACGTCGTTACATTATCGCTCCGAAAGGTGTGCAGACAGGAGAGACCCTGGTTTCTGGTGCGGACGCACCCATTAAAGTTGGTAACTGCCTGCCTCTGCGAAGCATTCCGGTGGGTAGCACGGTGCATTGCATTGAGCTGAAGCCTGGGAAAGGCGCTCAAGTTGCGCGTAGCGCGGGGACAGGCGTTCAGCTGGTTGCGCGTGAAAGTGGATATGCCACTTTGCGTTTGCGCTCGGGTGAGATACGTAAGATCCATGTCGATTGCAAGGCTACCATTGGTGAAGTGAGCAATGGGGAGCACAATCTGCGCTCTCTGGGCAAGGCGGGCGCATCGCGGTGGCGCGGCATTCGACCCACAGTGCGTGGCGTAGCCATGAATCCAGTGGATCATCCGCATGGTGGTGGAGAAGGCAGAACTTCGGGTGGCCGTCATCCTGTTTCGCCTTGGGGTACCCCGACTAAGGGTTATAAGACGCGCAGCAATAAGCGTACCGTCGGCATGATTGTGCGCCGTCGTAAGTGAAGTTAAGAGGATTGAGGCGTGCCACGTTCAATTAAAAAGGGTCCATTCATTGATTCCCACCTTGTTCATAAGGTGGAGGCGGCAATTGCCACCAACAGTAAACGCCCGATCAAGACATGGTCGCGACGTTCGATGGTGATTCCTAATATGGTGGGTATGACTATCGCTGTGCATAACGGCAAACAACATATTCCAGTGCTCGTGTCCGAGAACATGGTGGGGCATAAGCTGGGTGAGTTTGCTGCGACGCGCACATTCAAAGGTCATTCCGGTGACCGGAAGACGAAGTGACGGGGTTAGGAATGGAAACTGTTGCAAAGTTAAAATATGCGCGACTTTCGGCCCAAAAGGGTCGATTGGTTGCTGATCAGATCCGTGGCCTGCCAGTTGATCGCGCCTTGCAGTTGCTGACATTTAGTCCGAAAAAAGCAGCCGCAATTCTCAAAAAGGTGTTAGAATCTGCGATTGCCAACGCAGAGCATAACGATGGTGCTGATGTTGACGAACTTAAGGTGTGTAAGATTTGCGTGGATGAGGGTCCGACACAAAAGCGGATGCACGCACGTGCCAAGGGTCGTGGCAACCGTATTCTTAAGCGTACCAGTCACATTACAGTGACTGTGGCAGCAAAATAGAGAGAGATAGTCATGGGCCAGAAAGTTCATCCCACAGGGATTCGTCTTGGCATAGTTAAGGATTGGACCTCCAAGTGGTATGCCGATTCCAAGCACTATCCCGAGTATCTCAACACTGATTTGCGCGTGCGTGCGTTTCTTAAAAAGAAACTTGCTCAAGCCTCGGTGAGCAGGATTCAAATCGAGCGCCCCGCGCGTAACGCGCGCATCACGATTCATACAGCGCGTCCCGGTATTGTCATTGGCAAGAAGGGCGAGGACATTGAGTCCTTGCGTAAAGAAGTCGCCGCGATGATGAAAGTTCATGTGAACATGGTTCATATCAATATCGAGGAAATTCGCAAGCCTGAGCTTGATGCTACCTTGGTCGCGGAAAGTGTCGCTCAGCAGCTCGAGCGCCGAATCATGTTCCGTCGCGCCATGAAACGGGCAGTTACCAATACCATGCGCTTGGGCGGCTTGGGTATCAAGATCAAGGTTTCTGGCCGTTTGGGTGGCGCCGAAATAGCGCGTACCGAATGGTATCGTGAGGGACGAGTGCCACTCCATACTTTGCGCGCCGACATTGACTACGGTGTTGCTGAAGCGCATACCCCGTCGGGCGTGATTGGTATCAAGGTCTGGATTTTCAAGGGTGAAGTTTTCGGCAAGGGAGAAAAATCCGACGCCGCCGCCCCTGAAAAGGCCGCCGCCAACTAATGAGGATGTACGGTTATGCTTCAGCCTAAAAAAACCAAATATCGCAAACAGCACAAGGGCCGCAACCGTGGCTTGGCGACGACGGGCAATAAAGTCAGCTTTGGTGAGTTTGGACTCAAAGCTGTCGGTCGTGGGCAGATAACTGCGCGCCAGATCGAAGCTGCGCGTCGTGCCATGACCCGTTATGTAAAGCGTGGCGGCAAAGTCTGGATACGTATCTTCCCGGATAAACCCATTACCAAGAAGCCCCTTGAAGTTCGTATGGGTAGCGGTAAGGGCAATGTTGAATATTGGGTTGCTCAAATCCAGCCAGGTCGGATGTTGTATGAAATGGAGGGGGTTACGGAAGAGGTGGCGCGCGAAGCATTTAAGCTGGCCGCTGCCAAATTGCCCGTGCAGACAACCTTTACAGTTCGGACGGTGATGTGATGGAAGCAAAAGATCTAAGAAGCAAAAGCAGCGCTGAATTGAAGCAGGAGCTTTTGAATGTCCTGCGGGAACAATTCAATTTGCGTATGCAGAGAGGTTCAGGGCAGCTATCAAAGCCTCATCAGTTGAATGCGGCTCGTAAGAATGTTGCGCGTATTAAAACCATACTGAATGAGAAAGCAGGTAAGGTGTCATGAGCGAAGAAGCGAAAGTATCTCATGCGATGAGTGGACGCGTCGTCAGCAACAAGATGAACAAATCCATCACGGTGTTGATAGAGCGAAAGGTACAGCATCCGTTGTATCAGAAATATATTAAGCGCTCTACAAAGCTGCATGCTCATGATGAAAATAATGAATGTAATGAAGGTGATTTGGTTGTGATACAGCAGTGCCGTCCGCTGTCTAAAACCAAGTTTTGGCGCTTGGTGAAAGTTATTGAACGAGCCGGTTAATTAGGCTCGAATAGTAGATTGGAGATAGTCAATGATCCAAATGCAGACGGCGCTTGAAGCGGCGGATAATAGTGGCGCGCGTGAGTTGATGTGCATCAAAGTGCTGGGTGGTTCGCATAGACGCTATGCTAATATCGGCGACGTTATCAAAGTGAGCGTCAAAGATGCCATGCCGCGCAGCAAGGTTAAAAAGGGTGAGGTGTACAACGCCGTGGTTGTGCGTACCCGTAAAGGGGTGCGTCGTCCTGATGGCTCATTGATCCGTTTTGATGGCAATGCAGCGGTGCTGCTGAACAATCAACTCCAGCCTATCGGTACTCGTATATTCGGGCCGGTGACACGCGAGTTGCGCACAGAGCAATTTATGAAAATTGTTTCTTTGGCTCCTGAAGTGTTGTGATTCGGTAAAACGGTAGGAATACTGAAAGATGCGAAAAATTCGTAAAGGTGATGACGTTATAGTTCTCACTGGTAAAGACAAAGGAAAACGTGGCGGCGTATTGCGCGTTTTGATCAATGACCGCGTTGTCGTGGAAAACGTCAACATGGTAAAGCGGCATGTCAAGCCGAATCCCGCGCGTGGATTGTCTGGAGGCATTTCTGAGAAAGAAATGTCCATTCATGTCTCGAACGTAGCACTGTTCAATCCCGTAACGAAAAAGGCAGACAGGATTGGTTTTAGGGTGTTGGAAGATGGGCGTAAAGTACGTTACTTTAAGTCCAATAATGAAATAGTTGACGTCTAAGTTCGGAAAAATAGAATGGCAAGACTCCAAGAATACTATCGTGACACTGTAGTTAAGCAGCTTATGCAGCAGTTTAACTACAAGAGCGTCATGGAGGTGCCTCAAATTACCAAAATCACCCTGAATATGGGGGTAGGTGAGGCGGTCGGCGATAAAAAAGTCATTGAAAATGCTGTTGCCGATATGATGAAAATTGCCGGGCAAAAGCCTGTGGTTACGCTTGCGCGTAAATCCGTTGCTGGCTTTAAGGTTCGTGAAGGGTGGCCGGTTGGTTGTAAGGTGACTTTACGCCGTCACCGCATGTATGAATTTCTTGATCGGCTAATCAATATTGCTATGCCGCGTATTCGTGATTTTCGCGGAATTAGTCCGAAGTCTTTTGATGGTCGCGGGAACTACAGCATGGGTGTGCGTGAGCAGATCATTTTCCCTGAGATCGAGTACGACAAGATAGATGCTTTGCGTGGGTTAGATGTAATTATTACAACCACAGCCAAGAATGACGACGAGGGTCGTGCCTTGTTGGCCGCCTTCAGCTTTCCCTTCAGGAAGTAAGGAAGATTTATGGCAAAATTGTGCATGATTAATCGTGAAGCCAAGCGCCTGCGTGCTGTCCAGAAATACGCAGCACAGCGCCTTGAGCTGAAAGCGAAAATTATTGATTTGAACCTTAGCCCTGCGGAACGTGATGAAGCCCAGCGCAAATTTCATGCATTGCCGCGCGATTCCAGCCCTTGTCGCATCCGTAACCGATGCCAGATTAGTGGTCGCCCGCGTGGTTTTTACCGTAAGTTCGGTTTGGCGCGAAATAAATTGCGTGAAGCCGCAATGCGTGGTGATGTTCCTGGGTTGGTTAAGGCCAGTTGGTAAAAGACCCGATTTCGCGAATGCGAGATTTTAATTGTAATGTGGAATTGAATTATGAGCTTGACTGATCCTATAGCAGATATGCTAACCCGTATTCGTAACGCGTTGGGAGCCTCCAAGGCGGCAGTAAGCATGCCTATGTCGAAAAAGAAGCAGGCCATTGCCCAAGTGCTGAAAGACGAAGGTTACATCAATGGTTTTTCTGTTCAGGATCAGGATGGCAAACCGCTGCTTGTGATCGATCTGAAATACTATGAAGGCAAGCCAGTGATTGAACAGATAAAGCGTGTTAGCCGCCCTGGCTTGCGTGCCTATCGTGGCAAGGATGAGCTGCCCAAGGTGATGGGTGGTTTAGGTATTAGCATCGTATCGACTTCGAAGGGCGTGATGACAGATCGCGCAGCGCGTGCCGCAGGGCATGGCGGTGAAGTCCTTTGTGTTATCTCATAAGGTGGGTGTGCAGTAATGTCGAGAGTTGCAAAAAAACCTGTTGCTATTCCTAGTGGCGTTGATGTGACCCTCAGTGGTCAGTCCGTCACTGTAAAAGGCAGCAAAGGCTCATTGTCGTTTGACGTGCCTGATGTTGTTGAAATTCGCCAAGAGGGAAAAGTTCTTAGCTTTGCTCCGCGTGACACCAATACATTTTCCAACGCCATGGCGGGTACTGCCCGTGCCCTCATTAATAACATGGTGATTGGCGTCAGCGCTGGTTTTCAGAAGAAGCTGGAACTGGTAGGGGTGGGTTATCGTGCCCAGGCACAGGGTTCAGCGCTTAATTTGACGCTTGGATATTCGCATCCGATTAGTTTTTCAGCTCCCGCTGGAATTACGATTGAAACTCCAAGCCAAACCGAGGTACTGGTCAAAGGCATCGACAAGAATCTGGTTGGTTTGGTTGCGGCCAAAATTCGCGCTTACCGTCCACCGGAACCTTATAAGGGTAAGGGTGTTAAATATTCGGACGAAGTGATTGTTCGTAAAGAAGCCAAGAAGAAGTAAAGGTGAGTTTCGTGGATAAAAAGCTGTCACGTTTGCGTCGTGCTCAACGAGCCCGCGCGAAAATTAGAGAGTTGGGTGTTTACCGGCTGTGCATTCATCGTACGCCGAGACACATATATGCGCAGGTAATTGCACCTACTGGCTCTGAGGTTGTGGCTTGCGCCTCTACTTTAGATGAGCAAGTGCGAAGTGCAGTTAAAGGTACCGGCAACATCGAGGCTGCGAGCATGGTCGGTAAGGCCGTGGCAGAGAGAGCGTTGGCCGCCGGTATCACCAAGATCGCCTTTGATCGTTCCGGTTTTCGGTACCATGGACGTGTCAAAGCATTGGCTGATGCTGCTCGTGAGCAAGGTCTCGAATTTTAAGGAATCAGGTCATGGCGAATTATGATGTGCCTCAGAATGGTGATGGTTTTCAGGAAAAGCTGATTGCCGTTAGGCGTGTGGCCAAAGTAGTAAAAGGCGGTCGTCAGTTTGGCTTTTCGGCGCTGACAGTTGTCGGCGATGGTCAAGGCAAGGTTGGATTTGGCCGAGGTAAAGCGCGTGAAGTACCCGCCGCCATCCAGAAGGCGATGGAAGATGCCCGTAGAAATATGCGCACCATACGTTTAAATGGCAATACTTTGCAATATCCTGTGACCGTTCGTTTTGGGGCGTCAAAAGTGCATATGCAACCGGCGTCGGAAGGTACTGGAATCATTGCTGGTGGTGCTATGCGTGCAGTGTTTGAGGTGCTCGGCGTACAGAATGTTCTGGCCAAGTGCATTGGATCGAGCAACCCCATAAATGTTGTCAGGGCTACAATACGCGGCCTCACCGGGATGGCTGATGCTGAGTCTGTTGCTGCGAAACGCGGCAAGACGGTAGAAGAGGTAGCGGGATAAAGCCATGTCGACAAGCAATAAAAAATTGATTCTGGGCTTGGGTTTGAGACGTATGCGACACAGCGTGGAGCTTGAGGATACACCGTGTGTACGCGGCATGATCAACAAAGTGTCCTACATGGTTAAGGCTGAGGAGATCTGATAATGCGCCTGAATACTATCAAACCTGCTGTCGGCCAGAAAAAAGACCCAAAGCGTGTCGGTCGCGGCATTGGTTCGGGTCTGGGAAAGACCTGCGGCCGTGGTCACAAAGGCCAGTCTGCTCGTGCCGGCGGATATCACAAGGTTGGGTTCGAAGGTGGACAGATGCCTCTGCAACGCCGCCTGCCTAAGTTTGGCTTTGCATCTTTGAGCGCGGACAAAACGGCTGAAGTCACCTTGTCTGAGCTGGTTCGGATCGGCGGAGAGATTGATCTTGCTGCGCTGAAGAGCGCAAATGTTGTGCATCAATCTGCGGAGCGAGCCAAGGTGATACTCTCGGGGGCCATCGCGATACCTGTTACCTTGCGCGGTGTTGCCGTGACCAAAGGCGCGCGGGCGGCGATCGAGGCTGCTGGCGGTAAGGTCGAGGATTAAGTGGCTGTTTCTCGTACGACATCACCCGCCAGCATGGGTGGTTCAGGTAAGTTTGCTGAATTAAGGCAGCGCCTGTTTTTTCTGATTGGCGCGCTAGTGGTGTTCCGGATTGGCGCTTTTATTCCTGTCCCAGGTATAGATCCGCACGCCCTTGCCGCGCTGTTTGAGCAGCAGCGCGGCACTATCATTGACATGTTTAACATGTTCTCTGGCGGTGCACTTTCGCGTTTCACGGTATTCGCGCTGGGCATTATGCCTTATATCTCCGCCTCCATTATTCTACAGTTGCTGGCGGTGGTGTGGCCTACGCTCGAACAGTTGAAAAAAGAGGGAGAGGCGGGGCGTCGCAAGATCACCCAATACACGCGTTATCTCACGGCAGTTCTGGCCGCTGGACAGGCAGGCGGGGTTGCTATTGCATTGCAGAAGCAACAGGTCGGCGGTATCAGCGTTGTTATCGAGCCGGGCTATGGTTTCATCTTTATCGCCGTGTTGACGCTGGTCGCGGGCACCCTCTTTCTCATGTGGCTGGGTGAGCAAATTACCGAACGTGGAATTGGTAATGGTATTTCCATGATAATTTTTGCCGGTATCGCTGCTGGTTTACCTTCGGCGATTGGCGGCACGTTGGAGTTGGCGCGTACAGGCGAGATGCATGCCCTGACAGTGCTGGTTCTTTTTGCTATGGCATTAGTTGTGACTGCGGGCGTTATTTTTATAGAACGCGGCCAACGCCGGATAACCGTAAATTACGCCAAACGGCAACAGGGCCGTAAAGTTTATGCAGCTCAGTCGAGCCATTTGCCGATGAAGGTTAACATGGCTGGCGTTATACCGCCAATCTTTGCTTCTAGCATCATCCTTTTCCCTGGCACAATAGCAGGCATGGTTGGTCAGGGAGAAGGAATGGATTGGTTGCGTGACTTGTCGATAGTATTGTCGCCGGGCCAGCCCGTTTACGTTTTTTTGTATGCCGCCGCCATAATTTTCTTCTGCTTCTTTTACACCGCCTTGGTTTTCAATCCAAAAGATACGGCTGATAATTTGAAGAAATCGGGCGCATTTATCCCTGGCGTACGCCCTGGTGAGCAGACTGCACGTTATATTGATACTGTTATGACCCGGCTAGCGGTTGCTGGGGCCTTGTATTTAACTGTAATTTGTTTGCTGCCGGAGTTTTTGATCGTCTCGTGGAATGTGCCGTTCTACTTTGGAGGCACCTCGCTTTTGATTATAGTGGTTGTGGTGATGGATTTTATGACCCAACTGCAAGCCCATTTAATGTCCCATCAGTATGAGGGGCTATTAAAGAAGGCGAATCTTAAAGGGTACGGCGGGACAGGTTTGATGCGTTGAGGGGTGTTGAATCTGCCATTTTCGCAGGTGGTTTTAGCCTGGAAAATGCTGGTATTCTGCTCGTTGAAATTTTTCAAACGCCTTGTATACATGAAGAGCAGCTATCAATTAATGCGCATTCAGTAACTTTAGTATGTTTTGTGGAGAATGGTTATGAAGGTTCGTGCGTCCGTAAAAAAGTTGTGTCGCAACTGTAAAGTAGTGCGTCGTAAGGGTGTCGTTCGTATCATATGCGCCGATACACGGCACAAACAGCGGCAGGGCTGATATAGTAAGTTTTCGAGGGTCCTTGATGGGTCCTCCTTGATTTCCTTTTCGTTGATAAGTATAATAGTCAGTTTTACCGGGTAGTATTAGCAGGAGGACGAATGGCCCGTATTGCCGGTGTAAATATACCTGTGCAGAAGCACGCCGTTATTGCGCTCACAGCTATATATGGTGTTGGCCCGACTCGGGCGCGCAGTATTTGTGACGCGGCGGGAATAAAGCCCGACGCTAAAATCAAAGAGCTTTCTGATTCTGAAATCGAAGCGTTGCGTTCTGAGGTTTCCAAGTTAAAAGTTGAAGGTGATCTTCGTCGCGAAGTTTCCATGAGCATCAAGCGTTTGATGGATCTCGGTAGTTATCGGGGATTGCGTCATCGCCGTGGATTGCCGGCCCGTGGTCAGCGTACTCGTACCAATGCCAGGACCAGAAAAGGTCCACGCAAAGCGATACGCAAATAATTCAACAGAGCTAGGAGTCCGAAATGGCAAAAGTCAGCACGCGTACGCGCAAGCGTGTAAAAAAGAATGTGGTTGACGGTGTAGCACATGTCTACGCTTCTTTTAATAACACGATTATAACTATCACCGACCGCCAGGGAAACGCCTTGTCATGGGCGACTGCAGGTAGCTCGGGGTTTCGCGGTTCTCGCAAGAGCACCCCTTTTGCGGCTCAGGTTGCTGCGGAGAAGGCGGGATCTATCGTGCAAGAATTTGGAATGAAGAACTTAGATGTTCTCGTCAAAGGCCCTGGGCCTGGCCGGGAGTCTGCGGTGCGCGCGCTGCATGCCGCAGGTTTTAAAATCAATAGCATTACTGACGTTACTCCGATCCCGCACAATGGTTGCCGGCCGCCGAAGAAGCGTCGCGTTTAAAATTGGAGAGTAGCTGTGGCTAAATACACAGGATCAAAATGCCGCTTGTGCCGTCGTGAGGGCGAGAAGCTCTTTCTGAAGGGCGAAAAGTGTTATACCGCAAAGTGCGCGATTGAGAAGCGTAATTCTCCTCCTGGCCAGCATGGACAGAAAAAACCACGGCTTACCGATTATGCCGGGCAGCTCCGCGCCAAGCAGAAGCTTCGTCGCATTTACGGTGTCCTTGAGGGGCAGTTCCGGGGGTGTTACAAGCAGGCTGATCGGCGGAAGGGTTCTACTGGTGAACTTTTGCTGCAGCTTCTTGAAAGGCGACTCGACAACGTTGTGTACCGTATGGGGTTTGCGGCTTCTCGTAGCGAAGCGCGACAGTTGGTGCGTCACAATGGGATCACGGTAAATGGAAAGAAGGTAAATATACCCAGTTATTTAATCAATCCAAGTGACTTGGTGGCCGTTACTGAAGGCTCTAAAAAACAATTGCGCGTCCAGGCTGCCCTGACATTTGCCCAGCAGCGTGGTTTCGCAGGTTGGGTCGATGTGGATGTTGAAAAAATGCAGGGTATCTTCAAGGCGATTCCGGAACGCAGCGATCTGCCTTCCGATATAAATGAAAACCTTGTTGTGGAGCTTTATTCCAAATAATCAAATTTTTTGATTTTTGGATGGCTGGTGGGTACGCAAAGTACATCACGCTTAACGTAAGAGAGGATTTTTCATGCAGGGTTCGGTATTCGAATTTCTGAAGCCGCGTCTGGTGGATGTGCATGTGGTCGGCGGAATGCACGCTAAGGTTACGTTGGAGCCGCTTGAGCGCGGGTTTGGACATACCCTGGGGAATGCGTTACGCCGTATTTTATTGTCCTCCATGCCTGGTTGTGCGGTTGTGGAGGCCGAGATTGAGGGTGTGTTGCACGAATACACCAGTCTTGAAGGGGTTCAGGAAGATGTAATTGATATCTTGCTGAACCTGAAAGGCTTGGCGATACGCATGCATGGCCGTGATGAGGCATGGGTCAATCTGAGAAAGAAAGGCCCCGGTGTTGTTCTGGCAAAAGATATTGAATTGCCCCATGACATCGAGATAGTAAATCCTAACCACGTGATTGCTAATCTTACCAAGCCCACCGAGTTGGCGATGACCCTTTGTATCTCACGGGGACGCGGTTATCAGCCGGCGTTGAGCCGGTTGAATACTGAAGATGCCGGCAACCCGATAGGCAGGTTGCAATTGGATGCCTCGTTTAGTCCCGTGCGTAGAGTTTCCTATGTGGTCGAGAGCGCGCGCGTTGAGCAACGCACCGACCTGGATAAGTTGGTGATTGACATTGAAACGAATGGCACGATTGATCCTGAGGAAGCTATTCGTCGTGCGGCCACTATATTGCAGGAGCAGCTTTCTGTTTTCGTGGAGCTGAAGGGTAAAGAGGAAGCTCAAGCTGCGATCAAAGAAATGGAGATCGACCCGATACTGTTGCGCCCGGTCGATGATCTTGAGTTGACAGTGCGTTCCGCGAATTGCTTGAAAGCTGAAAACATTTATTACATTGGTGACTTGATTCAGCGTACTGAGGTTGAGTTGCTGAAGACCCCTAATTTAGGCAAAAAATCACTGACAGAGATTAAGGATGTCTTGGCCTCTCATGGCCTGTCTTTGGGGATGTGCTTGGAGAATTGGCCGCCGGCAGGACTTCAGAGGAAGGAAAAGGCATCGGCCTGAGCCAGATTAAGTAGGCATAAAGTCTGTTTCGTCTTTTTTGTGGGTTGCTCTTTACCTCAGTTTGCTGAAGTTTTAAAACAATTATAGTGTCCGCTCCTTAATCGGCTGCGGGCCAATTGGTTAAGGAAGTTTAACAAATGCGTCATCGCAATATTGGGCGTCAACTTAGTCGTGATAGCAGCCATCGCAAGGCTATGCTCAGGAATATGACGATATCTCTGATTCGTCATGAGATTATAAAAACCACACTACCTAAAGCCAAAGAGCTTCGTCGTATGGCGGAGCCACTAATCACTTTGGCGAAAGTCGATAATGTTTCCAAAAGGCGGCTTGCGTTTGCCCGGATACGTGATCGTGACGTGGTAAGCAAGCTGTTCAACGAGGTTGGCCCTCGCTATAAGGCTCGCCCTGGTGGGTATCTTCGAATCCTTAAATGTGGATTTCGTGCCGGCGATAAAGCACCTATGGCGATTGTCGAGCTTGTTGACCGCCCATCGTCTGGTGCGGAGGCCAAGCCCGTTAACGCTGAATAGCGGGGTTTGACACCTTGGAATATTTTAAAAAAACCGGGCGATGCCCGGTTTTTTTATGTGCGCGCCGTAGAAATGGTGGAATGGAAGTCCGCGCATATACGTAAAGGAGCTGTTTGCTGAGGGGAGGCTCCTATGGCTGGATAATCCTATGCCGACGTTTAAACTGTAAAGGGCGCAATGTAGCGGCCTCATCAAAAAAGTGGGCCAGCAGAGCCTAAAAAATCCATTAAAAACATATTACTAGCCGTCCAAAAAAGCGACCAGCTGCCGTTTTTAGGGTTATGTTAGCCCGGTACAGTTCGGGCAAAACTGGTTTGCGCCGCAGGATGAAGGCGCCGTATAATCACCCCCTTAAGAGATGCGGAAGTGCAGGGGCAAGATCAGTTTTTGTGATGGTTGTCACATATCTACCCTAAAGTTTTATCACGGATAGGCCGATACATATTAATGGCCTTGACAAACGTGGCTGAGCCATGTTAAAAATGAATCACAGATGTGCTTGTGGTGTTTTAGGATGGGGTGGGAAGCCTGCCTCTTGATTTGGGTGTCATGATTGGGGAGATATGATATGCGTAACAAAATGTTTATGGTTTCCGCAGGTTCTGCTGCTCTGATTCTTTCGGGGGCGGTGATGGCGGTGCCGCCTATCCCATTTGATGGGTGGACCCTGAATGCGGATAAATCTATTACCGGGGGGACTTGTAGTCCGCCGGTTAGCTGCGCTACAACTATGGCGGGCGATTATTTTCTTCAGCGCAATGTCACAGTGGGTGATGTGCGATACATCCAGACCATTGTGACTGACGCGACCGGCTTCAAGGACGAAAATTTTGTGCGTATGGCCGGTGGTGCTGGTGTCACCGGTATTGCTGGCAAGCAGAATATTACTGAGACCTCGACAGTCGTCGGTCCTCCGCCCGTCACCACGGTCTTTAGCTCGACAGCCGAGCTGCAAACCGGTTGGGCCGCCCCCGCCGAGGGCAATCTTGTTAAACTGACCCAGAGCTTGGATCAAGCGGCCCTGAAATTCACCAGCAACTTTGGTTTCAGTCAGGCCACGGACAATGCTGGTGTCATTAAAGGGAAGAGTCTGGATCTTGGTCAAAATGTAAGTGTGGCGCAAGCGGGTGTTACGGGAGGCGAAAACGACAAACAGCTATTCGTGCTTCGTGAGCGTCAGGGTACCTTTAACCCTGCGGCCGGTACGTTCCAGCTTCAGGGTGGCACCCCTCTTTCCTATGTGGCGCTTGACGATGTGAAGGTGACCTGGATCGGGCAGGGGATTACGATGGGTTCAGGCCTCGGCGCGCAGGATTTTGGTTTCCAGTCCTACGAAAACCTGACCAGCCCCGGTGCTGTGCAAAAGTTTGATTTGGCCTCTATGGGTACATTCGATGATGCTAGCCAGCCTTGGAAGACCGCCTTGTTCGGTGCGAAGCCGGTCTATGCTACGCCCCCCATCTTCAATCCCTAGTAATGTCCTAGCTATCGGCTGAGGCTGATACAAGAAAAAGAGAGGGGGAGATTTCACTCCCCCTCTTTTTTTTGCCTATGATTTTCAAGGCGACTGATCTTGCCTAGCAGCCTGTCGGACTTGGTTAGGGGATCGTAGCGAAAAAGTGGGAGAGTGAGGACAGTTTTTCGCTGTTTTGAGGAGAATAGCTGGCACGTGTAACGAAAAATAGTGGAAAAATGGACCGCTCTCCCACTTTTGCAGTAGATTCGACCTAAGTCCGACAGGCTGCTAGGGATAGGTCTCCGATGTTTCCTCAAATTACCGCCATATCCTGCTGGGCGCCCTCAAATTGTTTGACAATGTTCGACAAAACAGGGTAATTTTCTGGATTAAATTTGCCATAAGAAGTCTGTTTGGCTTAGAAAGTCCGGAATGGTGTCTGGTGGCGTGGGTTCTAGGCGACCTGATGGGAGAGGCTGGGTTCCGCTAAGCTGAGAGCCATTGCCGGAATTGAGTCCGTTTGCCTTGATCGCTGGGATCAAGCTGTAACATAAGAAAATAGGAGTCGGTCATGAATCCATTGTCGGGTTTCAGTGCTAAGCGTTATCTGATGGCACTCCCATTGTTGCTGTCCAGTGTGATTGTTGCGCCTCTGGTTCACGCGGCTCAGGACGGCCCAGGTGGTGTGACGGGTGAAGATGTTGTTAAAAACTGTGATTTCAAAAATCCCGGTAATGATCAGCGCTCAAAGTTGGCGATTATTCTCAAGGACAGCTCGGGTAGCGAGAGAAAAAATGTTTACCTCCGGTTATGGAAGGATTACAAGGGGGCCGAGGGTGTCGCCGATAAAATGATTCTCTTCACGGAATATCCACCGGATGCCCAAGGTGCGGCCTTTATGCGTTGGGCATTTACCCGTGAGGCGGACAAAAATGCCGATCAGTGGATTTATCTGCCGGCTTTGAGAAAGATACGGCGGGTTTCGATCAGGGATCCTGGTGATAGCTTCTTGGGTTCGGATTTGACGTATGCCGATATCAGTGGCAGGGCATTGGATGAGGATGAGCATAAACTGATTCGAATCGAATCCGCCAACAATAATGAGTTTTACATGGTGGAGAGCACACCGAAGGAAAAAAATCCGCTCTACAGCAAGCGTATATCCTGGTTCCTCAAGACGCCTGCTTGGGATGGTTGCATCAAGGCTCGGGTTGATTATTACGACAAAAGGGGTGATTTGCTGAAAAGGCAGAATTTGCGCTGGCAAAAAGTGGGACCGGCATGGGTATGGGATAAGGTGATTGTTCAGAATGTACAAACCCTGCACTCTTCGATGTTTGAGGTTACCAACGTCGAGATCAATGTTGGTCTGCAGGATAGCCTTTTTGCTGAAAGGACTTTGGAAAAAGGGTATAGCAAATAGACACATCGCTGAATGCTTTGCAGCGGGCGGCGGCGAGCGAGTGTTCAAGTAGTTAATCCCCCCTCTCCACGCGATCTGGAGTGGGGGTGCTGTTGTTGGCGCGCACCCTCCTCACTTGTGTCACTCGCGTGCCGTTATCTTCCCCTTGCCATTCCTGGCAGCATGACTTTCCTTTTGATTATTGACGTTCCCCTGATATTCGTATAACATTTGTTTTCCATTGTTATACAAATATTGAGGGCAAGTTTATGCATGAGAGGCCGATAACACAAGCGCAGGCCATGCGAGACAAGGCAATGTCTGTTGCGATGAAGCGTAAGGAGGAGTTTCTGGGGGCCAGGGTGCCTAAGGTGTTGCGGGATCGGGTGATACAAAGAGCGAGCGACCTGGGCGTGCCTGTTTCAATCCTGATACGAACGATTCTTGAAGAGGCATTTGCTGGGGAGCAGGCTGCGGGGCGCCGTGTTGCGGTGCAGGGTTCGCATGCACCGATAAGTCCTGCATCTCTACCGGTCAGGTTTCCTTCAGTTTTGGGGTGGGAGGAAATCAAGTTGAATAGACAGATGGATTGTTCTGGTTGCGGACGGCGGCTCGCACCGGGAATGTTGGTTACCCTGGGATTGGGGTTGTCTGGCGAAAGTCATGTTATCCTTTGTGATCAATGTAAGGATCAGATTTGAAAGCAAGAAAGATAGTGCGATGGGTTGTTGCCCTGTGGGCGGCAACCTTGATGGGCAGCCATTATCTGGCGTTTGCGGACGAGCCAAAAGAACAAGGCGCTGATTTTGGTGTGGCCGCTGCGGAGGGTGCCGCCCAAAAGGAGAAGCCTTCCTTTTGGTCCAAACTGCGTGTGAGTGGTTATTTGAAGCATGAAACTGCCTACCGGGTTCGTGAGCCAAGGTCCATCACCAAGATGCGGAACATACTCTATGTGAACGCACAATACTCTTTTACCTCAAATGTTAAATTTAATTATACTGGCTGGGCGTACTATGACCTGGCCTATGATTTGTTTGATTACCGCACGATTGCGGCCAGACCGCAGCGAGACTCCCAGCAGCCTCTGGTTTTTGTTGAAAATCTTGAGCGTGAGAAAGATTCGCCGGTAGCGGCAACCCGTGAGCTTTATTTTGATGTGTTCCTCAAGAATCTCGATATTCGCCTGGGTAAGCAGTATGTGGTGTGGGGCGTGCTGGAAGGCGTCAGAATTGTAGACGAAGTTAATCCTGTCGATTTCAGGGAGCTGATTCTGCCTGATTTGCTGGATTACAGGATATCCCAGTGGACGCTGAAGATGGATCATTATCGCGGCGATACCACGTATCAGTTCCTGCTGATACCCGATATTCAGTTTCACAAGTCCGCGCCGCGCGGTTCTGAGTGGGAGCTTCTTCAGGAGATCCGCGACAATCAGGGAACTGTATTAACAAAGAAACCTCAGTCATTCAAACTGCAGAATTCCGAGGTAGGACTCAAGGCGACTACCAATATCTTTGATACTGAGGTGTCGCTGAGCTATTTATATACATGGGATTTTTTCCCCACGGTTTTTCGCACGATCAGGATGGATCAGCAGGCAGATCCGATTTTGTATCCGACTTATACCAGGATAGCGATGTACGGTGGCACTGCAGTCAAGCAGCTCGGCCCGTTTATTCTGAAGGGTGAGGCAGCCTATGTGACGGGCAAGTATTTCGGGTTGAAAAATACAGTGGACAGGAATGGCGACGGCTACCTTGATAATAATGGAGAACTTAAGCGGGATCATATCCGCTGGGGGATGGGACTGGATTTTAATATAGGTGGTCTGGATCTGTCGCCGGGTGTTACCCAGTGGATAATTTTGAATCATGACCCGGAATTGATTCAGGCGCGGAATGACAGTTCTTTCAACCTTTTTGGCAGAAAAGAGTTTCCTCAGCACTCCGCGACGGCTCAGTTTCTATGGATATATCTGATAAATATGAAGGAGTCATACCTGAAGCCTAAAGTGACCTTCCAGGTGACCGACAAGTTTCAGGTAGGGGCTGGTATGGATCTTTTTTGGGGGAAAAAGGGCTTCTTTGGCGATCCCGGCGGGGGCATCTCGCCCATTGTTGCCGCTACACAACAAAGGCCGCAATTCCTTGGTTATTTCCGTGATAATGACCGTATTTTTATGGATTTTAAGTATTCTTTCTAACGGCGTGGTTTAATGCAGAAGTTTTTCCACAAAACCCGGTCTTCGGGTTTTCTGCTATGTGAAATTAGTGCAGGATAAGGTTCGCGGGCGGGTGGGTTTATACACACCCGCCCGTCATCATATATAAGGATGCCGCTACAGCCATGCTGAACAGGTTATACGCCGCAGTTACGAATTTCCCCAAGGGCGTGATGCTCATCATCGTCGCCATCACGGTATTTTTCGCCTTTCAATTGCCCAAGCTGCACTGGGAGACGGATGCCCGTGTTTATCTCCCCAAGGGGCACGCGGCGATTCTCTATGACGAAAGGGTCGATGAGGTATTCGGTGTCAAGGATGCCGTTATCATCGGTATCGTCAATGAAAAAGAGGGCATTTTTAATCCCAAGACGCTGGCGCGCATTGCGCGTATTACGGAAAAAATTTCGGCGCTGCCGGGGGTGATTGCCAATCGGACGATAGATGTGGCCTCACTGTCTACCGCCACTGTGTTCACTGGAACGGAATCGGAGTTGAGCACGCAGCGGCTTATGGAAACCGTGCCCACCGATCAGGCGGGCATCGAGCGGCTCAAGAGCGTCGTATACGGCAATAGCGATTTGTTTGTAGGTAATATTGTTTCCAAGGATGGCACGGGAGCCATGATCCGGGCCAAGCTCAAGGAGGGGATAGCGAACCGGTATCAGACCTATTGGCAGATCAAGGGGATACTCGCCGCAGAACAAGGGGGTGGTTCGTGGGGTGGCCAGCCCGGAACTGGTGGCGGCAATTGGCAGCAGGGTAAATGGCCGCAAGGGGGTGGGCAGGGACAGTGGTCGCAACAGGACAAGTCACCCGCAAAGAGCAATACGGCCGCTGGCAAGGATGCGGATACGTTTTATATGGCTGGCCGACCTGTCATCGAGGTCAGCTCGGGATTTTATGCCATGCAGGACATGAAGGTTATGATACCGCTGCTGGTAGTGGCGATCATGGCTGTCCTGTTCTTTGTGTTCAAAACATTGCGCGGCGTGGTTTTGCCCTTGTTCATCATGGCGGCGGGCATTATCTGGACCATGGGGACGATGGCGGCGCTGGATGTGCCGTTATATACCATTTCCACCATGTTGCCGGTGATACTGGTGGCGGTGGCGATAGGTAATGCGGTTCATCTGTTAACCAATTACTACGATAATGTTTTGAGCGATCCCTATCGGGAAGGAAAGGTGATTATTGGGCAGGTGCTGGAGGAACTCGGGCCACCCTTGATCACGACGTCGCTTACCACGGCGATAGGTTTTCTTTCCCTGTGGTTTTCGGAGATGCCGCCGTTCAAGACCTTTGGTTTGTTCACGGTGCTCGGCATCGGGTATTGCTGGCTGCTGTCCGTGACCTTTCTCCCCGCTGCACTGTGTCAATTGAAGCCTAAGGTCGGCGGTTATCTGGCGAAGCGGCGTGCGATGCGTGTTCATGCGGAGCAGGACCGGATTACCCGGACGTTGGTGGGCTGGGGAGAAGTCGTCCTCAAAAATAAAAAAGGCGTTAGCCTTGCGCTGATCGTGATGACCGTAGTGGGTGTCTATGGCGCAACTCTGCTGCATGTTGATTCAAGCTGGATGAGCGACTTCAAAAAGGACAGCGAGGTGGCGCTTTCCAATGACATGCTGAACAAGAAGTTCGACGGTACGATCTTCCTGAATGTGGTTGTCGAGGGAAAACAAAAGGATGCTTTCAAGTCGCTGGCGATATTGAAGAAGATTGAAGCGCTTCAGACCAGGGTCGAAAGCCTGCCTTATGTGGGTGACTCACTGTCCGTGGTTGATTATTTGAAGAGCATGAATAAAACGCTTCATGCGGATGCACCTCAATACAATGTGTTGCCGGCATCCCAAGCGGAAGTTGCCGAAGACCTCTTTTTGTTTTCCATATCCGGCCAGCCCGAGTTGCTGAATGAGGTAATTGATTATGATTACCGGCAGGCCAACGTGACCTTTTTCATCAAGACGGATCACACCGGTGATCTCAAAGTGATCATCGATGGTGTGAATGATTTTGTGAAAAAGGAAATGTCCGGGCTGGATGTTAAAGTCAATCTCGCTGGTTCTGCCAATAACTCTTATATCTGGGCGGAGCTGCTGATTAAGGGGCAGGGTATGGCGATTGTGCTGTCAAAGTTGGGCATATTCCTGCTTGCGGCGCTGTTGTTCCGGTCTTTCTCAATGGGGCTGGTGACCATCGTTCCCGTTACGCTTGCGACCGTGCTGATTGCGGGGTGCGCTGGCTTCATGGGTATCCCCATCGACGTTTCAACGACGCTCGCGACGGGCGTTGCGATCGGCGTGGGTGTGGATTATGCAATACATTATATGTTCCGTTATCGCCGCGAGCGGCAAAAAGAAAATGACCATCGGAGTGCTACGCTGGGTACGCTGCGCAGTGTCGGTAAGACCATTGTGTTTAATGCGGTGATTGTTACGGTCGGGTTTTTGGTGTTGTTCTTTTCCCAATTCCCTCCCAACCAGAAGCTGGGATATTTTGTCGCCGCCTACATGGTGGTGAGTTGTTTGGCGGCCCTGATGGCTCTGCCCGTGGTGTTTTCCTACCTCAAGCCGCGCCCTGCTCAAGGAATGTCCAAAGGTGTTGCGTAGAGGCGTGATGCGCAGAGTTTTTTTGCTATGTATGCCATGCCTGGCGGGTGTTGCGACGTTTTGCGATACTGCCTATGCCAAGCAGGATGAGTATCGATGGAGTTTTTCTCCCGTGCTTGGTATTCATGCCCCTAGCCTCAAGGTGTTGAACGAAGGCCTGTTCAAGGCGCCGCTCACGTATCAGGCCGATATAATTGTGCGGGATGCGCCCGTTAGAACTGACGTTCTTGATTTCAGAAACCCCTTGCCCAGCATCAACTATGCCCCTCTGGCGGGTGTTGAATTTCAATGGAAGCTCGATAATAAAAATTCATTCTTGATTGGGGGAAGTACGTGGGAAGGTGCATCGGAGTCGACAGTCAATGGAAGGTTTCCTATCCAGGGATATACGGACCCAGACGGAAACCTTCCATCGGTTAGAAACGATAGAAGGGCTGCGTTTTCCTACAATGAGTTTTTTCTGGGCTTGAAACACAACGCGATAAGCGTGCCTGATAAATACAACCTGTATTTCCGGTTGTCGCTGCACGAAATTTTTGATGTCGGCTATCGGGAAGACTGGGTGTTCCTGTATCTGGATGGTCCGGCCGCAACATTCAAAAAGATTTTTATTATTGAATCGAAAGCTACAGGAATCCTTATGCTGCAGCCGGGGATTGGCGGGGAGATTTTCTTAAAAAAGTGGCTGTCGCTTGGGTTTGAGACAAGCTATAGCTATGGCCTCAGGAAGTTTACATTTAGAAATAATAATCTCAAAAGCGATTTTTTACCCACTGATGGCGTGGTTATGTATGCCCCTTCACGGCCCAACCCTCGGGAAAACAATGTTTCTGATGCTGAAGACGGCAATCTTGAATATCAGGCACAAGATGGGTCGGGCTATCAAAAGCTAAGGCTCTCTTTTGATGGGTGGAAAGCGTTATTCAAGGTCAACATTTATTATTAGCTGTGGATAATGAAGAAAAACAAAAAACATATTAACAGGGAAAAGTTAATGGCTTTGTCATGCAAAATCTTCAGCAAGAACGCACAGTCAGGGTGATCGTTACGTGAATAAAGGGCTGTTGCTGTTTGTTTTGTTTGATCTCTTATTGCTCCACGAGGCGCATATTGCCCTTGCTGCGGAACAACCACCGGCGCCTGACACCAGAAAAGCACCTTCAGAATCAGCCGGACTCGAACAAGCCATATTGAATGGCAAGGCCCGGATGGACAAGGGCGATCTGGACGGTGCGTTGGATAGTTTTAATTCCATAATCAAAATCGCCCCCGAAAATGCCGAGGTTGTTTATTACATCGGTGTTATTTACATGCGCAAAAACCAGCCGAATGATGGGGTGGAATACATAAAAAAAAGCGCAATGCTTGCGCCCGGAAATATGAAAGTGCGTGTATCGCTTGCGCTTGCTTACGAGCAGTTGAACAGGTTGGATGAGGCGATGAAGGAATATAAATTCATCATGTCCAAGTCGGCAGGAACGGAGGAGGCCAGGAGTGCTGAGAAAAGCCTTTATCTGATCCAGATACGGCAGTATGCGGAGGCTGGCGATGTTGATGCGGCTTTGGCTCTGGCAGCCATATTGCGTAGGGATTATGCCGATGATCCGCGTATTTTGCATGCCGTCGGATTGGCGTTCTTTAACTTTAATCACCTGGATGATGCCGAGGGGGTCTTTAAACAGGTGGCGAACCTGTTGCCCGGTAGCGCAACGCCTCATTTCTATCTTGCCAGGGTTTATGAAAGAAGCGGCAAAATTCCGCTTGCTATAGAACAATTAAAACGGGCCATTAAACTTGAGCCGGGAAGTGATGTTGGACGCAGGGCCACGGTCAGGCTTGGGCTTATAAAAGGGGTTCAGTTGCTCGAAAAGAAAGATCTCCAGGGAGGGTTAAAAGAGTTTCAAGGGGTCTTGGCCATTGATCCGAATGAGTTGATGGCCCTTTTCAATATAGGAACGATTTACCGAGAATTAAAGCAGCCGGATGAAGCGGTCGCTACCTTCAAGAAGTTGCTGGAGATCGAGCCGCGCCATTTGGAAGCGCGATTACGGCTTGGCGTGATTTATATGGAGGCAAACCAATTTGTAGAGAGTTCCAGGGAGCTGGAGGCGGTGGTTTCCATGGGAGCCAATACCCCGTTTGGCCAGCAGGCTGCAGCCATTCTGCGCAATATGCAGGAGACTTTTGGCGTGAAGCTGACCGAGGCGCGCAAGCTGGCGGATGAGCTGGAGGGTTATAAAAAGGCTTTGGTGGCCAACCCTAATGATTTTGCCGCGCATTTTAACTTGGGGGTGCTCTACGCAAGGCAGATGTTGAGGGAGGAGGCGCTTCGTGAATTTGAACATGCGGTGCGCATTAATCCCGATCATGCCAAGGCTCATTACTATGTTGGATTGATTCAGGATGACAAGGGGTTGTATGAAAAGGCGGTCGCCTCATACAGCAAGGCAGTTATGCTGGAAACCGAGCCTGTGGAGGCAGAGCGGGTTAGGGAAAAATTGCAATTGGCTGTGGCAAGGGACTTGTACGCGAAAGATAAGATTGACCTTGCAAAGAGACATTTTGACGATCTCCTGCAGAAGAATCCAAGAGGCTCGATTGCCTTGTTTTATACGGGGTTGATTCAGTCGCGAAAAGGTGAGCTAGATGAAGCGGAGCGGACCTATCAACAGATTATTAGCCTGAACCCCGATAATCTTGGGGCGCGTGGCAACCTTGCCCTGCTTTATGAAAACTCCAACCGCGAAGAAGATGCGTTGAAGGAGTACAGATTTATAGCGCAGAATGGCGGAACCAGTCCGCTGGTGGATACTGCCGAGAAAAAAATCCTGGGGATTGAGCGAAAAATCAACGGGTTTACCTATAACATGAGCTCCTCGTTGGCTTATGATAATAATAGTAATCTGAGTAAGGCTGCGCCATTTTATGAATATATATCCAATATTTCACTGAATATGATCTACCGCTATAAGTTGAGCAGGAATCTCAGAAGTGGCTTGACGGTTAATCCCGCTTACATGATTTATCATTTTTCGCAGTCAGATTTTACAAGAATAGATATTAGTCCGTTTGTTACTTGGGGGGGCGGTGACAGGAGTGTGACGCTGGGTGGGACGCGTAGTGATATCTCCGGTTTGCTCAATGAACAGAGAGTCAGTCTCGGGAATCATCTCTATTCTGATGCCATATGGCGCTTTACCATGCCCTCTGTGTTGGGGAGGTTTGCGGCAGCTGGGGAACAAAAAAGCGCACCGTCCATGGCGAGGCTAAATCTCTCTTATCGCGACTTTGCGAGCCTTGCCAGTAGTTTTTTTAATTCCGTGACGTATTCATTAGGATTATCGTTTAATCAGAGCCTGGGACTTGGGCGGTCGTTTTTAGTGAGCTATGATTATAGCGATAACCGTAATACGCGGGAGGAAGGGCGCGACTACGCCTTTCGTGGTCATAGCGCTACGTTGCGTTTTGACAAGTCGCTTTCAGCAAAAATGTCTGCTAACGCAACGTACAACCTTGCTTTTAACTTCTACAGCAATCCCGATTCGGTGACCAATTTCCAGCAACGCCGAACCAATGTGTTTAATTCGCTCTCCCTGAGTTTGAATTATGAGATCAACGACAAGCTGAGGGTGTTCGCCAGTTATTCGTTTCAACATAACAACTCGAACCTTCCTGTAGGGTTTATCCTGAATGCGACAGAACTCATCGGTGTGCAAAGCAGGGCGCTGGGAGATTATTCCAAATCTCTTCTCAGCGCTGGCCTAACCTTGTCTTTTTAGCGGGGCTTATTCCCTTGGGAGAGAATTACTCCCGCAAAGAATTAAACGCACTCACGGCCCAGGCTAGTGTGCCTCCCGCAAACACCAGCAGTACCAGCAGGCCCTTCCCATATACGCCGAAGTCGGGTGTTCCGATTAATACCGCCCTCACTGCTTCTACGGCGTAATTGATTGGGTTGATGGCAGCAACATAGCCGATCCAGTCGGGCATGAAGTTTTCTGGCATGAGCGCAGTGGAGAAGAACATCAGCGGCAGGGTCATCAGGTTGCCTATCATGACCAGCGGTTCCTCGCGTTGCAGCATGATGGCAAAGCCGTTGGACAGAGCGGCGAATCCTACTCCCAGCAGAAAGATGATCAGCATGGCCATGCTGATATACAGTGGATTGATGCTGGTGGCTGCGCCTATCGCAAGGGATACGGCGAGGATGATCAGTGTTTGGGCGAGCACCTGGACAGCCGAGTGCAATACCCGGCTGAGGACTATGGCGGTGCGCGATACCGGCGCGACGAGCATTTTGTCGATGGTGCCCGCTGTGATCTCTCTTAAAAGACTAACCCCGGACCAGGACGATCCGAACAGGACGGTCATGATGAGCACGCCAGGGACAAAGAAATCGACGTAGCTGTTGGCTGGAAAGCCGGGGAGCTGGGAGATGTTTTTGAAAAGCTGGCCGAAGATTACCAGCCAGATCAGCGGTTGAATAAGGGTGAAGAGCGACCACCAGGGCATTCTGATGGTGATCTTCATGTATTTACCAAATAAGTACCATGTATCCGCGAGCACGATGTTTACCCTAATGTGTATGATGGGATGGATATAGCATAAGGAACAAGGAAAGTTGTTAGCCTTTTTTGCCGGAGTCTTGGTTTTCCCCGGTGTTGTTCGATGGAGCGCCGCCCCACTGATTGCTATTGTCGGCAGGCCATGGAGATTGTCCCTTGTTGCGCCACCATTCCTCCATTTCTTCTTTTGTCCATGTTTGTGCTGGGTTCGTGGGTTGTACAGAGGATGGCGCGGCTTCCTGACGGGGTGGAGCGGTGTTGTCAGGGGTTGCAGGGATATCGCTGGATTGACCCTGATTCTTCCACCACCCTTCCATTTCTTCTTTGGTCCATGTCTGTGCTGGATTTATGGGTTGCGCGGAGGGCGAGGCGGCTTCCACGTTGTCTGGGACGGTATCGGAGACGCCGCTGGGTTGGCCCTTGTTTTTCCACCATTCTGCCATTTCTTCCTTGGTCCATGCTTGTGCTGGGGATGAAGAGGCCGCTTCTGGTGTTTCAGTATCCTTGGGATTGGAGTTGTCGTCACTGGCGTCTTCCTGCCCGCCGCCCCATTTTTTCTGCCAGTTGCCGCCCCCGCCTTTGCCGGCCCACTGCATCCACCATTCTTGCCCGGTATCTTCCTTGGTTTCTTCCAGGCTGCTGCCGGTGTATTTCAGGAATACATCGTCGAGTGTCGGGCGGGAGAGGGACAATGTCTTGATGTGAACGCCCTGTTGTGACGCGATAAGGGCGATGTGCGGCACGCTGGCCGCGCCGTTTTCAACGTAAATGTGCAGTTTGTTGCCTTGCCACACGGTATCCTTGATTTCTGGCTGGTTTTTCAATGTGTGGGCGAAGGCGCCGACTTGAGCGTCATTCTGCTCGAAGGTCAGTTGCACGGAATCACCGTGGATACTGGTTTTCAATTCCTCCGGCGTGCCGGTGATGCGTATTTTGCCTGCATTGATAATGGCAACCTGATGGGAGAGTTTGTCCGCCTCTTCCAGGTAATGGGTGGTCAATAAAATGGTGAGGCCCAGTTCACGGTTCAGTTTTTCAATGTAGGCCCACAGGTTTTTGCGGCTCTTGATGTCCAACCCTAGCGTCGGTTCATCAAGGAACACGATTTTGGGGCGATGGATCAGTGCTGTGGCGATATCCAGCTTTCTGCGCATGCCCCCGGAATAGGTGGCGACCAGTTGGTCCAGGCTGTCTTTTAGCTCGAAATAGGCGGCAAGCTCTTCTACCCGTGCCTGGATGTCGGTTTTTTTCATGCGGTAGAGATGGCCTTGCAGCACAAGGTTCTCGCGCCCGGTGAGAAAATAGTCGATGCCGGTCTGCTGCGCGACGACGCCGATGGATTCGCGGACCTTTTCAGGATCTCTGTCTACGTCATAGCCCGCTACCCGCACGTTCCCGGCGTCAAAGCCGGAGAGCGTTGAGCAGATGCGGATGGTGGTGGTTTTTCCCGCGCCATTCGGGCCGAGCAGGGCGAAGATCTCCCCTTCTTTTACGTGGAGATCTAGCTCATCCACGGCCTTGGTGCCGGAAGGGAATATCTTGGTTAAACCGCTTGCCTGTATCATAGGAGGTTCTTCATGGTTCGGAGAGAGGCGTCGCCAGGATGTTTCCCTGGTATTTTCAGGCCCTTAAACCTGAAAAGTATATATGATCTTAACGGATGATTGCGAAAGATTTGCGTGATCGTTGGGTGGAATGAGTGGGCGGAACAGGAAAAACGGATGCGTGTTGTCGGTATTGAAACTTCGTGCGACGAAACGGGTGTCGCCATATACGATTCAGCGCGTGGCCTCCTGGCACACGCGCTACACAGCCAGATTGCGCTGCATGCGGAATACGGCGGGGTGGTGCCGGAGCTGGCCTCGCGCGATCATGTGCGCAAGGTATTGCCCTTGCTGCGGCAGGTAATGGCCCAGTCGGGCACGCGCCCGGACGATGTCGGTGGCGTTGCCTATACTGCGGGTCCTGGGCTGGTCGGCGCGTTGCTGGTGGGGGTGGCGGTGGGGCGCAGTCTGGCTTGGGCCTGGGGAGTGCCCGCAGTTGCCATACACCACATGGAGGGGCATTTGCTCGCCCCGATGCTGGAAGATAATCCCCCTGAGTTCCCGTTTGTTGCGCTGCTGGTGTCGGGCGGCCATACCCAACTGGTGCGTGTGGATGGCGTGGGACGTTACGCCATACTGGGGGAGTCGCTGGATGATGCTGCCGGTGAGGCTTTTGATAAGACCGCCAAGCTGCTGGGGCTGGGGTATCCGGGCGGTCCGGCCCTGGCGCATCTGGCGCAGAGGGGTGATTCAAAACGTTTTCATTTTCCGCGCCCGATGACTAATCGACCTGGCCTGGATTTCAGTTTCAGTGGCCTCAAAACCTTCGCGGTAAACAGCCTACAGACGCAGGGAGATGATGATCAGACCCGCGCCGACATTGCACGTGCCTTTCAAGATGCCGTGGTGGATACCTTGGCTATCAAGTGCCGGCGCGCACTCCAGCAGACCGGCCTGGTGCGTTTGGTGGTCTCCGGCGGCGTGAGTGCCAATACCGCGTTGCGTGAACATTTGGGGAGAATTGCGGATGAGGAGGGCGCGCAGATTTTTTATCCGCGCCTGGAGTTTTGTACTGACAACGGTGCGATGATTGCCTATGCCGGTTGCCGGCGTATCCAGGCAGGGCAGACCGAGCCGCTGGCATTTTCCGCGACGCCGCGCTGGCCGCTGGATGTGTTGACGCCGCCGTAAACATCGAGATTCGAAACATGTTTATCATTGAAAGCTGGCGTGAGGAAAAACAATCGGCCTGGCTGTACCGCGCAGTGGCCGAGGCCGAACCTGATATTCGAAAAAGCATGTTGTTCACCACGTTAGCGGATGCCGCAGAGTCGCAGGGCGCTGCTGTGGGAGCGGCGTATCCGTGAGACGGGTGCTATAGTCCCGATCTTTCGCCTCTCACTGCGGGCGCACCTGGTGAGGCAGCTTGTTCGGCGATTGGGGCCGCGCGCGGTGCGCCCGGTACTGGCGGCGATGAAGGTGCGTGGGGTATCCGTATATGGCTCCGGTGTTATAGGTCATCCAATGCCTGTTTCAGCGGCAGAGATGGAGGGCAAGCACCGCCGTGTTTCTGGCGGCAACCTGCGTGCAGCAGTATTCGGCGTGAACGATGGATTAGTGTCGAATACCAGCCTGATCATGGGGATTGCAGGTGCATCTGGCGATTCCAGAATCATCTTGTTATCGGGAGTTGCCGGCCTTTTGGCGGGTGCGTTTTCCATGGCGGCAGGCGAATATATTTCCATGCACTCACAACGTGAGTTGTTTGAGTACCAAATCGGGCTGGAGCGGGAAGAACTTGAGGAATATCCTGACGAAGAAACAGAAGAGCTGGCGCTGATCTATAACGCACGCGGCCTGCCGCTGGATGAGGCGCGCCGCATTGCGCAAGACTTGATGCAAGACCCGGGGCATGCCTTGAACACGCTAGCACGCGAAGAGCTGGGCTTGAATCCAGATGACTTGGGTTCTCCATGGGGCGCGGCGATGTCCTCATTTTTGGCGTTCGCGGCAGGCGGCATAGTGCCGCTGTTGCCATTTTTATTTGGCGCCGGAAAAAACGCGTTGTTTGTGGCGGCGGCATTGGCAGGCGCCGCTTTGTTTTCTGTAGGCGCATTGTTGAGTCTGTTTACCGGTAAGCGCGGTTGGTTAAGTGGGCTGCGCATGATGCTGATTGGCGGCGGGGCGGGCATGGTAACGTATCTTATTGGCGGTTGTGTGGGGTGAACGTCCATTAGAGAGGGATTTTGCGATGAATAGCAGGAATGTTTTGACGGGATGGCTGGGCATTATTATTTTTCTCTTCTCATCTATCGCAGCTACCGCCCATGCGGAAGAGCTTTCTGCCGATGCCGTCATGAAGAAGTCCTTCGCAGTCTATGGCGGGGATGATTCCCTGTCGAAAATCACCTTTATTTTTCAGGAAAAAGGAGATCTGGAGAAAAAGCTGGCGTACTCCATGGCGTGGAAAAAATTCCAGGGAGCAAGTGATGTCGACACAAAGGTCATAATGTTCCGTGATTTTCCTCCCGATGCCAAAGGTGTCTCTTATTTAGGGATTTTTTATAAGCCAGAGCTCAATAAAAACGACGATGAGTGGATATATCTGCCCGAACTGCGCATGGTTAGAAGATTGAGCCATACTGGGCCGAAACATGCCAAAGAAGAGGAATTTTCAAAGTCGGAATTGAGGCAATTCGATCTTGTGCCACGAAATCCCGATGATGACACGCATCAATTATTGCCATCCGAAACCATGGAAGGTGTTGCTTGCCATGTCATAGAGAGCATCCCCAAGAAAGGCGGTGGGGAGTTTTATCCTTATGGAAAGGTTGTGCGATGGATATCAAAGGAAAATTTCTTGCCGTTGCGCATTGATTATTATGACGAACGCAATAAATTACAAAAACAGCAATTCACCAAATGGAAAAAGATTGGTGATGCCTGGGTGTGGGAAGAGGTGATGGGAACGAATATTCAAACGGGGAACAAGACCCTGTTGACCATCACCGACATCAAAGTGAATGTTGGCCTTACTGATGAATCTTTTTCAAAGCGCGCGATGCAGTTGGGTATTGAAAATGTCAAATGATGAAGTGATACCCTCTCACCACTAATCAAAAATTCAGGGAAGAGTTTTTCCGGCTCTCCGAAATAAAAAACCCTCTCTCCGCACGGAGAGAGGGTGAGTGAGGCGATTAGAAATAAAAAGCCAATTACAGCTTCCCTTCGCGCCGCATCAGTTCATCAATGGTTACACCCACTTCGGGTACGCCACCGAAAAGGCTGCCCAGCTTGCGCTTGTTGACATTTTCCAGCACCAGATTGTAGTCAGTGACGGACAGCGGGATGTAACTTACCTGTTTGACCAGGCTGGCGGCATTCTTCAGATAGAACTCAACGAACTCCTTGACTTCAGGCTTCTGGATGGATTTTGCGTTGACATAAATGAAGATCGGGCGCGACAGCGGCTGGTAACTGCCATTTATCACCGTGTTGGGGCCGGGCGCGACAGCGGGCTTTCCTTCCCGCACTGCGATGGGTACCGCCTTCAGTTTGCTGGCATTTTCGGCATAATAGGCATAGCCGAAGTAACCCAGTGCGTTCTTGTCGCGTATGACGCCCTGTACTAGCACGTTGTCATCCTCGCTGGCGGTGTAATCGCCACGGCTGGATTTAGCCTTGCCTACGACAGCTTCGGTGAAATAATCGAAAGTGCCGGAGTCGGAACCCGCGCCGAACAAGCGGATCGGTGCGTCGGGCCAGGAGGGGTCGATCTGGTTCCATTTGCTGACCTTGCCTTGCGCGCTTGGCTCCCACATCTTCTTGAGCTGGGCCACGGTCATACTTTTTACCCAGCTATTTTCGGGGTTGACCACTACAGTGAGGGCGTCATAGGCTACGGGCAGTTCCATGTATTGGATGCCAGCCGCTTTGCATGATTCCATTTCACCAGCCAGAATCGGGCGCGAGGCATCCTGAATATCGGTTTCGCCACGGCAGAACTTCTTGAATCCGCCGCCAGTGCCGGAGATGCCCACAGTGACGCGGACCGTACCCTTCTTGGCTTTCTGAAACTCTTCGGCGACCGCTTCGGTGATGGGGAAAACGGTGCTGGAACCGTCGGCCTTGATAGTGGGCACAGCGACAGCCGTCATTGACAAGCTCGACAGGCCACCCAGAACGGCGGTCATGGCTATCGATTTCCTGATGGATCTATTTAACATGCGTGTTGCCTCAATGGTTAGGATAGGTTTGCCTTAAAAATCAAACGTAGCGCGCAGTGTAGCGGCTTTTTCACTCTTGCTGGTGACGCCATTGACGGTGACCGGGGTGTCAAAGTCGGTCTGTACATAGTTCAGCATAAAGCTCGTATTGGGATTGACGATCCATTTGACACCCGCGGTCCATGCGCCTGCCTTGTTGGTGTAAGCGGTCGTTGCAGAGGCAGTAGCTAGGCGCCCGGTCCCGACGGCATTGGCGGCAGCAAAATCGGAGGCATCATACTCGGTGAAGCGTAGCCCCGCTTGCCAGGCCCCCCAGCCTTCGGCCAGCGATCCGGGCTGGAAATTGGTGTTGGGGCGGATGCGGCCAAATGCGCCGGCCTTGTAACTGTCAGCATATTTCTCGCCAGTGATCATCCAGTTGAGCGAGGCATACCAGGCGTTGATGTCACGGTCAAAATTGACACCAGCCTTGCTATTGCCCTGATAGTTGGCGGTCAAGTGTTCCGCCTGGAATTTGACTGGCCCATGCGCGAGCGCGGCTTCGAGACCATAGCGCGTGCGATCAAAGTTCTCGCCATCGAAAGTTGCAGTCTGGAAGAAACTGGCGCCCCTGGCTTGCGACCGGGCGCGCAATGTGCCATCGCCGGGGGCCTGCTCGCCCTTGGAAAAGGCCAGGCCTGCGTGATAGACGGCATCCTTCTGTTTAAGGATTTCGGCGAAATTGGCGGTGATACGGCCAATCACATCCATCTTGTCGGCCTTGGCGTTGTTCTGGCTGGTGGTGGAGTCGATGGTCGCGATGGTCGAAAGCTCCGCGTTGTTTATGCCACGCCCGTTCGATAGTGCCAGGCCATAATTGACGCCCTTGGTGATCTCGCCGAATGCCATTGCGCCGATTTCCTTGCCGGGTACCAGTTGATCGGCGAGGGAGCGTTCCTGGAAGTCAATGAAGTTGGAGCTGGTAAGCTGCTCAAGCCCCATCGGCATTTTGAACTGTCCAAAACGTAAGCCCAGTTTCGGCCACCACAGGGCATCCAGGTGAGCGATGTCGAGTGCCGCGCCACCCGCTCCGAATTCGCCAATCACTTGCACTTCGTAGCGGTCATAGAATTTGGCCTTGGCACCAACACGGGCGCGACGCATCTCGAAGGTGTCGGCAGTCATGCCGTCATTGCCCAGGTAATTACGATAATCGGCATGCACGCGGCCGGTGAGGGAAAGGCTGAAATCCTTGCTGGCGGATTCGATGGCAATACCATCCTTGAATACCGGCTTTAGTTCGCCGCGCTTGGCTTCGGCTTCGTTTTGCTTGATCTCCCTGAGAGTGTCCTTGATCTGGCCATACTCTTCATTGCTCAGTACGCCTTTTTCCTTCAGGGTCTTTATTAAATCGGAAACGGCCTCATTCGCGTGCGCCGGCACCTGCATTGCGGCAAGCAGCAGGCCGACAGACAGCGCCATGCCTGCGCGGTGTCTGGAGGGATTGTTGCGCCGCTTTCTATAGGATATCTTGGTTGTATTCACTGTTATCTTTCCTCCAGTTATGGTATCGCCTTGTTGCATGGCGGGCTTCCCCTTCATGAACAATTGTTAACAACGGATGAAATTTTAATGGCATTTCCATGACAAATTTATGACGAAATTATGACATTTTGATGACAAAACGAAAAAGCACCGCGTCGGGCGGTACAAATGCAGGATTGGGTTAGCTGATCCGCTCTACTATATATCCTGCAATCCCGCGCAGCGGATCGGCGCGCTCGCCGAGCGTGCCGAGACAGTCCAGTGCTTCCTGGTGGAGGTCCCTGGCGCGCTGCTTGGCCTCTGCCATGCCAAGCAGGGCGGGATAGGTGGGCTTGTCGCGGGCGATGTCCGCACCCTGGGTTTTGCCGAGGGTTGCAGTGTCGCTTTCGATGTCGAGGATGTCATCGCGGATCTGGAACGCCAGACCGATGCACTTGGCGTAGCGATCGAGGCGGTTGAAAATATCGGGGCCAATCTCCGGTTTACTGAGCGCGCCGAGTGCCACGCTGGCGCGGATCAGGGCGCCGGTCTTGTGGATGTGCATGTCTTCCAGCTCCCCGAGCGTCAGCGTGCGCCCCACGGCGGCCAGGTCGATGGCCTGTCCGCCCGCCATGCCGCGCGAGCCGGAGGCCAGCGCCAGAGTCTCAATCATCTTCAGCCGTGCCGTGGTGTTCGCCTGAATGGCGGGGTCATGGGCGAGGACATAAAAGGCCAGGGTTTGCAGGGCATCGCCGGCGAGGATTGCGGTGGGTTCGTCAAACGCCTTGTGGCAGGTGGGTTTGCCGCGCCGTAGATCGTCGTCATCCATGGCGGGCAGATCATCATGCACCAGCGAATAGACGTGAATCAGTTCCACGGCGCAGGCTGGCCCGTCGAGTGCGGTATTCTCCACGCCTAATGCGCCGCCAGTGGCGTATACCAGCAAAGGGCGAATACGCTTGCCGCCGCCCAGCACGGCATAGCGCATGGCTTCGTGTAGATGTGCGGGGTGAATCGTGGCCGCCGGCAGCCAGCGGTCGAGGTTTTTCTCGACACGTTCCTGGCAGGCTGCAAGCCAGCCCTTGAAGTCGTTAGTTTTCATTGGCGAACGGTTGCAGTTCCGGCTGTCCGTCCTTTTCGATTAATACTTGAATTTTTTGCTCCGCTTCTTTGAGGGATTGCTGGCAAGTGCGGGTCAGGTTGATGCCGCGCTCGAAGCAGGCGAGCGACTCTTCGAGGGAGATATCGCCTTGCTCCATGCGGCCCACCAGGGCTTCCAGCTCTTTGAGCGCCGACTCAAAATCGGGCGGGGTCGCTGTCTTTTTTTTGGTCAAGTCTGAAAAACTCCATTGGGATTAAACGGCAAACAACATGAATTGACTTGCAAGCAATCCTGTCTTTGCGCCTGAGCGTTTCTGCATGAGCTAGCCCGAATGTTTCATAAATTCGCGCGCGCTCGCTGGTCTTTTGATTGCCATGGAACAATGCTCAGTAGGCCGTATGAATAACTACGGCGCTTCCTCACAAAATTTCCCTATCAATCAAAATCCTGCGCGATCATCACGCGAATTTATGAAACATTCGGGCTAAAAAAGGAACTCTATCAAAAATCCGGCTATAATCACAGCCCATGAAATTTGAACTATTGCATACCGACCACGCCGCGCGGCGTGGTCGTTTAATATTTGAGCGCGGCACGGTAGAAACGCCCGCCTTTATGCCGGTGGGCACCTATGGCACCGTCAAGGCTATGACCCCCGAAGAGCTGCGCGAGACCGGTGCCGAAATCATTCTCGGCAACACCTTTCACCTGATGCTACGTCCCGGCGTTGAAATAATCGGCATGCACGGCGATCTGCACCGCTTCATGCACTGGGAGGGGCCGATCCTCACCGATTCAGGCGGGTTTCAGGTTTTTAGCCTGGGTGAGATGAGAAAAATAACAGAGCGGGGTGTGGAATTCCGTTCGCCGGTGAATGGCGACAAGGTGTTTCTCGATCCGGAGCGTTCCATGGCTGTGCAGCGTGCGCTGGGGGCGGATATCGTGATGGTGTTCGATGAATGCACGCCCTATCCTGCTACCGAACAGCAGGCGCGCGACTCTATGGAGATGTCGCTACGCTGGGCGAAACGCAGCCGTGAGGCGCATGGCGACAACCCCGCTGCGCTGTTCGGCATTGTGCAAGGTGGCATGTACCCTGCGTTGCGTGAGGCCTCGGCAGCGGGCCTGCTGGATGTCGGCTTTGATGGTTACGCGATTGGCGGCCTGTCGGTGGGCGAACCCAAGGAGGACCGGGAACGTGTCCTGGAACATACCGTTCCTCGTCTGCCGGCGGCGCAGCCTCGCTATCTGATGGGGGTGGGCACGCCCGCTGATATTGTGGAGGCGGTGCGGCGCGGCATTGATATGTTCGACTGTGTGATGCCCACGCGCAACGCCCGCAATGGCCACCTGTTCGTGCATGGCGGCGAGATTCGCATCCGCAACAGCGCTTACCGCAACGATACCCGGCCGCTGGACGAGACGTGCGGTTGCTATACCTGCCGCAATTACAGCCGCGCCTATCTGAGCCATCTTGATAAGTGCCGCGAAATCCTGGGCGCGCGGCTCAATACCATTCACAATCTTTATTATTATCAGGAACTGATGCGCGGCCTGCGCGCGTCCATCAGTGAGGGTAAATTGCATGACTTTGTGGCCGAGTTTTATGTCAGACGCGCGCAAAACGTACCGGCTGTGCAATAATAGCCAGTTATGGGTCTCTGGTCATAGCTGAACAACCCGAAGCCTGCAAGCCAAAACTTTAAGATAAAGAAGGAAACTGTATGAGTTTTTTCATCTCCGATGCCTGGGCCGAAGCTGCCCCCGCCGCCGCTGGCACACCCAGCATTATGGAATTTGTTCCCCTGCTGCTGATTTTCGTGGTGTTTTATTTCCTGTTGATCCGCCCGCAGATGAAGCGCGCCAAGGAACATAAAAAAATGACCGAGGCGCTGGCGAAAAACGACGAAGTGGTCACCACTGGTGGCCTACTGGGGAAGATCGCCCGCATTGATGAGAGCTTTGTTACTCTCGAAGTCGCTAATGGCGTTGAAATCAAGGTACAGCGTAGTGCCATCACTGCCTTGATGCCCAAGGGAACCTATAAATCATAAGGTGTAAAACCGCCTGCCTTGTTTTGCTATCCCGTTATTTTGAGTGTTGCTGGCCGGAAGGATGATTCATGATTAATCAGTATCCCCTGTGGAAATACCTGCTGATTCTGGCGGTGCTCGCCGTCGGCGCGTTGTATGCGTTGCCCAATCTCTATGGTGAGGATCCGGCGCTGCAAATATCGTCGAGCCGCGGCACTCCCATCGACATGTCCACGCGCACCAAAGTGCAGGATACCCTCAGGCAGGCCGGGATTGCCTCGCAGCCGATCGAGGCAGTGGCGAGCAGCCTGCTGGTGCGCTTTTCCAATACCGATGACCAACTCAAAGCCAAGGACGCGGTTTCCGCAGCGCTGGGTGATGACTATATAACGGCCCTGAACCTTGCGCCCGCCACCCCCGGCTGGCTTACCTCCCTGGCTGCCGCACCGATGTATCTGGGGCTGGATTTGCGCGGCGGCGTGCACTTCCAGATGCAGGTGGATACCGTGGCTGCACTGGCTCAGGCGGAGGAGCGCTATGTTGGTGAGGTGCGCACCTTGCTGCGCGACAAAAAGTTGCGTTACTTGACCGTGGCGCGGCAAAACACCGGTAGCCTGGAAGTCAAATTCCGTGATGCGGAGGAGCGTGACCAGGCCCTCAATACAATCAAGAAGGAGTACCCGAGTTTAGTTATCAAGGATGAGGAGCGCAGCGGCGAATACTATCTGCTGGTTTCGATCAGCGAAAAAGAGAAGCTTGAAATAAGCAAATTCGCCGTGCAGCAGAACATCACCGCCCTGCGCAACCGCGTTAACGAACTGGGCGTGTCTGAGCCGGTGATTCTGCAGCAGGGTGCCGACCGCATTGTCGTGCAGCTGGCCGGTGTCCAGGATACCGCGCGCGCCAAGGATATTCTGGGCGCTACCGCCACCCTGGAATTCCGGCTGGTGGATACAGAGCACAATGTCCAGGACGCCGTGGCCGGACGTGTGCCGCTTGGCTCCAAGCTCTATAAAGAGCGCAAGGGCGCCCCTGTGCTGCTCCAGAAGCGCGTGATCATTACCGGGCAGGATATTACCGATGCCTCCTCGGGTCTTGATCAGCGCGATGGCAGTTCAGCAGTGTTTATTTCGCTGGACGGCAAGGGCTCCAAGATGATGTATAACATCACCAAGGACAATGTCGGCAAGCCGATGGCCGTGGTGTTCATCGAGAACAAGACCGAGACGCGTATGGTCGACGGCAAAGCCGTCAAGACCAAGAAAACGGTTGAAGAGGTCATCAATATCGCAACCATCCGCGAGGCGCTCAGCAAACGCTTCCAGATCACCGGATTGGACGGCTCCAACGAAGCACGCGATCTTGCCTTGCTGTTGCGCGCAGGTGCGCTGGCCGCACCTATGGATATCGTGGAGGAGCGCACCGTGGGTCCGAGCCTGGGCGCGGAGAACATCGCCAAAGGGTTCAACTCCACACTCATCGGTTTCGCCGCTATCGCCATTTTCATGAGCGTCTATTACCGGGTCTTTGGTGTCATCGCGAGTGTGTCGCTGTTTGTGAATATGGTGTTGCTGCTGTCGGTTCTGTCCGTGTTGCAGGCAACGCTTACCTTGCCGGGTATTGCGGGTATCGCGCTCACGATAGGTATGGCGATCGACGCCAATGTCCTTATCTTCGAGCGTATACGCGAGGAGCTGCGCAATGGCAATACGCCCCAGGCGGCGATTCATGCTGGTTATGAGCGCGCCTGGGGTACTATTCTGGATTCGAACATTACGACGTTAATCGCCGGTTTCGCGCTGTTCCTGCTGGGCTCAGGCCCGGTGCGCGGCTTCGCGGTGGTGCTGTGCATCGGTATCCTGACATCCATGTTCAGCGCGGTGATGGTGTCGCGCGCCATGGTCAATTTGATTTACGGTGGGCGCAAGCTCGCCAAACTGCCGATTTAATTTCGAGGATAGTTTAGATGGAATTTTTCCGCATCAAGCATGATATTCCGTTCATGCGCTATGCGCGCATTACTACGGTAATCTCGGCCGTGATGTTTGTGCTGGCGGTCGGGGCCATTTTTATGCGCGGGTTGAACCTGAGCATCGAGTTTACTGGCGGCACGATAGTTGAGGCTCATTACCCTCATGCCGTAGACGTGCAGCATATTCGTGCCGGGCTTCAAGGGGCAGGGTATCACGATGTGACAGTACAAAACTTCGGCACCACCCAGGATGTGCTCATCCGCCTGCCTGCAAAGCAGAACATGTCCTCGGCGACGCTCAGCGATGAGATCATGCACGCGCTCAAGACGCAGGATGCCAGCGTGGAGCGTCGCCGTGTGGAATTCGTTGGCCCGCAGGTTGGCCAGGAGTTGTATGAGGGTGGCGGGCTGGCACTCCTGTTGGTGTGCGCTGGCATCATGGCCTATCTCGCGATGCGCTTCGAATGGCGTTTCTCGATTGCCGCGATCGTCGCCAACATGCACGACGTTGTTATCATCCTGGGTTTCTTTGCTTTCTTTCAGTGGGAGTTCTCTCTCACGGTGCTGGCGGGTGTGCTCGCCATTCTTGGTTACTCGGTGAATGAGTCGGTGGTGGTGTTCGACCGGATCCGCGAAAACTTCCGCAAAATGCGCAAAGCGTCTGTTCCCGAGGTCATCGACAACGCCATTACCCGTACCATGTCACGTACCGTTATCACCCACACGATGACGGAACTGGTGGTGCTGTCCATGCTGTTTTTCGGTGGCGAATCATTGTTCTATTTCGCGCTGGCGCTCACCATTGGCATTGTGTTCGGCATCTATTCCTCGGTGTTGGTGGCCAGTCCGATTGTGATGTGGTTGGGTGTCGACAGAAGTAATCTGATGCCTGTGAAGAAAGAGGGGGAAGGTGTTGACGCCCGTCCGTGAGTTTTCTCGTTAGTTGAGTACAGAAAGCCCGCAATCGCGGGCTTTCTTGTTTTAGTCAAGGACGAAAAAAACACAGAAAATCTGCATTATTTGGTTCTTGCGATGATTATGAGCTGACTGTAACCTCTGTTTATGGTCATCGATTTTTGGGCGCGCAGGGTGGGCACTTTAGTAAAACTGGCACAGGAAGTGAATCAGATCGACCAGCAATTGGCGGCGATTTTGGTTGTGGGGGTCGCGCTCGTTGTGTTGGCGCTGATCGTCCTGCATGGCGGCGAGAGGCCATAAACCGATGCCAATCGCAAACGATAACCGAGTGTGTGTCTATCTCGGTGAAGGCCTCGCCCGCTACGCTTTTCCCGGCGACCATCCCTTCGGGGGCGGGCGGATGGAGGCCTTTTGGGATGAGATGATGCGCAACGGCCTGGATGGCAGCGTAACCGTCCGCGCGCCGGTGATGGCGGCGCAGGAGGCGATCGAGCGCTTCCATACCCATACGCATGTGGAGCGCGTCAAGGCGATGTCCGCGCGCGGCGTGGGGACGTTTGATGATGGCGATACACCGGCTTTTTCCGGAGTCTATGAAGCGGCGGCGTATGTAGTAGGCTCCACCGTCGATGCCGTGAAGCGCATCATGGAGCGAGCCTGCCGCCGCGCTTTCGTCCCTATCGCCGGGTTGCACCATGCGGCACGCGATGCCGCGACGGGTTTTTGCATCTTCAACGACATAGGCGTGGTGATAGAGACCTTGCGCAGCGGTTACGGTGTGCGGCGCATCGCGTATGTGGATATCGATGCCCATCACGGTGATGGGGTGTTTTATGCCTATGAGGCCGATCCGCAGGTATTCATCGTGGATGTCCATGAGGATGGCCGTTATCTCTTTCCCGGCACCGGCGCGGCGCATGAGACCGGGCGCGGCGCGGCGGCGGGCAGCAAGCTCAATATTCCCATGCCGCCGGGTGCCGGAGATTCGGCCTTTTTGCAAGTCTGGCCGCGCATCGAGGCGTTTGTGCGCTATGCTCGTCCTGAGTTCATCATTCTGCAATGCGGTGCCGATAGTCTGGCAGGCGACCCCTTGGCGAATCTGAGGTATTCCCCTGCCAGCCACGCCCATGCGGGGGCCCGGTTGTGTGAGGTCGCCGAGGAGTGCTGTGAGGGGCGCGTCCTGGCCTTGGGTGGGGGTGGCTATAATCTGGATAACCTGGCCCGCGCCTGGACAGCGGTGGTGCGGGCCTTGATCGAAACGCCATGAAGTTCCTGTGCGACGAGATGCTCAAGCGCCTGGGGCGCTGGCTGCGCGCGGCGGGGTATGACACTGTCATTGACGGTGTCCGCGACCGGGAACTCATTGAGCGGGCGGTGCGCGAAGGGCGGCTGTTGATCACGCGCGACCGCAAACTCACGGAATTCCGCGATGCGCCGGGTGTGGTGATCCTGCTACGTTCCAACACGGTGCAGGATTGCATTCGGGAACTGACCGGGCAGATTGGGATCGACTGGACGTTCCGGCCCTTCACACGCTGTTTGGTGTGCAACACACCGTTGATCGAGGCCCCGCCCGAGCTGTGGTGTGAGGTGCCGCATCGTTCTCGCATAATGGTTCGCCACCTTTATTATTGCCCGCAGTGCGGTAAGGTCTACTGGGAGGGGAGTCATGTGCGGCGCATGCATGGCAAGTTGGCGGCCTGGCGGGCCAATAGCGGGTTATAGATGGTGTATTTATAACTTATTGTAATGTAACTACTCAGGTACCCCAAAATAGCGATGCAATTTCTGGTTTGAAAAATAGTTGGCATAAGCGATAATTCGGCGATGAATGATTTACCCATACTTGACCACCTCACTGTTGCCGAAAAAGACACGCTGATCCGCGAGC
>JACPOZ010000038.1 GCA_016191235.1 Gammaproteobacteria bacterium
GTGCAGAAGCGCTCATGCGCCTGACCGAGTTGGAGTTGATCACGAGACCTACGTGGTGCGATTAGGACTACGGACCTTTACGTCGAAGCCGAGCGCGCGAAGGGCCTTGTTAGTGCGGTCATTTCTGGGAGGAAAGTAAGCAGGAAGGCCCCACCCTATGAATTCTCCTAGCGCGCTCAGGCTCAGGTGCTGCATTTTATACTCGGGATCATAGACGCACTGATAGAGCCGGGTTGGGGTTTGGTCCGGAGAACTGTCGAAGAGCAAGTAATGGAGGAGCTGCGGAGCGTTCCAGTCTCTGAGATTGCGCATGTGGTAAACTTCCCGGCAGTGAAGATCTAGTTTGAGCTCTAAATCTAAGCGGTCGTCAGTCTCCTTATCGAATTCGCCGAATTCACCAGGCGAACGGTGTTTGCCGTAGCCATTGATCGAGTGATTCCGACGGGCGACTTGGACAAACTCCTCCTCGTTTAGATTCGCGAGGCGCTCAGGGGTAAGCATTCGCCGGTGCAGCGGCTCCCAGTCTTGGAAAATGATTCCTTCAGAGCTGGGCGGGGTGGCTGTGTTCCGCCACCAGTCGATGGCCGCATCTACTGCGGCTTGTGGGTTAACGCGGTTTTTCAGATGAAACTCCTCCACCTTATACTCGACACGTCTGTAGTAGTAGGCGTGCAGGAACTGGTCGACTTGAATACCTGGAGCCGCGTCCGGAGGCACCCAGCGTGGTCGGCTTGCCGCGACCTGAACCTGAAGTTTGCGAAGAGTGGTGAGTGTTCCCTGCCACTCCTTGAGGAACTCATCTCGCCGCGACGGTCCTTTTGCTTTGCCACCCGAATCAGCAAGAGACTTTCGCGAAAGAAGCTTTCCGGCCTCACTGGCGGCGAAGTCTGCCGCAAGCTTCTTGCGCAGCTTCTCCATTTCGATGTGCGCGGCACGAAGAGCTTCAGCCTGCTGATAAATCTCCCGCGTGAGCTGGACGGACTGTGAATGGACCGCCGCGAAAAACTCCACGAGAGGCTCGCGCAATTCCTGGGCATCGATTTCGCTTTCGAGAATCACCACGCCCGCTTCGCAATTGGCGTGCCATGCCGCGTCGGTGAGATTCGCTGAACCAATGTAAACGCCATACCCATGCCACCAGATGACTTTGGGGTGGAAATGTGAGCTGACGAGCTGCCAGGAGAGATTATTTCCGGGCAGGCCGAGAAACCACTGCATGACTGGCAGGGCAGTGGGCAATGATTCGTCATGGCGTGACCAGATTTCGCAGCGAATGCCGAGCTTTGCGCAATCCGCCAATAAGGAGTTTGTGCGCGTCGAGACGTATGCGACCGCAGCCTGAACATGCTTTGTTGTCCGCATTGCAGCGTTGTGGGCAGCGATAAGTGGACTGCGGAAGCCGCCGCCGACCTCTGGGCTATGACTAAGGATGAGATGCACAGGCTGATTTTATCGCGGCGTAAAGCCGCTTCTACAAGGGCCCAGTGCCCGGTGTCGAGGTCGCCGGGTTTGAGGAGCGGGGCGAAGAGCGCCTTGTTCAAGCCTTTCATGTAAGTTTCCTTGGCCTCGACGGTGCCGTCCTTCACCCGGGCCATGAGGCTGATGAGCTGCCGTCCCGGTGTGCCCTGCTGCCGCCTCAGGGTTCGTCCAGCGACCTGCGTCGCGGCGTATGTCCCGGGAACTCCGTGCTCTGCCGGATTCCCGGGCAAATCAATCCGCGCCGTTGA
>JACPOZ010000026.1 GCA_016191235.1 Gammaproteobacteria bacterium
CATGTCGCAGCTGTGGTACCCCCCTTGAGAGTAGCGACAATTTCTGTCCTTCCTGTGGTCAGGCGTTGAGGCTAGCATAGAGATTAGACATTATCGGGTTTAGCCAGAGCTGAGCAAGCTCAGCACATCGAATGTGGGGAACGGGTGACGACAACGCACGCGGAGATTGTGCAAGCCACACGCAATCTCCATGACGAGATCAGAGATGCCCTCTGTGGTCAGACGCAAGACATCTTTGACAATCCGACACCGTTTCACCCCGGCAAGCACGTTTTCTACGACCACGCGTGCGCTGGAGATGAGGTGATTGAGGAACTTGTCCTCCACACTCAACTCCCGGCCTTTGGGTTTTTTTTTGGCTGCCGGGTCAGCACTCCCGCCGGCTCATAGCCCTGAAAACCCGTGTCCTTGCCCAGCGTCGCGTTGGGTGGATAACAAATCTGTGCCGCATCGGCCGCTTTCTTGTCGTGCATTTTGCCGGCCACCGTCGGCCCCAGATAGACCACTTTGTTCGTATGTTCGTTGACCAGCACGAGGTTCTTGTCCGTATGCGTTTTCTTCTTGCCGCTGTACTGCTCCTTTTGCTGCGCGGCGTCGGTTGGACGTTGGCGACGGCGCTCCGTGCCGTCGATGACCCCATTGGGGGCTCCCTCAAGCGCCAGGGGGCTGGTGGCGACCCGGCTCGCGTCGCGCTCCGGCACCACGCCGAGAGCGGCTAAGGCGTGTTGCAAGACGGGGAGCAAGTGATGAATCCAGTAGTTGGTCTGGGGTTGGCTCAGATCGAATTGCAAACCCTGCACGGTTTGTAAGGGGTTGGTTTTCTGGAAGACGAGAATAAACAGCAGTTTATCTTCCGTCTGGGGCACGGGGCCGGTGGCGCCGCCACCGGCGCGCCGCTGGCGCGGCTTGCCCTCCAACGTCTTCTCTGCGGGATACCGCAGAGCATAGGCAGTGGCAAACGCCGGGAGCAGACGCATAAATTCTGCGTGTGTCAGTCCGGTCACAGCGAGAAACTCTCGTGGTCTGTCTTGTAAGGTGGTGTAGGTTAGCATGCGGTAATTAGTGACTACTAAATTTTCGGAACATTGATTTCGTTGAACTTATACCGGTTCAAACCCAGCAA
>JACPOZ010000027.1 GCA_016191235.1 Gammaproteobacteria bacterium
AAGGCCGCACCCGCAGCATTCATGTATACCTGTGTATCCTGGCAAAGGATGGCGATTTTGTGTTACGGGGCCATAACGGAATGATGAATTTTTCTTTACAGTGACGAACGTGACATGGCGCGGCGTATCGACTATATCCATTACAACCCGGTTAAACACGGTCATGTATCTTGTGCAGCCAGCTGGCCACATTCCTCGTTTCACCGCTTTGTACAACGCGGGGTTTATCCCTTGGATTGGGGTATGGCCGATGAAATCAATCACGGGAAATTCGGGGAATAAAGGTGCCTGCTGTCCTGGGTTTCGCAAACAACGCTCAACCCAGGCTACTTGCTAAGTCCGACAGGCTGCTAACGCTGCAACATAAAAGTTTCATACTCCAGGCGGTCCAGTTTGCGCGAGAGTATGGCAAGCCCGAGGACGCTGGTGAGCGCTACGGCTGTGGCAAAACCGTAGCCGTAGAATGAGGGGCCGAGGTATTGGGTGGCAAGGGTCGCGCCGACATTGACCGCAGCGAAGAAAATGCTCAGGGCAAGCACGATGCGGCGTTTGTCCAGGTAAAAAAAGACGTTCATGATCGCCAGTAGTACGACCTGCATGCCCACGGCGGCGACATCGACATAAAACAGGTGGATGTAAAGAGGGGAAAAGCCGATGGCTTGCAGGATGATCGGACCGCTCAGAAAGAGGATGGCGACGGTCAAACCCTGTACCTTGAAGATCTCGTAGATACCCTGGCGCACGGCATAGACCATGTTGTCCTTGACGCGTTCAATGTGGGCCAGGGTGTCGCCCTCGCGCACTGCCCGGTAAAAGGCGTCGTACTGTTCCGCAAAATCCGTTTCCAGGCGCACCAGAAAAACCGCCATGCCCGGCACGATGGACAGATAGGCCAGAAAGATGGGCAGGTCATAGATCACCGAGGCGCGCAGCGGGCCGATAACGGGTTCGGAGGTCAATGGATTGAACCAGAAGATGAATTTGTCGGCCCAGATGCCTATGTTGTAGAAAAGACCGGTGGCGGCCAGACTGTAAAATACCTGACGGCGGGGGAGGAAGTCGAAGGCGATCAGTTGGTCACCGGGATGGTTGCGCAGCACCAGCGCCAGCATCAGGAAGAACAGTGTGGCATGTCCCCACAGGAAGCCCATCAACAGCCCGTCCAGGCCAAAGGGGCGCAGCAGCAGCGCCGCCGTGACGGTAATGATATAACCTATCAGGAAGATGCCCAGTATCTTCAGGTATTCCTTCATGCTGGAGAGGAATACCACGGCAATCCAGATATTGCAGAGTGTGACAAAGCAGGCCAGCATCAGCAGGCGGTACAGCACGGACTCCTGGAATAGCAGGCCCAGCACGAGGCCGCCCGTCGCCCCGCTCACTATTGTGGTAAGGGTAAGGGCGCCCATGAGATTGGGCAGTATTACCGCATGCCGTTTTTCAAAGAGGCGGTCGGCAACGAAACGGGTAAAAAGCAGTTGCAGCGCACCGGTCAGGATCAACGAGGCGGCCATCAGATAGGTGACCGATACCAGAAATTGCGCCACCATGCGCGTTTGATCCACAACGCCGACGCTCATCACGCCAATCAGCATTACGCCAACAATCGAGAGTACCCACGGCCCGGCGCTGATGAGTCCGGCAAAGCCGTAGGCCTGGATCAGCCCGATGAAGCTCTCGCGCTTGAGCAGTTTGCGTAATTCAAAACCGATGCCTGCCACGGGTTATGTTCCTTCCGGTGATGTTTGCAAGGCAGATTGGTACAACCGCCGGTAGCTCTCGTACATCTTCACTTGGGTGTAGTAGCGCTCCACGCGCGCGATGCCCGCCGCCTGCGCCGCATGCCAGCGTTGAGTGTCTGTCAGTAAATGCAGCGCTTGGCGCGCGAAGGCCTCGGGGTCGGCAATCGAGATAATGTCCCCTGCCGCACCCAAGGCACGATCCTCCACCGTATTGCCCTCGATCAATTCACGGCAGGAACCAACATCGGTAGCCAGCACTGGCAGGCCGCTGGCAAACCCCTCCAGAATGACCAGCGGCAGCGCCTCGCTGATAGAGGTCAACGCGAGCAGGCCCAGGCGTGGCAGGACATCTTCAGCCTTCTGGAAGCCCAGAAACTTCACCTGGCCTTCAAGACCCAGACTCGCCACCAGATCACGGCATTCACGGGCATAGTCTTCGTCCTCATCCTCCGGGCCGATAATCCAGCCCTCCGCGCCCGGCAGACGATTGCAGACCGTGCGCATGGCGCGGATGAAGGTCTTGATATCTTTGATGGGCACGACACGCCCCAGCAGGCCGATGACGGGTGGGATTTGTTCGGGACGCCTGGCACGCAAGGGCGCAAAGCGCGCCAGGTCGATACCATTGGGAATGATCTGGGTGCGCGCAGGATCGGCGCCGTCGGTGATCTGGCGCTGGCGATTGCCTTCGTAGAGGGCGATGACCGGATCCGCGCTGGCATAGGTCAGCCGTCCGATGCCCTCGAAAAAGCGTATCCACAAACGCCGCATGTAGCTGACATCGTCATCCAGCCCGCCGCCGAAGGTCTCGCGAGCGTCCTTGATCCAGTCGGCCTGGGTGAGGTCGATCTTGCGCTCTTTGGTGTAAATACCGTGCTCGGTGAGGATGAAGGGACAGTGGCGCTGCTGGCTCAGCAGCATTCCCAGAAAGCCTGCATAGCCTGTTGAGACGGCATGAAAAACCCGGGTAGGCGGCAAATTCCGGGCGATGTTGGTCAGCATAAAGAGCGGTGCGTGCATGGAGCGCACTGTCCAGAAGAAATCGACAAAGGAGGGGTCGGTGCAAAACCGGGTGTAATCCCGGCGGATGACTTCCCAGGCCTGCTCGCTGTGGAGAAAGTCCTCATGGCGTATGCCGTCGCTGGTTCCCAGCCTGGCGACGGTGCATACCAGTAGTCCCGGCAGTCCATCGGGGGGCAGCCCACCCTCCGGCGCGCGGAGATAGTCGTGCAGGCGGGCGATATCGGCAAACACCTGGGCCTTGCCACGGCTTGGTTTTGGGGCAGGCTGGGGGTGGCCATCCCTGGGCCGGGATTCCATCAGGTAATGGCATTCCAGGTGAATCACGTTTTCGGGCAAGTCATATTTCATCGGCCCGTAATGGGCCTTGTCGCCGCCCAGAAAAACCAGCGCAAACTTGAACTCCGGCAGGCCACGGATGATTTGATGCACCCAACTCGACACACCGCCGCTTACATAGGGATAGGTGCCTTCGAGCAGCAGTGTAATGTCTGCCGTTGCGTGGCTGCTTCTCAATACAGGCCGCTGGTTCATCGCCAGTAGTCCGCCACACCAGACAAGGTGGGATGCGTGCGCGCAAGGGGGTCAAGGGCGCGTAGCGCTGCACGCACATCCTGGAAACGCCGCTCGCGGAAGGCAACTTCGGCCAGGTAAGGCAACACTTCAACTGCGGGCAGACCCACGGACTGCGCCTTGGTAAAGGCGTCGCGCGCGCCTTTTATATGTCCCTGATGTAACAATATACGCCCGCGCAGAAAGTGCAAACCCGGCGCGTCCGTCCGTAGCTCCAGCGCGGCTTCGACGTGCTCGCGGGCGGTATTCAGCACATGGATCAGCACTTCACCCTCTGCCAGCCCCAGATAGGCAAGCTCCCAGTAGTCTTGCGCGATATGATGATGGAGTTGTGTCCTGAGTGCGGCGTCCGCCTCCTGTTGCAGCCGGGACAATTGTTCCTTGATGCGTGCGTTAATAACCTGCTCCTTACCGGACAACATGGAATAGGCCAGCAGCCGGACATCATCCACGGCATCCTTGAGGGCCAGGCGCAAAATGGGAATAGCCTCCTGATCGCGCATATGGCGGGTTGCCATGACAGCCTGGTGGCGCTTGTCGGGGTCTGCGGCGTGGCGCAACACGGCGGCAAGGCCCCCTTCCCCATACAGCGGCTGGGGGCTGATGACCAGGGGGCGATAGGGCAGATCGGGGAACTGCGTGACTTCCCATGGTGCAATGCGTGTCCTTTTGGGCAGATAGAGGGCGAGCAAGGTGGTTGTAAAAAGCCCCAGCGCGCCGAGAAAGGGAATGAAAAATCCGATGCTGAAAAGGCAGAGCAATCCAGTGCTGCGCGGCTCCCGGTAGGGGGTGGGCAGGAGACGCTGCAAAACCACGGCAAGCAGGGCGCTGGCGCCCGCATGGGGCATGGCGAACGAGATGGCCTGGAGGGCGGGATGCCAGGGTGCGGCAACGGTACCCCAGCTTGCCAGTTCCAGCGCTACCGCCATGCTGATCAGCCATTTATAGTCCATCGGCCGCTCCCTGCGCGCCGGACTCACGCACCTTGCCGAGATATCCCATAACTCCTTCCACGGTATCCTTCCCGCTCAGTTCGTGAGACTGCACAACCACCCCCGCCTGGGCCATGGACAAGCCGTAGCGTTCGCGGATCAATCTTTCCAGCCCTGCGATATAGCCCTCCGTTCCCAGCGCATCGGTGAGCGGCATGAGCAGCAACACAAGCGGGGTACCGGCCGGTCTTGTAGACAGCCACAGCTGATCCAGCCCGCGGCGCCTTTCCACAATCAATTCCGCCAGACCGGCGGGGGCGTGCGCTGGTTCGAACGTCAGCCGGACGATCATGGCAGGCAATTTGTAACGGCGGGCATCCTCGATACTGCGCCGCAACTGGCGCATAAAATCCTGTTCGGCCGTGTCTTGCGCATCCGGGCCACCAACGCCTGCGGCGAGGATGTCGCCCATATGCCCGCCCAGCACTGCCAGGAGTTTGAGATTGTCCTCATGAAAGGCCATAAAAGGCATTTCATGCACGGCAACCATGGCCCAGATACGGCCAGACACATCCACCACCGGGATGGCAGCCAGCAAAGCGGTGCGGTGATCGTCCCCCCGTTGAGCTGTCGGGTGGGCACGCACACTTGTCATCTGGCCCAGTCGCAGCGCCTCCACGAGCAGTGCGTCGGTAATATTTATGGATAGGCTTGTGCCCAGGCTAGCAAGAGCAGTCTCCGCCATATCGCCCTCCACGCCGACCGCATGAAGGGTGGCCACCTGAAGGTGCCCATAGTTGGAGAAAATGCCCAGCATCAGGTTGCCAAGCGTTTGGAGGGGTTCCTTTCCTGGTTTTTCCGCCAAAAGACGGCGGCGCATACTGTGCAGTGCCTCGCGCAGGCTTTGCGTATTCGCCGCAAGCCGGTGTTCCAGACGATCATGGGAAACCTTGAGCAGGTGGTAGGCGCGGGTGAATTCATCGGTGCGAATGCGTTGGTAGTCACCGGCGGCGGCGAGACGGCGCGTGCGGCGTATCCACATATCGCAGAATTCGCCCGCCAGCATTCCCACGATCAATAGCCCCAGGCTGTATTCGGCAGGAAAATGCACGATAGGCAGCAACTGCTCGCGCCACGCCACGGCGATGCCAAGAATCAGCATCAGGGCGCTGGTAAAGCCATACACGAAACCGTAGCGTATCCCCGCCAGCAACGGCGCCATGATCAGCCAGGGAAAATCGGCGTAGACAAACAGCGCGTCTTCGGGCCATAACCATAAGCCCAGCAGCGGCAGCGCGATGGTGATCGCGAATGTTTCCAGCCAGGCCAGGGCGGGCGGGGCCGGGACAATCCCAGGCAGATTGTTTTCAGGAGCGGTGCGCATGATTATTTTAACGGCAGATCCCGCAGCAAGTCTTTCAGCAGCTTTTGCGCGGTGCCGCTCACGCTTTCGCGTCCCCAGCCGGTGCGCGCACCGGTGGCGGACCACAGTACGCGGCCACTGGCGATGTCGACGACTTGCAGGCTTACGCCGGCCGCCGGTTCACCATCCGTGCCGCTTTTGTAGCGCCACTCCTCCACACTGCCGGTAACGCCATAGGTCATCCCCTGCCCCTTGGCCCAGTCAAGCGCCTCGTCAAAACGGCGGCGCTCGTCAAGCTCCGGCAACCCCTCGGCTTCCCCCTCGGTCTTCTGGTGCGCTGCATACTCCTGTGCATCGACGACACCGCGAACGCGTAGCAGTGTTGCCAGGATGGCCTGGGCGCGTTCGCCCGCCTGCGGGGTTTCGGCATGATTCATGATGGGCAGCAACGCCCAGCGCGCGTGCGTATCCAGTGCCGCGCCGCGCTGAACTTCGTGTACGGCGCAGCCGCCCAACAGGCCCATTAGTGCCAGGAGCGATAGCATACCTGGCAGGATTTTCTTCGTTTTTATCAGTGATACGGCACGCATGTTTTGCAATCTCCAAAGTTTATCAGTCAAAACGGCGGTTATAGCGCAACGTGAGGCCTTGCCAGGCTTGCCCCGGTATTCCGCCCTGGCTGTTGGCGTAAAAGGCACCAAGGCTTAATTCATCGCGCCCGAAGAGGCTTGTTCCAACACCGAGACGCAGGTTGTAGGCAAAGCGCTGTGCCGGCCACAACCAGCCTGCCCAGGCATCCGCAATGTAGCTGGGTGCCGTAATTGTGGCCGGCAATAATCCTGGTTCGTTGCGCTGAAATGTGGTTCCCAGGCCCAGTGTTGCGTAGTGATCCGGCAGGATGGAGGCTATCCCGGCACCGGGCGGAAGCATTGCCGCCATGACGGGGGGCACATCAGCGCGCAACATGTTTTTAATCCACGACCCCTGCACCCTGACCCGCCACTCTGGGGTGCCGAGGAATAATCGGGTTCCGATTTCCGTGTCGATGGAGTAACCATTGCCCAGAGTTTCACCCTTGCGCTCGTGGTAACGCTGGCCGCTCACAGTGGCGCTGAAATATTCGCGTTGCGTCAGATTGGCAAAAAGCGTTGTGGACAGGCGGTCACGCGCGCCGCCCGCGCGCAAGGCAGCGCTCTCTTCGCTTAATTCATTAACGGCCAGACTTGCCTGTGCCAATAGGCCATTGCTCCCCAGCCCGTTGCGCGCGGTATAGCTATGGATCAGTTTTGCATAGGGCAGATCATTATCCCCACGCTGATTGACACCCAGTTGCAGGCTCGTTTGTCCCTGCCGCGAGAACAGCTTGCCGGTCACGGCGACATCCAGCTCGTTATCCCTGCCCGTCAGCAGTAAGCGCTGCGGACTGGCGCTCAAGGTGCGCTGGCTGGCATGGAGTTCCAGCCCGGCACGGGTCGCTCCTGGCGTCCTGCCTCCCGCGACATTAGTACTTCCGTGTACGTCACCGGAATTCATCGCCACCGCAATATCACGCCGCTCTATGTCGAGCGCGCCGATATTATGTTTGCGCCATTCCACGCCGGCCATGGCTGGCGTGGCCGCAGGGGTTTCCACGGCACCGGGAGATGGGGTCTGCGCTGGGACATCCTTTTTCAGCCCCCTCGCTTCGCTCTCCCCCATCGCCTGCGCATGCCGTCGCAGCCGCCACGCGGTGTCTCCTCGGCCCGCCTCCTCCAGGGCATCGGCATAGCTTTGCAGCCACGCTGCATCCTTGGGGTTGGCGCGGGCCTGGCGCGCATACCAGGGCAGCGCCTCGTCCAGCCGTCCCAGTTTGTGCAGACCCGCCGCATAGGCACTCCACAGCGTCTCATCGGCAAGGGCCTCGTTTTGCCAGCGCGCAACATAGCGCGCCAGATCTGCCCGCTCACTTGCTGTATTCGAATAGTTGTCGATGAGCAGCCAGAGCATCCCGGCACGCGCCGGACTGGACTGCGGATTCAATGTCAAAACCTGCTGGTAAGCGGCGCGTGCCTGTTGCGGATGCTTGTTATGGTTGGCAAGCTGTGCATGCAGCAGCCAGTAGGACTCGGAGGAGGCAAACATCTGCGGCATCTGATCCGCCAGCACCGCCAGACCTGTCGCGTCATCCCAACGCCCGGTCTGGCTCGCCAGGTCTATCGCAAACAGCAAAAAGCGTGGCTGTTTGAAACGCACCCAGGCGGCTGTCGCCGTCGTCAGGGCTTGCCCGGTTTGGCCCTGATCACTGCTGGCGATCATCAATCTTTCCGCCGCAAGCGCGTCCGGATCACGTCCTTGCCAGAGCGCGCGGTATGCCATCAGAATGTCCTCCGGTGACTCTTGCCGCCAGGCCAGCTCACCCAGCAGCCGCCAGTAAGCAGTATCCCCGGCGTCCGCACGGTGACGGATGCTCCGCAAAAGTTCCAGCGCCTTGTCAGGCTGATTCAGGCGCCAGACGAGCTCCGCCTGGTGAGTAGTCTCCGTGACAGTCAGTCCAAAGCGCTGCCCCACCTCCCGCCACAGATCAATGGTAGTGGTCAGGTCGCCGCGGCGCTCCTGCACCCCTGCCAGCAGTTCCCATCCCTGGCGTTCCAGCGGAAAGCGTGTCACATGCTGGCGCAGGAAGAGCACCGCCTTTTCAGGTTCGCCGATGTGCTCGTAGAGTTTGACAAGCTCGGCAAGCTCGCCGCCCTTCAATCCTTCCGTGCGGACGCGCAACACCAGCATTTCAATAATGGCGTGATTGTCGTGCAGTCCGCGCCCCAGCTTCAGGGCGCGATCCGGCGCGCTGCCATCGGGTTTACGCCGCGCCAGCCACAGCCACTCAGGCAGGGCGGTGGCGGGATGTCCCGCCCATTCCGCTACTTGCGCGAGCCGTTCATGCTGGCGCGGATCGTCAGGGCGCAGCGTGACCATGCGTTGCGCAAGCTGGAGTGCCGCCGGTAAATCGCGTGCGGCGAGTTCCAGGTTCAACTGGTGCGCCACGGCATCGGCATCCGCTGGCGTATGAGCGAGAAGCTGGCGCCCCCAGTCGCGCGCCAGGAGCGGCTCCTTCCCGGCCAAGGCAAGCGCCTGGGCGCGCCGCAGCAGCTCCGGGTTGCCCCCCGGATTACTGGCAAAACGCTGCAAATAGGCGCGGGCAAGCTGTAAAGCCCTCGCTCCTTGATTGGCGGCGCGTAGCGCATCGAGTGCCGAGAGCGCATAAGCGAGGGAATCTTTGGTGTTACGGGTTGCATCGACGGCCTGCGCATACCAATGGCTAGCCTGCTCTGGCTGGCGCGTCGCCAGTGCCCAGCGCGCAGCCTCCGCCAGCCAGGCGGGGCGATGCGCCGCATCAGCCACGGCCAGCCGCGCATAGAGTTTCGTGGCGAGTTCCGGCCGGCCCAGCTCCAGGCTGAGTTTCGCCAGGCGCTCCAGTTCAGCCGCAGCCAGATCATCCATTACAACCGTTTCCAGCGCTTTATCCAGGGCGCGGCGCGCAGCCGGGCGGCCAGGATGATCCATCTTCAGGGCATGGAATTGCGCCAGGATAACCACCAGATCCATGAAGCGCGCCTGGATCGCATGCACGTCACGCAGGGCCATCAGTGGCGTCAACGCCTCGCGGGCTTCGCCCAGCCGGCCCAGTGTGCGCAACTGGCGCGCCAGCAGCAACCGCGCCTCATGATCCTCAGGCCAGAAGCGCAATACCACGCGCAGATAAGCGATGGACAGGTCATCAGGGTGCGTCAGGTATGCGGGGCTTTCAAAACTGCCTTTGCGCGGAAAAAGCAACACCAGCGTCGCCACAATGACGCAGGCAATCAGTAACAATGCCCAGGGTTGCATCAGTTGTTGGCGTTTAATGGCAGACAAACTGAGCCTCCCCCGTATCCATCACAGGAAAGTCAAAATGTAATGCCCCATGGCGTAAACTGCCCCGCAACTCTCCGCCGTGCCACACCACACGGCAAGCCATCTCCACGCCTATGGGGGCGCCCGCTATCGCCACATGTACCGGCACGCGCCCTTGCAGGCGCAACCGGATTGAAGGCTCGCTGGTGTGCCCTTGGGATTGCACCGGGGATTCTCCCTGGGGCTGCCAGCGTAGCACCGTGGCGTTGGCCTGCTCCAGATAGGGTGTTTCAGGACGTTGCGGTGTCAGATGGAGTAATGCCACGCTGTCGCCACCGAAACTCACATAGCGTCCTTGAGGCAGATCCCGCACGCTGGCGACACCCTGGGAATGCTCTAAATCAGGCCAACCCAGCCCAGGATCAAGACGTAAGGTGCGCAACGCGCCCAAACCGCGAATTTGCCAGCCGCCATCGAGGCGCCGCGCCAGCGTCAGACGCTCGAAATCCTCCACCTTGGCGCTGTAGTCGCTGACCCAGACCGGCAGCGTCTCCTGGTCGAGCGCCCATCGGTAGACTTCGTGCAATGCCTTGAGGGATGCGGGCTTGGAGCCGGAATAGAAATGGTAATAAATCGAGATCGGCTTCAGGCGTCGCGGTGCATCGGTGAGACGGAAGGTCTCAATGACCTTCTTGTATCCATAGAATGGGTTACGCCACAGATCTGTGTAGACGTTTTCGTTGGCGATAGATGCGTAGACTTGCAGAAGTCCGTCCACAGACCGCGCAGCAGGATAGGCCTGCGTCAATGAAGGATGCTCCATGGTCATCACCGTGTTGCCACCATTGAGATTGGCAAGCCCCAATGTCCGGGTCATGGCCAGCGCATCCTTACCCGGAAGTGCGTCACCACTCCACAGAAAAACCCGAACCGGCTTGCCCGGCGGCGCAAGGCGCGTATTGATATAGCCTACGGAGCCTTCGATCTCGCGGCGCAAGTCGAAAACATACCCTGGAATATCGAGATGATACCCCCCGTCCACCTGTGTATCGTTTTGCAGCTTTCTCCACTGAAAAGGATGGCTGTACGAGTGGCTGGCTATTTCCACGAGGGGCAGGCGGAAAATTTCCCTGGCGATGGACTCAAGCTGAGGCGCCAGCGCGGGGTACAGTCCCTTCGGCCCCAATTCCCCTTCAATGATCGAGACAGTGGTGGGGACAGGATAGGCCTTGAGCACCTCATCCAGGATCACCTGGGCCGCGAAGGGAGTGCCGGGCATCTCCGCGCGGCTCGGGAAGCCATCCCCATCGATATGCGCCATGAGCAGGCGCAGGCCATTTTCCGTAGTCAGGTCCGGCACCGGCATGGCGGGCAACCGCAGGGCCTGCCGCAAAAACGCGAAGGGATCGACTATCCAGCGCCGGCGGTCGGCAAAACCGGTATCCAGTACGTAAGGGTCCAGCGCCATGCCTCCCCATGATGCGGTAAAGACTGGATCAAACCGCGTGCCGATGGCATCCGTGAGACTCAGGTGGGGCGAGATGCCCGAGGAGACATCGGCCCCAACCGCTCGCCACAAGGGCACCGTCCGGTCTTGCGGGATGGGTTGGGCCTCAAAGCCGATGTGCGTGTCGGTGTGCGTAATTTTCAGGGGCGCGCGCAGCCTCTCCAGAAAGGGTGCCAGACCCAAGCGCTTAAGAAACGCCTTATCCAGCGAAAATCCGGGGTGCCCGAAGATGGCGACCTTCATCCCCTCGTCAATTTGCCTTAACAGCCAGCTACGATAACGCCTGGCATCGGAAAGTTCGTCATCCGTAAACCAGGTCGCGATACCTGCATAGCGGCCTGTCAGCACCTGCTCCGGCAGGGTATCCCGCACATCCAGGTAGTCCACGGAGTAACCCAGGTGCTCCAGGGGCATGGCCAAAAAACGGTGGGCAGCGGAATAGACTAGATCCTGCTGCTCCTGTCCATCGTAGAGCACCAGTACGCGCCTTGGCATCGCCTCGACAGCGCCCACGCCCATATAGTCCAGCGCCGGATTGGCGATCCACGGCGTAAATCCCAGGTCGGCGATGCGGCGCGCGGTCTGCCGTGCCAACTCGCGCTGTTGCGGCGGCAGATAGTCGATCACCGTCACCGGCAAGTGATAACGGTCGCGCGCCTCTTGCAGGCGGCCCAACAGCCATGCGCGGTCTTGTTCATTGACCTGTGTATAGCATTTTTCCAGCGGACTCCAGCTTTGAAACAGCGATTCGGCCACCATTCCCGCTGCCAGCCCGGCGACCTCCGGTAACACCTCGAATCCCCGGTTGAACAGCAGCTTGATGCCGGGAAAACGTTGGTGCATGGCGCGGATCAATCCCGCCAGCGCACGGGCTTGGGCTGTCTGCCCGGCCGGGTCTTTGATGACAGCCTGATAGCTGTCCAGCGTGTCCAGGAAAAAACCCCGGTAACCCGCAGCCCACAAAGCGGCCATGCGCTTTTCCAGCAGGTGTTCGCGCCAACCCGATTGCGTCAGATCAACAATATCGCTGCCCCAGCCGTGATTCACACCCAAAAACCAGCGCTTATCCAGTTCGCGGTATCCAGAACGAAACCGCTCTGCCTCACCGACGCTGAGATAGGCGAACACCTCTGTGCCGCCCTTTTGCAGGGCGGCAAGATTATCGATATGCTCGGGTTGTACCACCACCTGATCGAACTGCGCCAGCAAATCCAGCGGCGCGCGCTGCCCGTAAAAAAAGGCGGTGCTGGGGTTTTGCGCGTGGGCGGCCGGGCACACCAGGAACAGCAGCGCCAGCACCCAGAAACCACGCATTGAACGGAGATTCATTTGTTAAACCACATGGAAACAGGCTTGACGTTTGCCGCTACATTCGGCAACCATGTACGGAATTTCGAAAATCATCACTATCCTTTATCGGCAAGCGACGCCGTACTTTTTAGCTTAGGATGGAGGGTGCAAAGAATACTTCATTTGCAGATGTTTTGCGGCGGATGAGTTGTGAAAGATTGTAAAGAATGCATCCATACCAAGCCTGAGGGGAAAACGCCGCCATCACGGCTGTAAGAGCCTGTTCAATATCTCGATCAAGGGAAGAGCGAAGCGAAGGGTTTCCAGCGCATATATCAAAGGCTTGACGTAGAGCGCAACATACACGGAGTATGTGAGCATTTTGAGGCCACTTTTAACGCGGCGATGCGCCCTTCAGCGAGATATTGAACAGGCTCTAACGTAAAAACCAGGCGTTAATCGCCAGAGGACACCATCAAATGATACGCAGCATGACCGCCTTCGCGCGCCAGGAGCGGAGTACCGAATGGGGCACCCTCGCGTGGGAATTGCGCTCGATCAATCACCGCTTTCTTGAGTTATCCATACGCCTGCCAGAGGATCTGCGCGGACTGGAACCGCAGACCCGGGAACACGTTGCGCTCCGGCTCAACCGCGGTAAGGTAGAGTGTCACCTGCGATTCCAGCCAGCGTCCCTGGCGCCCATCGAGCTTGTACTCAACAAGGAGTTTGTCAGCCGCCTGGTGCAAACCAGCCGCGAAGTGGATCGCCTGCTATACAGCTCCGCCCCCGTCAACTCCCTGGATATCCTGCGCTGGCCCGGCGCACTGCAGGCGGTCGAGATCGACCTGGGGCCAGTGTGCGAGGCCGCCCTGTTATTGCTGGACGAGACACTGGACAGCCTGGCGGAGGCCCGTGCCCGGGAAGGCGCCAGACTGAAGGTGGTGCTTGAACAGCGTTGCGATGCCCTGTCGGCGCTTGTAACGCAAGTGCGGGCGCGCCTGCCGGAGATCAGGGCGCGGTTTCGTGAACGACTGGCCAGCCGCCTGGCCGAAATCAAGGCCGAGCTGGACCCGGCGCGCCTGGAACAGGAAATGGCGCTGCTGGCACAAAAAATAGATGTGGACGAAGAAATGGAGCGGCTGGGCAGCCACGTCGAAGAAATGCGCCGAACGTTGAATCAGAACGAACCCGTCGGGCGACGCCTGGATTTTCTTATGCAGGAGCTCAACCGCGAGGCCAACACCCTGGGTTCCAAATCGGCGGATATCGAAACCACCCGCGCCTCGATGGAGATGAAAGTGCTTATCGAGCAGATGCGCGAGCAGATACAGAATATTGAATAGCACCCCACCCCGCTTCATTGCGGGGAGGGATCAGCGACACTGGCGGTGATGTGACGCCCCGTTTCTTTAATTAGCCATCGGCGCGAGCATGGACCACCGCCACATCTGAATAAGGGGCCACAAGGGCTTTAAGTCCGCCCCCGCGCCACCCGCATCACAAACCGGCGATTATATAGCTTGTAGCTTGCCGATTTATTGATGTACAACGGCATGACAAGCCAAAGCAGGCCAGCCCTTATACGCCCAATCCTTCTTCCTCGGCGTGCGCATGTTCCTTTTCTTTCTGGATGCGCTGGTATATCTCTTCGCGATGCACGCTCACATCTTTGGGTGCATTCACGCCAATCCGGACTTGATTGCCTTTGACGCCTAAAACAGTTACGGTGACATCGTCACCTATTATCAGTGTTTCACCCACACGACGGGTTAGAATCAGCATGATTCATCTCCTTAAGAAATCTAATATATGCGTCACTTCTATGGTCTATGACTGGATCACTTCCTGCCATGATCCGCTCTTGTGTTGTATCGGCCACATGACCCGAAACTGAATACAGAAGTGCTGATCAATCCCTGCCGCAATTAATAAATATTTTTCAAGCTTCCCCTGGATACATTGCTGAGAAACCCGAACTGCAACAATAATGCACTGTTTTATTAAAACTATTTCCTGTCGTCAAGATGAAATGCGGCATGCAGCGCGCGCACGCCCAGCTCCAGATATTTTTCATCAACCACGACGGAAATCTTGATCTCCGATGTCGAAATCATGCGGATATTGATTCCCTCGGCGGCCAGCGTCTTGAACATGGTGCTGGCGATGCCTGCATGGGAACGCATTCCTACGCCCACCAATGAAATCTTGACGATTTTATTGTCGCCGCTCACCTCACGCGCGCCCAGCTCGTTCGCTGTTTCACGCAGGATGCGCAACGCCTTGTCGTAATCGTTGCGATGTACCGTAAAAGTGAAATCCGTGGTCGCATCTTCGGCGACATTCTGCACGATCATGTCCACTTCGATATTGGCGTCTGCGATAGGTCCAAGGATACGGTGGGCCACGCCGGGTTGATCGGGCACGCCCAATACGGTCAGCTTGGCCTCGTCACGGTTAAACGCGATGCCGGAAATCAGCGCCTGTTCCATTACATCTTCCTCAGAACTAATCAATGTGCCCTGGCCCTCCGCAAAAGAAGACAGGACACGCAAAGGTACGTTGTACTTGCTGGCAAATTCCACCGAGCGGATCTGCAACACCTTGGCGCCCAGGCTCGCCATCTCCAGCATCTCTTCGTAGGTGATGCGATCCAGGCGGCGCGCCTCGGGGACGACGCGCGGATCCGTGGTGTAGACGCCATCCACATCGGTATAGATCTGGCACTCATCGGCCTTCAATGCCGCCGCCAATGCCACCGCCGTGGTATCCGACCCGCCGCGCCCCAGCGTGGTGATGTTGCCCGCGTCGTCCACACCCTGAAAGCCTGCAACCACAAGAACCCGTCCCGAGGCCAGGTCCGCGCGCAGGCGTTGCGCATCGATATCCACGATACGCGCCTTGTTGAAGGCGCTGTCGGTCAGGATGCGCACTTGGGCGCCAGTATAGGAGCGCGCCGGACAGCCGCGCTTTTCCAGCGCCATGCTTAGCAATGCAATGGTGGCCTGCTCGCCGGTGGAAAGCAGCACATCCAGCTCGCGCGGGTTGGGCTGGGGATCAATGCCTTTGGCGAGTCCGAGCAGCCGGTCGGTTTCGCCCGTCATGGCGGACACCACCACGATCAGATCATGCCCCGCAGCACGCGCGGCAATGACCTTTTCCGCCACGTTGGCGATGCGTTCAAGCGACCCTACCGAGGTGCCGCCGTATTTTTGGACAATCAGAGCCATAGTGAGTTGCCAGGAAAAGACGCGGATTTTACTTTAATTTCAGGGAAAAGAGAAATGAGACTACTGAAATATGCTAAAAACCACGGGAAAACTACCCGAAAACTCACTTTAGGACACCTCTATAAATTCGATCAAGGTGCGAGGGCAAGGCGGAAATGCGCGAAAAAGCGGAGTGTACACGGAGTCTGCCGCTTCCCGGCCCCGCATTTTTAGCGCATTTCCAACGCCGCCATCGCGGCTTCAGCGAATTTATAGAGATGTCCTTTAGCCTCTATACAAGCTGCTGCCGCACCCACTCCGGCACAGCGGCCAGCGCAGCGGGGAGGGCGGCGGGATTATCACCGCCCGCCTGGGCCATGTCAGGCCGCCCACCGCCCTTGCCGCCCACCTGCAGGGCCACCATGTTGACCAGCTCGCCCGCCTTGATTTGAGCGATGTGATCTTTGGTGACGCCTGCCACCAGGCTGACCTTGCCATCTGCCACGGCGGCCAACACCACGGCAGCAGAGCCGAGCTTGTTCTTGAGCTGGTCCACGGTGTCGCGCAATGCCTTGGGGTCTACCCCTTCAAGACAGGCGGCGAGCACTTTGATGCCGTTGATCTCCACCGCCTGCGCGGCAAGGTCACTGCCCTGGCTGCTGGCCAGCTTGCCTTTAATCTGTTCCAGCTCCTTTTCCAGCTTGCGCGCCCGCTCGACAAGTTGCCCAACCTTGTCATCCACGTTATCGCGGCCTGCCTTGATGGCGTCGGCGATGCGCAGCAGGCGGTCTTCCTCCTCCTCCACCCACTCCAGCGCACGCTGGCCAGTGATGGCCTCGATGCGGCGCACGCCTGACGCTACACCCGCTTCCGAGACCAGCTTGAACAGGCCGATATCACCAGCGCGGCGCACATGGGTGCCGCCGCACAGTTCTGTTGAAAATTCACCGATGCTGAGTACGCGCACCTGGTCGCCGTATTTTTCGCCGAACAACGCCATGGCACCCGCTGCCACCGCCTCATCATAGGACATGACGCGGGTCTGCGCCTCGCGGTTGGCGCGGATTTGTCCGTTGACCAGACGTTCGACCTCCCTGATTTGCGCGGGTGTAAGCGGTTCGAAGTGGGAAAAGTCGAAGCGCAGCCGTTCAGCCTCAACCAGCGAACCCTTCTGGGCGACGTGCGCGCCCAGCACTTGGCGCAATGCAGCGTGCAACAGGTGAGTAGCAGAGTGGTTGAGGGCGATGGCCAAGCGCTTGACGGCATCGACCTGCGCCTGCACCTTGTCGCCCACGCGCAAGACGCCGGACTTCAGTGCGCCGCTGTGGATATGCACGCCCTCGCCCTGCTTTTGGGTGCCATTCACCTCAAAGTCGGCCTGGCCGCCCTCGATGACACCGCTGTCGCCGGCCTGGCCGCCGGATTCGGCATAAAAAGGGGTGCGGTCGAGAATAACCTTGCCGGATTGCCCCGCTTCCAGCGCATTTACCGCCGTGCCGTCTTCCCGGTACAGGGCGATGATCGCGGCCTCGCCCGCAAGGTGTTCGTAGCCGGTGAAATCCGTGCTCCCCTCCACACCCATCAGCTTGCCGGCATAGGCCACATCGAACTGGCTGGCGGCGCGGGCGCGTTCGCGTTGCGCCTCCATCTCGCACTCGAATCCGGCCGTATCCAGGGTCAGGCCATGCTCACGGGCAATATCGCCAGTGAGATCAACGGGGAAGCCGTAGGTATCGTAGAGGCGAAACACCGTCTCACCCGGAATCACCTTGCCCGTCAATTTGCCGATGTCCTGCTCCAGGATTTTGAGGCCATGTTCCAGCGTTTCGGCAAAACGTTCTTCTTCGAGGCGCAGCATCCGCTCTACCTGTTGCTGAGCGTGTGTCAACTCGGGATAGGCGGCGCCCATTTCGGCAACCAAGGGCGCCACCAGCCTGTAAAAAAAGGCGTCTTTGATGCCCAGCTTGTTGCCGTGGCGAATGGCGCGGCGGATGATGCGGCGCAGCACATAGCCGCGCCCTTCATTGGAGGGCATCACGCCATCGGTAATCAGGAAGGCGCTGGCGCGGATATGATCCGCCACGACCTTGAGCGAATTGTTGTCCAGATCGGCAGTCCCCGCCAGTTGCGCCGCCGCGCGGATCAGGTTGCGGAACAGATCAATCTCGTAATTGCCATGCACGTGCTGCATCACCGCCGCCAAACGCTCCAGCCCCATGCCGGTGTCCACCGAGGGCTTGGGCAAGGGGGTGAGCGTACCGTCCGGGGCGCGGTTGTATTGCATGAACACCAGGTTCCAGATCTCGATGTAACGGTCGCCATCGGCCTCCGGCGAGCCAGGCGGGCCACCGGCAATCGCCGGACCGTGATCGTAGAAGATTTCAGAACAGGGGCCGCAGGGGCCAGTGTCGCCCATCGACCAGAAGTTGTCGTGCGCGCCTATCCTTGAAAAACGCGCCGGATCGACCTTGATCTCCTTGAGCCAGATGTCGGCGGCCTCGTCGTCTTCCTCGAATACCGTGATCCATAAACGTTCGGGCGGCAGCTTCAGTGTTTGCGTGAGAAATTCCCAGGCGTATTGAATCGCCTCGCGCTTGAAGTAATCACCGAAGCTGAAATTGCCCAGCATCTCGAAGAAGGTGTGGTGGCGCGCGGTGTAGCCGACGTTTTCCAGATCGTTGTGTTTGCCGCCGGCGCGCACGCAGCGCTGGGAACTCACGGCGCGGGTATAGGGACGGTGCTCAAGGCCCAGAAAGACATCCTTAAACTGCACCATGCCGGCGTTGGTAAACAGCAGGGTAGGGTCGTTGGCGGGCACCAGCGGACTGCTGGGCACCACCACGTGGCCGTGGTTGCGAAAAAAATCGATAAAGGCGCTACGCACTTCAGCACTGGTCATCATTCAATCAATCACTCATCACTATCGGCCTGCTTGAAAGCGGCCCTGATCTGTTCGGAGGTAAAGCCCCGGTATTGTAGAAAACGCATCTGTTTAGCGCGTTCGTTTACATCGGCTGGCGGCGCAGCGCCGAAGCGCTTGCGCCTCACATCCATAATTCTGTCGCGCCAAAACCCGGCGTCAGCGTCCACGGCGTTGCTGATCTGTTCGTCACCGATACCATGCTCACGCAACTCGGCCTGGATACGCAGCGGCCCATACCCCTTGGCAATACGCGAACGCACCAGACTTTCGACAAAGCGCTCGTCGCTGAGCAGGCGCTCTTGCGCAAGCGCCACCAAGGTATCGTCGACGACGGCGCCTTCCATGCCTCGGGCGTGCAATTTGCGCCGCAACTGCCGGGTGGAGTGCTCGCGCCGGGCGAGCAGGTTCATGGCGGTGCTGCGCACGGCAGAAGGCTTGATCTCTCCCTCGGCCCCGGCATCCGGCGGATTACGCTTCCGCTTCAGGCGTCCGCCTGTTCCGTCTCGGCAGCGCCAGCCTTGTGCAGCAACTTGGCGCGAATCTTTTCTTCGATATCACGCGCCATGTCGGGGTGTTCCTTCAGGTAGGTGCGTACGTTGTCCTTGCCCTGGCCGATACGTTCACCGTTGCAACTGTACCAGGCGCCGGATTTCTCGACGAAACCGTGCTCGACGCCCAGCTCGATGAGTTCGCCCTCGCGGGACGTGCCTTCGCCATACATGATCTCGAAATTCGCCTCTTTAAAGGGTGGCGCCACCTTGTTTTTGACGACTTTGACGCGCGTCTCGCTGCCGACGATCTCATCGCCCTTTTTGATGGCACCGGTGCGGCGAATGTCGAGGCGCACCGAGGCGTAGAACTTGAGCGCATTGCCGCCGGTGGTGGTTTCGGGATTGCCGAACATCACGCCGATCTTCATGCGGATCTGGTTGATGAAGATCACCATGGTGTTGGAACGATTGATGTTGCCCGTCAGCTTGCGCAGTGCCTGGGACATCAGGCGTGCTTGCAGGCCCATGTGGGAATCGCCCATCTCGCCTTCAATCTCGGCCTTGGGCGTGAGCGCCGCCACGGAGTCGATGACCACAACATCCACCGCACCGGAGCGCACCAGCATGTCGGCGATTTCCAGGGCCTGTTCGCCGGTATCCGGCTGCGACACCAGCAGATCATCAATATTCACGCCCAGCTTGCGGGCATAGGTCGGGTCCAGGGCGTGCTCAGCGTCAACGAAGGCCGCGGTGCCACCCAGCTTTTGCGCTTGGGCGATTACTTGCAGCGTCAATGTGGTTTTGCCCGAAGACTCCGGCCCATAGATCTCGACAATGCGCCCGCGCGGCAGACCGCCGATGCCCAGCGCAATATCCAACCCCAGCGAGCCGGTCGAAATCACGCCGATGTCACGCGCCACGCCACCGTCGCCCATGCGCATCACCGAACCCTTGCCGAACTGCTTTTCAATCTGGCTCAGCGCCGCGCCCAGCGCCTTTTTCTTGTTTTCATCTGTCATGTTCATGTGTTTAGCACCTGTTGTGTGGGTTTTCACCCCGTATAAGGGGGCAATGCAAGCGAAAAACAAACCAACTCATTAAGTTATAGGGGTTGCGTACGGCGTAGGGAGACTGAAAAAACTCCGACACGGGATTTTTCAGTCTCCCTGGAAATAACCCTCATTATTCCACAGATTGTGCTAAATGGCCTAGCCCTGCAAACTTATTCAGCAGGCTCGATGGGCGAGGCCCTCACCAGAGACGGCGGCAAGGTATTGGCGCGCGTATTGCATCACCTATCCCCACGACCATCTAAACGACGGAATAATGGCGCGGCAACAGCAGCCAAATCCGAGGGAGTCTTCATGCTGGAACCATCACTGCCGACTGACGAAACCGAGCGGGTTGCCGCACTGCACGCCCTGAACGTGCTTGATACTGCGCCGGAAGACCGTTTTGACCGGATCACCCGGCTGGCCGCACGGTTGTTTGACGTGCCGATCGCCCTGGTTAGCCTGGTGGACGCAAACCGCCAGTGGTTTAAATCCTGCCACGGACTGTCCGCAACGGAAACACCTCGCAGCGTCTCCTTTTGCGGACATGCGATACTCAGCGATGACACGTTTATCATTCCCGATGCCCTGCTTGATGTGCGCTTTGCCGATAACCCGCTCGTCACCGGCGCGCCGCACGTGCGCTTTTATGCCGGACAACCGCTGATCGGCATGGATGGCCGCAAGCTGGGTACGCTGTGCATCATCGATCATAAACCAAGACAGTTGAGCGAAGAGGATCGGGTGGCATTGAGAAGCTTTGCTGCCCTGGCGCAGCAGGAGCTAAACCTCACCCACCTCCATCAAGCCTGGGCACTCAAAAGTGCGGGCGACACCCGCAAAGACACCGAGGAAGAACTGTACCACAGCCATAATCTGCTCAATGCCGTTAGCCGGGCACAGGCACGCTTTATCGCCGACACCGACACCGACACCTCACTGATGTTTAATGAGCTACTGTCGGATCTGCTCGCATTAACCAATAGCGAATACGGTTTCATTGGTGAAGTGCTGCATACGGAGGAAAATCAGCCTTACCTCCACACCTACGCCATTACCAACATTGCCTGGAATACAGCAACGCAGGAGTTTTACGAAAAAAATATCGCGGACGGCCTGGAATTTTACAATCTAAAAACCTTGTTTGGTGAAGTTCTTCGCACCCAACTGCCCGTTATTTCAAACAACCCGGCAACAGACCCACGGCGGGGCGGACTTCCAGAAGGCCATCCCGCACTTAATGCCTTTTTGGGCATACCACTCTATAGCGGCGGCCATATGATAGGCATGGCCGGCATTGCCAACCGGCCCGGCAGTTACAACGAAGACGTGCTTCTCTATCTGCAGCCTATGCTTAACACCTGCGCCAACATTATCACCGCGCATAAAAATAACCGGCAACGCCAACAGACTGAAACAGCATTGAAGAATAGCCAGCAGCAATTACAAGCCGTTCTGGATAACTCCACGGCGGTTATTTACGTTAAGGACCTGCAAGGCCGGTATCTTTTAGTAAACAGCGCATATGAGCGCTTCAGCCATCTTGACAGAGCCTCCGTCAAGGGCAAAACCGACCACGACCTCTTCCCCAAAGAGATCGCTGATGCATTCCGCGCCAATGACCTGAAAGTGGCCGAGGCAAAATCCTCCATGACATGGGAGGAAGCCGCGCCCCACGACGATGGGCTACATACTTATCTCTCCGTCAAATTCCCGCTACATGATGCCGCCGGGGATCTTTACGCCATCTGCGGCATGTCAACCGACATCACCTCGCGTATACAAGCCGAAGGGGAATTGCGCGCCAGTGAAACGCGCATCCGTGCCGTCCTGGACAATGTGCTGGACGGCATAATCACTATCAACGAGCAAGGAACCGTCGAGTCATTCAATCTCGCTGCGGAGCAAATTTTTGGCTATGCGTCCGGTGAAGTCGTCGACAAGAATATCAAAATGCTCATGCCGGAGCCGTATCATGGTGGTCATGACGGCTATCTTGCCAATTACATGGGTGGTGGGGCCGCCAGGGTGATTGGCATTGGGCGGGAGGTTACCGGACGGCGCAAGGACGGTACGACCTTTCCAATGGACCTTGCGGTGAGCGAGATGGGGCTGGGGGAGCGACGCTTGTTCACGGGCATTGTGCGCGACATCACGGAGCGCAAGAAGGTCGATCGCCTGAAGAATGAGTTTGTGTCCACGGTGAGCCACGAACTCAGGACACCGCTCACGTCGATTCGTGGCTCATTGGGATTGATCGCGGGCGGTGTGGCCGGAGAGATCCCAGCGCAGGCAAAAAGCCTGGTGGACATCGCCCACAACAACTGTGAACGTCTGGTGCGGCTGATCAACGACATTCTGGATATCGAAAAAATCGAATCTGGAAAACTGGTGTTTGATTTTCATCCCGTGGAAATCATGCGGCTCATGGAAGAGACGCTGGAAGCCAATCTGGCTTATGCAGAACAATTTTGCGTCCGATACACCCTGGAAGGCGATCTTTCCGGCGTCAAAACACTGGCCGACCAGGACAGACTGATGCAGGTGATGGCCAATCTGCTGTCCAATGCCGCAAAATTTTCTCCCGCCAACGACGTGGTGGCCGTTTCAGTCGCGCGGCATGGCCGGGGGATTCGCGTCTGTGTCACAGACCACGGTCCCGGCATACCGGAAGAGTTCCATCATCATATTTTCCAGAAATTCACGCAAGCCGACGCATCGGATACACGACAGAAGGGGGGCACCGGCCTGGGTCTCAACATCAGCAAGGCGATCATCGAAAAACATGGCGGAGAGATTGGATTTGAAACACAATCGGGTATCGGCACCACGTTTTATTTCGATCTTCCGGAATGGCGAGAGCTGGCCGGCTAAGGTAAAAGCACGATGACAATACCCACATTAAACCGTATTCTGTACGTGGAAGACGAAGCCGATATTCAAGCGGTGGCCCAGATCGCCCTTGAAGCTATCGGCGGCTTTTCGGTAACGATCTGCAGCTCAGGGAAGGAGGCCATTCAGGCTGCGCCAAGGTTGGGCCACGACCTTATCCTGCTCGACGTTATGATGCCCGACATGGATGGCCCGAGCACGCTCATGGCCTTGCGCGGCATCCCGCAAACCGCCGCCACGCCGGTGATTTTCATGACCGCCAAGGTACAGCCGCATGAGGTGGCACAGTATAAAGAAATGGGCGCGATTGCCGTGATCCCCAAACCCTTTGATCCGATGACGCTGTCCGCTACCGTCCGCCGCCTGTGGGAAGAAGCCCATGGCTAACCCCCCTAGCGATGTGATGGCAAAACTGCAAGCGCTACGCGATTCTTTTGCGGCGCAATTGCCTGGCAAGATCCATGAAGTCATGGCGGTGGGAGACACGCTGTGCGGCGGAAAATCCAACGAAGCAGAAGAAGGCGAAGCACTCAAACTTCTGCACTATTTGGCGCACAAATTGACGGGTTCCGGCGCTACGTTTGGTTTTAACGCGGTGAGCGATGCAGCGCGCGCCCTGGAAATCTTTGCGAAAGAGCTGCTCGATTGCGCCGTTCCGTCTAGCGCGGCACAGCGCGCGCAAATCAGTGCTTATCTGGAAAATCTGCAACGGGCCGCAGGGCAGCGCGAGAAAAAGAGCGGGGCAAATTACTGGCAAGAATCCGGCGCTCCCGCGCCGCGCGCGCCGGACAGCAATAGCGAGAACCGGCTGATCTACCTGGTCGAGGACGATCCCCTTCTGGCTCAGGATCTGGCCCTGCAACTCGGCAACTTCAATTACACAACGCACGTCTTTCACAGTCTCGCTGAATTCAGGCAGGCAGTGCGCCAGGCGATACCGGCAGCACTCATCATGGATATGGGACTGCCCGACGGCAATGGCGCGGATGCCATTATGGAAATACAGGAGGGCCGCGCAACGCCCCTGCCTGTGATTTTCCTTTCCGGGCGCGGCGATCTGGGGGCGCGGCTGGCGGGGGTGCGCGCTGGAGGCGCGGCCTATTTCACCAAGCCGGTGGACATCGGCGCCATGGTCGACGCGCTCGATACGCTCACCGCGCAGAAAGCGCCCGAACCCTATCGTATCCTGATCGTCGATGACACGCCTTCGCTGGCGCGTTATTTCGCGTTGACGCTCCAGGAGGTCGGCATGGTCACCGAGGTAGTGACCGACCCCATGAACATCATGCAGGCGCTGGTCGAGTTCGCGCCGGAGCTGATCCTGATGGATATGTACATGCCCGGCTGCAACGGCCTGGAGCTGGCGATGGTGATCCGCCAGCAGGAGGCCTATGTAGGGATCCCGATTGTATTCCTCTCCGCCGAGACCGACCTGAACAAGCAGCTTGAGGCGATGCGTCAAGGGGGAGACGATTTCCTGGTCAAGCCGATCCAGCCGGACCACCTGATTTCGGCAGTGACAAGCCGGGTACGGCGCTACCACATATTGCGCTCCTTCATGACGCGCGACAGCCTGACCGGACTCTACAACCATACCACCACCAAAGATTTGCTGGATAACGCCGCAGGGCTCGCCCAGCGCCACAATGCCCCGCTGGCCGTTGCCATGATCGACATTGATCATTTCAAGTCGGTGAATGACACTTATGGACATGCGACCGGCGACCGGGTTATCAAAAGCCTGTCACGGCTGCTGCAGCAGCGTTTGCGCAAGACCGATATCATTGGCCGCTACGGTGGCGAGGAATTCGCCGTGGCGCTCATCGATGCCGATGCCGCGCGCGCGGAAAGCATCATGAACGAGATTCGTGTCAGCTTTGAACAAATACGCCACCGGGTGGATGACAGGGAATTTAATGTCACTTTCAGTTGTGGCGTGGCGGTCTTTCCGCCCAACGGCAGTGCCGCCGAATTCAACGAGGCCGCCGACAAGGCCCTTTATGAAGCCAAGCGCAGCGGGAGAAACCGGGTGGTAATGGGGGGCGGTGAATGAGCCTAAAAAAAGCGAGGACATGAACGATGCCACACAATCCAAGCCTTTCCAAAATCCTGCTTGCCGGCATGTTATTAGCCCTCACGCCGCATGCCCATACAGCGAGCCTTAACGATGGATACAAGGCCGCCATAAAAGGCGACTACGATGAGGCGTTCCTGATTATCCGCTCCAAGGCGATAGCAGGGGATGCGAATGCCCAATTCACCATGGCCATGATGTTTCATAGCGGCCTGGGCGTGAAAATGGACGAGCAGGAGGCGGTGAAGTGGTATCTCACCGCAGCCGAAAGCGGCTCGGTCAAGGCCATGGAGTTTATCTCCGCAGGCTATGAGAACGGCTGGTTCGGGCTGGAACGTGCCCCCAAGAGGGCGCAATACTGGTATGACAGAATGGTGGCGGCGGGAGGCGACCAGTAGTTACCACGTTGTCCGTCCACGAAGGACAAAACGTAACCTCACTGAATAACAATAAACAACCCGCTCCTGCCGCGCCGCACATTGAGCAGCAAGCGCCGCTCACTGGCCTTGATGGCGCGCTTGAGTTCGTCGATGGTGCGCACCGGCAGGCGATTGATTGACTGGATGATGTCATCCTTGCGCAACCCGGCTCTCCAGGCCCGGCTGCCGGACTCGACATCCAGCACTACCATACCTTCGATGCGCCCATAGAGCGGGGAACCCTCTTCGATCGTGCCCAATGTCGCGCCCGCCAGGTGCGGCTGAACCCGCCCCATGTCCACCTTGGCCTGCGAGGTCTGCGCTATCAGCACGTTGATGGTGTGCGGCTTGCCATCGCGCAACACGACCAGCGCCACTTTTTCGCCCACACGCAGCAGGCCGATGGCATTGCGCAACTCGGCCGCACCACGTACCGGATTACCATTCACCGTGGTGATGATATCGCCGCTAGCCAAGCCCGCCTTATCCGCCGGAGACCCTTTCAAAACCTTGGCCACTACCGCACCCGACTGCTCCTTGATATTGAATGCCTTGGCCAGATCCGGCGTCAGATCCTGCATCATAATACCCAACTGGCCACGCTTTACCTCACCGTAGGTCACCAGTTGCCGCATAATGTCGTGCGCCATGTTGCTGGGGATGGCGAAGCCAATACCGACGTTGCCGCCGCCGGGCGCAAGAATGGCGGTGTTGACGCCCACCAGCTCACCACGCAGGTTGACCAGCGCGCCACCAGAGTTGCCGGGGTTGATGGAGGCATCGGTCTGGATAAAGTTCTCATAGCCTTCGATCCCCAGGCCGGTGCGCCCCAGCGCGCTGACAATGCCGGAGGTTACCGTCTGGCCCAAACCGAACGGGTTGCCGATAGCGACCACAAAATCACCCACCCGCAGCCTGCTCGAATCGGCCAGCGGCAGAGCGGTAAGGCCCTGGGCGGGTATCTGGATCACCGCCACATCCGCTTCGGGATCCGCGCCGATCAGCTTGGCGCTGAGACTGCGCCCGTCGCGCAAGGTAACGGTAATCTCATCCGCTTTGTCAACAACGTGGTTATTGGTCAACACATAGCCTTTGGCCGCATCCACCACCACGCCCGAACCCAGGCTCTGGGTGGGCCGCTCGCGCGGCATGTCGGGCGCGCCGAAGAAACGGCGGAAGAAGGGGTCCTGGAGCAGTGGATTGTCTTCCACGCGGACGCGCCCGCGCGTGGAAATGTTGACTACCGCAGGGGCCGATTTCTCGATCATTGGCGCAAGTGTCGGCACAGCCACGCCCTGACTATCCGCCAACGGCAGCGCCGCCATCGCCGGCGCGGATAACGTACCGGCCGCCACCAGCAGCAAACCAACCGTAACAGACTTGAATCTTGCTTTCATTATCAACCTACCTTTGTGACGCATTCATATTTCTGCAAGTAATTCCAATTCGCGTTAAAAACGACAATGATTTTGTAGGGTGCGTTCCACGCACCCTTCGATAAAAAAAGCGGTCGAAACCCACCAGGATGCCAAGGAAGTGTAAATTCCGTCCACATTGCGCGGTTCGACAAGCCGATAGAAAAAGAGTTGCAGATCAGAGGGGGATTACCCTAGCAGCCTGTCTGACTTAGGTCGAATCTACTGCGAAAGCGGGAGAGCGGTCCATTTTTCCGCTATTTTTCGTTAAATAGTGCCAGCTATTCTCCTCAAAATAGCGGAAAACTGTCCTCGCTCTCCCACTTTCTCGCTACCTAGCCCCCAGGACGCTACCACGCGATAACTCACGCCATTGCTCCCGGAGACAGATTCCACCAGACAAAACCGCTCGACGCTCCAATCCATGGGGTCAATGGCGGCTGCGGCAGGACGGCGGCTCACCTTGCGCATGAGTGTCAAATGGGGTTGGTAGGGCCGGGTTTCGAGGGGGATGCCGCAGTTCGCCAAACCAGCATGTAATGCAGCTACCAGCGACTGCAATGCCTCCGGGGTCCGCATCGAACCGGCCCACAGGATGCGGGGGGTGGACCAATAGCCTACCCGGTCCAGCGTCAACATAAACCGCTCACACCGGATGGCCGCCGCCACCTCTTCCGCGCATTGCCTGCGCACGCTGTTCAGGGCGCCAAGAAAGACCAGCGTGATATGCAGGTTGTCCGCCATCACAATCCGGCCTGTTACGCGCGAACCGATATCCTCCGCAAGCCCGGCCAACCGCTGGCGCAGGGCATCGTCCGGCCATAATGCGAAAAACAGCCGCTGAGTCACGTCCTCCTTGGCCTGATCCACCGGGGTGCTCTGCATTTGTTGTTCAGCAGCCTTCATCAAGAGTCGCCAGCACGCCACGCAAGGCGGCCAACACCGCCTGTCGCCGCACTGCCTCGCGGTTGCCCAAAAAATGTTCTATGCGGCTGCGCACGGCCATATCTATCCCCGCCCACGCAAGGCACACCATTCCCACCGGCTTGTCGAGGGTGGCCCCGCCCGGCCCGGCGATACCACTGATGGCAAGACTGATCTGGGCATGGCTGTTGTTGAGCGCCCCCTGGGCCATCTCGCACACCGTCTGCTCACTGACCGCACCAAACTCAGCCAGGGTGGCGGCACGCACACCCAGCATCTCCTGTTTGGCGATATTGGTGTAGGTGACAAAACCGCGCTCAAACCACCGCGAGCTGCCCGCCACCGCCGTCACAGCCTGAGCCACCCAGCCACCCGTACAGGACTCGGCAGTGACGAGCATGAAACCGTGGCGCCGCAAGGCATCGCCAACCTGCGCGGACAATGTGTCAAGTTCTTCATCCATATCTAAATTCTAGCAATCACCCCGATTAAATACCACGCAACACTGCCCAAAACCGGTCATTTTTGATAACATGACGTGTTTGACTATAAAACAGGGACTCATTTTCCGCATGGCCGATTCGCCGATCACGTCCTCTTCGCTCCCTGACCACCTGAAAACCCTGCTCACCCAGTACCCGCTGCCGCACCATTGGCTCACGCAACTCATGTATATCCTGACGCGCGCGCGCTGGCCAGCCTGGAAGAAATGGCAAATCCGGTGGTTTATCAAGCGTTACCAGGTGGACATGGGCATCGCTCTTGAGTCCGACCCGCTTGCCTACCCAGACTTCAACACGTTCTTCACTCGCGCCCTGAAGCCTGGAGCACGCCCAATAGTACACGGCCCAGGCGAAATCGCCTGCCCGGTCGATGGTGCGGTGAGCCAGGCCGGCGATATTGTGGATGGGCGGATCTTCCAGGCCAAAGGACACGATTACAGCCTGGAGACCCTGCTGGGTGGTTCCCCGGAGCGGGCAGCCCTGTTCGCCGGCGGGCGCTATGCCACAATTTATCTCTCCCCCAAGGACTACCACCGCATCCACATGCCGCTGACGGGGCGCTTGCAAGAAATGGCATATATCCCCGGCCGCCTGTTCAGCGTCAACCCACGCACCACGCGCTATGTACCCGGCCTGTTCGCCCGCAATGAACGGCTGGTCACGATCTTTGACACCCCTGCCGGGCCGATGGCGCTGATCCTGGTCGGCGCGCTGTTCGTCGCGGGCATCGAGACCGTCTGGGCGGGGCTGATCAATCCCCACCCCAGCACTACTCCGCAGACCTGGAATTACCGGGACTCCCCCATCACGCTGGAGCACGGCGCGGAGATGGGGCGCTTCAATATGGGCTCGACGGTGATCGTGCTGTTCGGCGCGGATTGCGTCGATCTCGCCTCGACCCTCCAGCCGGATGCCCCGGTCAACATGGGGCAGTTGATGGGAACGTTTGACCCGGCGGCAGGCCGTTTTTAGGTTCAACCCATCCTGTCGTGCGCACAGCGCACGCTACGTTTGCTGCCGGATTGCTTATTTCCCCGGCGTCGTGTTCGTCTTTTTTTCGCCGACTGGCACATCAATGACAGGATTGTCCCACGAGCCTTTCACTGTGTACTGGTAGCGGGTAAGGCGGTCAAGGCCGGGCTGTAAGAGTTTCTGAAACAACAACACCGCCGCGCCCAAGGGCAGCCCGCCCGCCAGGGCGCCCGCCAGGGGAAGCGTGGTGGATGAGCGTGGTGTGACGGTGACGCGCTGGTCGTAATCCTTGGTGGCCAGGCCCACCCGGCCTTGAATCACAACCTTGGCTACGGGACCGTCCATGGCAAGATTGTCGGTATAGGCATTGCCATCCTTGATCGAAAATTCCCCTTCGATGCGGTCGAACGTGAAGCCTTTGGAGAGCAAGTCATTGAAGTTTAGCGTGCCCAGCAGGCCGAACACCCTCCCCGCGCCGGGTTCGATACCCAGTACCCGTCCTTTCTTGAAATTCAAGCGCAGGCTGCCATTGAGCCGCTCGTATGCAAACGTGCTGGGCGCGCCATTCCAACGCGCTACGATATCGCTGCGGCCTTTGCCGTTTTCGATAGCACCCACATTGCCAAACAGGGCGAACGCTTTTTGAAGGTTGTCACTCTCCATGGTGATAGTGAAAGACGATACCTGCCGCCCCTTGTCGACTGCCCAATCCCCCGACGAGGTAAAACGCAAGGTGTCGGATGTCATAGACAAGTTGTCCAGATGCAAGCCAGCGGGGCGCTGGGATGTCGCGGCGGTGAGGGCGCCAAAATCGTTTCCGGCGTAAGAAAAATGTTTGACTTGCAGGCGCAACGGCGGGATCTGACGCGGATCAGTCTCGATTTCGCCCGCGCCTTTTACTTCCGGCATTTTTTCCAGGACAAGGCGCTCCAAGTCGACTACTACGGGAGAGGACGGCGCATAAGGAAGCTGCACGCTACCCGCCAGCCTGGCGCTATCAACATTGGCGACCCAGGCCTGTGGCGTATTTTCAGCACGCAGATCGACGCTATTGAAGCGCTGACCAAAAATTTCCAGTTCGCCGGCATGCAGATCGACACTGCTTATATCGTGAGTTGACGCCGGTGTGGCGCTGTCTTTGCCCAGCTTCAGGAAGGACAGCCATTCTGTCGCGGAGATGCGCGGCGTCTCCCCTGCGATGCGCAAACCTTTCCGCTCGGGCAGCACCGCCGCGCCACCGCCCAAACGCAGCTCGCCACGCTCCAGGTCATTATTGGCGGCAAGCGTTAAAATGCTCCTCAGGCTGTCACCATAGCGCACAGTAAACGGGGTGCCCTGTGTCCGGGGGAAGGCGGTTTCAACCACCAGCGCGCGCCGCTGTGCCGCGGCTTTGTCGAGCGGATCCGGGAGTGTTACCGCCATGCCTTTCAGGTCAGACTCAACGCGCAACTCCGCGCTCGTTGTTTTGTCACGCCCCTCACGAATACGCAACGTGGCTAGCCAATCCGCGCTGCCTTCGAGGCGTTTCAAAAGCGGGGATTTAAATTGCCGCATAAGATCATTAGCCGTAGCCTTGCCGCGCGCGTCAAAACGGAGCACTCCCTCCTGAGGCGTAGATGGCGTATCGACGTCGATGACGGCCTCCTGCCCCAGCAACTGGGCATGGACGCCGCGCGCCGTCAGGCCGGACTCGGTAAAGCCCAGCACGCCGTTCACGTGCGCCAGTTCAAGATCGCCGTCGGCGAAAATCAGCGTGCTATTATCAAAGCTCACTGCACCCCTGATTTGGTTTGAGTGCTGCGATGACAGCGGTATGAGCACATCAAGATCGAGCGTGCTGTGCCCACTAGCGCGGGCTTTGTCGAGATATTTGCCAAGGGTTTCATGGAGCGGGCTTTCCCTGACAAAGCGTAGCGCATCACCCGTTGGCCCCTGCGCCTTGCCGTGAATGGTAAGAATGGCCGGCGTTGCTCCCATATCACTAATTGCGACGTGTGTTTGATTGATCGCGGAATCGAAAGCCTTGCCGCCAGTGGCGTTGAGCTCCATGCTGTGGCCACTGAAAACAACCTCGGTTTCTATCTCTTCCAGACGCGGCCAGCCGGGGGCATAATCAAGAATGCCGTCGATGACATAAAAGCGCACCTCAAAGCGGCCCGTGCCGTGAGTGTAAGGAAAGTCACTGACACGGCCATGCAGCACCATCGCCCCCGACGTTACTCGCCCACTGACAATGGATCTATCCAGCCACTGCACGACACCAGCCGGCATGATCTCGACCGGCAGATAACGCGAGGTGTGTCCCACATTGCCGTTTTCAAAATTGGCCACAAGATCAAGAAAGGGTGACGCGCCATTATCCGGCATATCCACCACGCCACTAACACGCCCGCTCAAGTCCGCGTTGCGCAATGCCAGGTCGCTTGCCTGAATGCGCCATACACCGTTCTGGTGGCGCCAGGCCACATGGCCTGTCGGGCTGTCGGCAGACAAGGGGCCACGAAACAACGTGCCGAAATCAACGAGGGTAGGTGCGGGCTTCAAACCAGCTTTTGTGCCTGCCAATGCAATCATGCCGGATTGATCATCCATGCGCAGCACGCCGCTCAAGCCAGCGCCGGCAACGGCGGGGATATTTTTCCAGCGCTGCATGACGAGATTTTGAAACTGGGCGTGGGCGGCATAGGCGTGTTCCACTCCCTCGCCAGACCGGAAACGGATATAGGCATCGCGCAGATCGGCACCGGGTTGTAATGCCGCCAGGGCAGCGCGGCTGGACGTATCGAGCTTATTGCTTAACGCCAGCAGCGCTGCGGCATCTTGCAACCGCAACCGGCCAATGCCCGCTTCCAGCACGGACGCCTGCCCATCGCGCGTCATGGTGGCCTTAAATGAAGTGGCGGGCAACATGGCGCTGTTTTTGTGCGCAAGCACAAAGCGATCCACATCAAGTTTCCAGCCCTGGCGTATCTGGCGCTGCCAGGCAAAGCGCCCGGAGAGTGCGGAGATATCGACAGGTGTCAGGGTGGCATCGCCCTCCGATCCCTGAGCCGCCATCAAACGTACATCACGGATGCCCGCCTCGCCCGTCAGCCGTTGCAGGCGGGCATGTTGCCATTCGGCCCACAATTTGACATCGGCAATACCCTTGCCGGCGGTGAGGCCCATTGCTCCGCGTCCATCAAGCCACTGCCCCAGGTTCACGCCTGCGCCATCCACGTACCCCCTGCCTGACCAGGCATTCGCCTGAAACACGTTGCCCGTCAGATCAAGCGCAAAAGTAATCTTGTTGCCAAGACCGACCGGCAGGATAACAGCGCCTGACAATTGATGCCGTTGCCCCTCATTACGCAGATCCAGGTTAACGTTGGTGAAATGCCGCTCACGGCCAGTGTTCATATCGCGCCAATACACCTGGCTGTTTTTGACAATCAGGTAGGACTGGCTCAGCAACCATTGCTGCAACATCTCCTGAAGATGAGGATCCGGCGGCATGTCTTCCAGGCCAGCGATAGTAAAACTACCGTCCAAATGCCGCAGCACGGAGAGATTGGCACCCACCACCGTCAGATCACTGGGTTCGGGTCTGGCGTGCCATATTGACGCGGGCAGATCAATGGAAAGGTGCGCCTCTTTGAAGCACATCACAGAACGCACACCCTGCTTTTCCAGCAGACAGATATCGTCCAGCGCAAGACGAGGACTCAGTCCGCGCCATTGCACATGAATCGCGCCCACGGAAACCGGCAACCCAGCATATTCAGACACCCAGCGCTGGATATCCTCGCGGTATTGCCCCGCCTCCGGCAACCACAGGCGCACCAAGGTAAATACCACTGCCAGCAACACCACCACGGCGGCAAACAGCGACCACACCAGCGACCGGCAATAACGGACTATACTTCGACGCGGCTTCACAGCAAACTTTGACGGCAAACGTTAGGGTGCAGGAAGAAATGCGGTATCACATGGGTACAACATCAAACTGCTCTTGGGCATAAAGTGATTCCACCTGGAACTTTATCGGCTTGCCGATGAATGCCTCCAGCTCGGCAACAGTGGCCGACTCCTCCTCCAGCAGCATATCCACCACGACCTGCGGCGCAAGTACCAAGAGCTGTTTTGCATCGAACTGGCGCACAGCACGCAGGATTTCGCGAAAAATTTCATAACATACGGTTTCGGGCGTCTTCAGTATTCCTCGTCCGCTACAGGTAGCGCATGGCGCGCACATCACATGCGCCAGGCTCTCGCGAGTGCGTTTGCGCGTCATTTCAACCAGCCCCAACGCCGAAACACCGCTGATGTAGCACTTGGCATGATCGCGCTCCAGGCTTTTCTCCAGGGCACGCAACACCTGACGCTTGTGATCCTCTTCGGTCATATCGATAAAATCGATGATGATAATGCCGCCCAGATTGCGCAAACGCAGTTGGCGCGCGATCGACTGCGCCGCCTCAAGATTGGTCTTGAAGATGGTCTCTTCCAGATTGCGGTGCCCGACGAACGAGCCGGTGTTCACGTCAATGGTGGTCATTGCCTCGGTCTGATCAATGACCAGATAGCCGCCGGACTTGAGTTGAACCTTGGATTCCAGCGCCTTCTGGATTTCATCCTCCACGGAATACAGATCAAAGATCGGGCGCTCGCCGGGGTAGTATTCTATGCGTGGCACAAGGTCAGGAATAAAATTTTCGGCGAACTCGACCGCACGGCGATGGGTTTCGCGTGAATCAATGCGCACCTTCTCCACTGTACTGGCGACCAGATCACGCAGAATACGCAAACCCAGCGGCAGGTCTTCATGCACTACCGCACCCGCAGGCAGTGATGGGATACGCTCACGGATCGACTCCCACAAACGGCACAGAAATTCCATGTCCGCGCGCAAGGCCTCCTCCGTTGCTCCTTCCGCCGCGGTACGTACGATAAAGCCCTCATCCATACCAGACAAAAAAGACGCCGCAATCTCCTTGAGACGCAGCCGTTCCTGTTCATTCTCGATGCGCTGCGATACCCCGACGGTACGGATCCCCGGCATCAACACCAGATAGCGCGATGGGATGGAGATATGCGTAGTCAGGCGCGCCCCTTTGCTGCCTAATGGGTCTTTCACCACCTGCACCAGCACCTCCTGCCCCTCCTTCAGCAAATCGGTGATCGCCTCCGTTTTTTTGCTCTCGGCAGGCTTTTCCTCGCCGGGCATAGGCGATGCCGATATATCCGATGCATGCAGAAACGCAGCCCGCTCCAGTCCAACCTCGACAAAAGCCGCCTGCATCCCCGGCAAGACCCGGCTGACCCGGCCCTTGTAAATATTGCCCACTAGGCCGCGGCGCCCGGTGCGCTCGATACACACCTCCTGCAATACGCCGTTTTCGACAGTCGCCACACGCGTTTCCCGCGGCGTGATATTGATCAGTATTTCCTCACTCACGCATTTATCCTGCAAAGAATTTTATAGTTACGAGGCCGCAGAGAATTCGCGCCTACGCGGCAAAAAACAGATCCCGTCAACCGCCAAAAACATCGACCCCAAATTCGCCCAATAACTCGGCAGTCTCATACAGCGGCAGCCCCATCACTCCAGAAAAACTTCCTTCCAGGCGCGAGATAAAAACCGCCGCGCGTCCCTGGATGGCATAGCCTCCCGCCTTATCAAGCGGCTCGCCGCTCTCCCAATAGGCTTCACACTCTGCCGCCGTGATGGCGCGGAAGGTTACCGTGCTGACGCTTAGGCGCGCCGCCTCGCGCTCATCATCCACCAGCGCCACACGATAGTGCCGCCGTGCTCGGTATACATTTTGGGACATCCCTGTCCCAAAACGCCTGCGCTCGGCGGCAACCATGCCTGCGGCGGCCCGGACCGTCCTGCGTCCGCTGTGGTGCGCTACTACGCAGCGCACCACAGCTACCACAATGACTCTACGCCTGTCGTTGGCCTCCCATTTTGTCTACGCCTGCGCTACCGCGCAGACTCCGACAAAACAGGACGCCCTAGGCTATCCCTATCTCTTAATCACAATTCAGCCAGCGCAAGTTGGAGTTGGTAGCCCTTGACGCGCTCTTGCAAACGAAACCAACCGTGCCAAATGGTGTCCCAGCCTGGG
>JACPOZ010000028.1 GCA_016191235.1 Gammaproteobacteria bacterium
CCGGCAATCAGTTTGACCTCGTGACCCAGTTTGTTGAGTTCTCGCGCCCAGTAATGGGCCGTGGAGCACGCCTCGATGCCGATTTTGGCAGGCGGTAGATTGGCGAAGAACTCCAATACCTGATCCCGTGACATCTTGCGTTTCAACACCTCGTTGCCTCGCTCATCCTTACCTACGGCATAGAAAACGCTCTTGGCAATATCCAAACCAATTACTGTTACGTTATGCTTCATGTCGGACTCCCTCTTTCTCATTTAGCCGATGACCTATTCATCCGCTTGGCACACCATGATGCCGTTTGAAGAGGGGGGGAGTCCATTTCATTAGGTTGGGTCAGGCGAAGCGAACCCAACACTGTCTGAAGTGATGATTTTGTTGGGTCCGGAGCTTGCGCTCCTTGACCCTACCTGCACGTGGAGCCTGCCGAGGAGCCGTTCATGGTTCGGCAAGCTCACCACGAACGGCAGTGTGAACTCTCTTTCGTCATGAACAATCTGGGACTAACTCAGGGGTTCGGCGGCACAGGGAGGTGTGGTAGGTAGGATGCGCCCTGCACGCAGGTGTCAGTCATGAAAGCGATGCGCTAGTGATTGGCTTGTTATAGGCGGGTCAGCATCCCGCAGGCACGGAGCCGATCGAGCCGGATTTGCATATATCTCCAGACCTGGCGCGCGCTGTTGTTGAGGTGCCGTATGTCAATGGGTTTTCTGCACGGTTGCGGAAGGCATTCCAGTCTAGGTTGCTGACCGCGTCGTCCCCGGTTATGTATGTATAGGTTCCTTGCCCAAAAGATCCGCTGCTTCCCGCTGAACCTTCAACAAAGGTGTAACGCCCACCAGTGACATTAGTTTTACCCGCCTGTGCATTAGCGGTGATGAAGCTATTGTCGGGCCCATTGGTGTCGAAATTTCCAGGAATTTTGGCATTGGCCCCAGCGAAAGTAAGCTTATTGGTTATCAGGCCGGCCTTGGTATTGTCGCTATATGTGCTATTGCTCATATCGATTACAAATTCGGCTGTCATGTCGATTGTGCCACCCGTGTCTTTCGAGGTGATGGTCTGGGTGATCTTGGGTTTATTAGCCATGACGTCTTTCAGAAAGACTTGCGATATTTGCCCATCGTTCATTACTTCCTTCATCATTACCCGGGTCGGAAACCCAGAGCGGTTTCCCGTGCCGCTAGATGTCATATTATTGGCGAGAGGATCATAGCCGTTGCCGTTATTGCTGAAACCACTCTCATTGCCGCCGCTGTACGAGCACACTGTTGCAACACAAAACGTACCGCCTTGTGTTCTTATGAAGACCTCCTGGCCGAAGGGGATGGTGGCTTGGTTGGCCGAGGTCGGGTTTGCCGGGTTGCCGCTGCTGTCGACGCCGCCGACGATCATATGAAAATATTGGATCCCCTGGATGGTAACAATTTCCTGAAGAAATGCCGTCTTGTCGGGGTCGGCGGAACCGCCAATGTTACACCCCGGGTCGGCGACGCCCCGACCGCAACTGAAGTCCGCTGTACCGCTCAGGGTGCCTCGCTGCTGCCAATTAAAGTCGACATGCCCGGCGGCGTGGTCCGCCTGTGCGATTGGTATGCCCATGGCCACCAGCAGCCACATGCCCAGCACAACAAACAGGTTTTTCGCTAATGTGGTCATGGCTGCGCCTCATTACGGTGGCGGATTGGCCTGGCCGTAGCGCATGGTGAACAAAACTGCCCGCCTGCGTCGACGCTAAAATCAGCGATACCGTTCAGGCTGCCTCCCTGCTGTTGCCAATTCAGAGCGAATGGCTCTACTGCAAGGGCGGGCGTGCTGATGGCCATGGATAGCCAGACGCTTAGTGTGCCAAGAAGACTCGTTGATTTGGTCATGGCGCACCCTTAATGACAGTGGCCTTTCCGTTGGCGTATTCATATGCGGCTGACAGGTTTTAAATGAGTCAAGGTAGTCATTCTGGTGGTATAAAAAGGCCTGTCACACATAGTGTATCGGCGGTTCGGTTTGAAAACTGTAGGCATGAATCAAAATTACCTCGAATATGAGGTTTAGCAACCATTAGTACCCGCAGTGGTGTTTTTACAGATATCGCCCCCTCTGGCGCGTTGTTGCCAATTGGGTGATGATGTGCTTCCGAAATTCATCAGGTTGTCGGTGGGGTCGCGGAAGGTGTTCCAGTCCAGCGAAGTGGTATTGACACTGCCGTTTTCCGCATAGGTATAGCTGCCCGCGTTAAAAGTGGAGCCGCTCCACCCTGTGCCTGCTGTGTAGGTATAGTTCCCGCCTGTGATGCGCAATGTTTGCGCGTTGGATGTGTCAAAACTATTGATTGTGGCGTTGGCGTCAAAATTACCCTGAAGATTGGCGCTGGCGCCCGTGAATGTGAGCTTGTTGGTCATGAGGCCAGCTTTGTTATTGTCCGCTGCGGTGCTTGCCAGATAGTCGCTATTGCTCATATCCAGAATGAATTGGGCCGATAGGTCGGTGCTGGTGATATTCTGTGTGATTTTTGGTTTGAGGGCGTACTTGTCTTTCAGAAGCTCTTGCGTTAGTCCGTTTGCTGCATCGTTGACCACCTGTCGCATGATCATTCTTGTTGGGTCGCCGGTGCCGTTTCCGGTAAATACCCGATCGGACCTCAAGGGGTCCCAGCCGTTGCCGGAGGTTGCCGAGGTGAAGCCGCCCATGCCGCTACCACTGTTCCCCACAGCGCCACCGCTGTATGAACAATCCGTATCAATGCAATTTGTACCGCCTTGTATCCTGATGAATACCTCTTGGGCAAAGTTGCTTGTGCCGTTCAGTCCGGTGATGACGTGAAAATAATTAATGCCGCCTTCGCTGACGATCTCTTGCAGGAACGGGGTTTTATCGGGGTCGTTTCCTCCGCCCATGCCGCCCCCTTGCCCGCAGTTGTAGGACGTTCCTCCCCGGTTGCAATTAATGTAGCCCTGGCCACCGTCACCCATACCTCCTGAGCTAGGTGTCACCAATGGGGTCCAGTTAAGGACGAATTCGGCGTGTGTGTCTTTTGTGCCAAGTGTCACGAAGAGCCAGGCTGCCAGTGTGGTAAGTAGAAATTTTTGTGTGTTCATGGATGCGCCTTTTCTACGGTAGCTGCATTTGCCTATCCGTTGGCGCTATATAGTTGATTTCAGAAGCTCGTTTGGCTGTGATTAATCTTGTGTAACACCCTGCAATTAAGGTATCGGCATGGGAGAAGTTTGGCTTTAGGGGTATATTAGAAAAAACTTATAAATAGTGCCCTCGGGGTGGGCGGGCAGGGAGGAGAGGGTTTGGTTGTCGAAATGCCGGTCTGGTTTGCCCGAAGGGCGGGGCTACGGCGGGATCAAGAGTCTGTCATTTTGAGTGGTTGTGGCTTGCCTACATAGTATCCTTGCGCATAATCAACCCCATACTCCTCGAGCAGTATCAAGGTTTCGTTGTTTTCCACAAACTCGGCGACGGTACGTTTGCCGAGGGTGCGGGCAACTTCGGTCATGGATTTGACCAGCGTCTGGTCCACGGGGTCGTTGACAAGGTTGGTGATGAATGCGCCGTCTATTTTCAGGTAGTCGACAGGAAACTGCTTGAGATAGCTGAATGAACTGAATCCCGCGCCGAAATCGTCAAGCGCGAACCGGCAACCCAGCGTGCGCAACTGGGTGATCATGTTGCGTGTCTGCGAAAAATTGGCGATTGCGGCGGTTTCGGTAATCTCGAAGGTGATGCGTTTGCCGTCGACCCCGGTTGTGGTGAGTTTTTCCCTGATCAGGGGCGGCAGTGCGGGATCCTGGAAGGCGTGACTGGACAGGTTGATGTTAAGCGACAAATGCACGGGTAAGGTGCGCAAAACATCAATTGCGTGTTCCACTACCCACAGGTCGATATCGTGAATCAGTCCCATGCGTTCCGCTACCGGGATGAAATTGTCCGGGCTGATCAGTTCCTGATGGTTCCCGATCATGCGTATCAATGCTTCGTAATGGGTAGTCTCATGGCTAGGCAGGCTGATCACGGGCTGGAAGACCAGGCAAAACTTGTCGTTGAGCAAAGCATCCCTGATCCGTGGCACCCATTGCGCGGCGTGGCGCAAGGGCAGCATTTCCGTGTCTTCATGGCTGAATATATGCACCATGTTGCGGCCGCGTGTCTTGGCGACGTAACATGCTTGATCGGCGCGGGTCAGCGCATCACCTGCCGTTATGCTTTCATCGGGATGGATTAAAGCTATGCCAATGCTGACGCCGATGTGGTAAGTCCGGCTGTCTGTCTTGAAATAGAATTCATCCATCAGGCAGCGCAACGATTCGGCAGTCCGCACGGCGTCATCCAGGGTGATGTTTTCGATCAGCACGGCATATTCATCAGAGCTGATGCGTGCCAGTGTGCCGGTCGCGCCTACCTGGCGCCTGAGTTTGTTGGCGACGTTGACTAACAGGCGGTCGCCTGCGGTATGGCCTTCGGTATCGTTGACTACTTTGAATTGATCGAGGTCTAGGTAGAGCAGGGCACTGGTGGTGTTGTTGTAATGGGCATTCAGCACTGCCAGTTCCAGCTCCTGTTCAAGCCGGCGGCGGTTGCTTAATCCCGTCAGGTCGTCATGGCCTACCAGATATTGCAGCCGCGCTTCCATCACCTTGCGTTCGGCGAGTTCGGTTTCCAGTTCATGCTCGCGGGATTTACGCAAATCGCGTTCTTGTTTGAGGGATAGCGCCGCGATTACGCGCGGTATCAGTTCCATGCCGCGAATGGGTTTGAAAAGGATATCCGTGGCACCTGCGTCAAAAGGCATGTGACCGGATTCATCGTTGGGGGCGATTATGATGACGGGAATCGCATGCCAGTCGTTGTTGGCGTGCAGCATGCGGCATATTTCATAGCCATTCATGCTGGGAACCGTGATATCCATCAATATTGCATCAATGTCGCTGATACCATTCGCAAGGCTTTTTCTTAGATGCTCTAATGACGCTTCGCTGTTTTCAGCCACGATCAAATTGGTGAATCCGCTTTGTTCGAGCGCGGATCTCATTAGTGCAATATCGTCAGGCTGGTCGCTGATGATGATGAGGCGCATTTGGTCCGCGCCGCGCAGTGTTTGCGGTGGCGTTTGGTAGCTTGGCCCGGAGGGCGGGTTGTTTGTCGGGGTGTTGTTAACCACAAGAGTCTCAGGTTTTTCGCAAAAAGGCGTCATTCTTCAATTTCTTTGGTTTTTGCCGGTTTTATTTGTTGTTTACTCTGGAGCATGGGTAATCGGCACAATACACCATTACCTTTAGCATCGCCTTAACAGCATAGGACGAATTGTAACTAAAGTAAATTTTTAGCCGCCAGGAACCACCGCGCTTCCCTTGCATGGTTCATGTTTTTTCTTGCTCATCTCGCTCCATATGCTGGGGGAGTCTGCCCGATAACAGATAAACGAAAGAAAGTACTTCCGCAACCGCAGCATACAGTGAGGCTGGGATTTCCTCTCCCAATTCCAGTTGGGAAAGCAACCGTACAAGGTTGGCGTCCTTGTGTAGCGGAACATTATGCTCATCAGCCAGTGCCAGAATCTGTTCGGCAACATACCCTTGGCCCTGCGCGGTAACACGGGGCGCGCCGGTGCCGTCATAGCGTAGCGCAACGGCACTCTTTGGGGGGGAAGGCTTTTTGATCATGCCGTGAGATCCACCAAGGCTATTTCATTGGTGATTGTCGCATTGGCCGTTGCGCGAGGCGGTTCTCCCTGCTGGCAGCGGAGGGTGTCTGTTTTGAGGCCTGCGCGTGTGAGGCCATTGTGAAGTTCATTGATATGCTTGTCCAGCAATGCCACGGTATCGCCACGCTCTGCCCATAGCGTGGCGGAAACCCGTTCACCGGCGAGTGTGATGCGGGCATGCATGGGACCCAGGCCATCGAGGTCGAGTCCCAGCGAAACCGTCCAGGATGCGTTCTGTGCGCCCGGTTTTTTTGCGGCTTGATCCTGTTCAATACGCATATGGAGCAGGTCGGCGCGGCCATTGTGGCGCAGCGGCAATTCAAGCGTCCAGAGTGGCGCGGGATGCTCGGCAGTGGCTAGCGAAGCCAACTGGTTGAGTTGCAATCGCGCCAGTGCGCTTTCTGTTTGATGCATCAATTCCGCAACCGCGCCAGAGGAGGATTGTGCAGGAAGCGAGGCGGACACGGCCGGTTGGGCCTGCAAGGGGGAACCCCGCAATGGCGGCGGCTGCGTGGCGGAGGGCTGGCCCGATGAATTTTGGCCTCGGGCACCCTCTGCATGCAGTCCTGCCAGGAGCCGCAACAAGCCTGCCTTAAAGTCACTAGGCAAGCTTTGTTGTTCTTGACCTGGATGCGCCAGCTTGCTTTCCAGGAACAGGCCCGAGTTGTACAGGGCATCTTTGAGGCCTCGGGCCGTGGCGGCGCTGGCGGCGCTGGCAAGGTTGTTGAATAGCTGGCTGGCGAGCTGCGTCATCGCCGGGGATAGCGGGGATGCTTGCGCTTTTTCGGGCGGCGCGGAGAGCCACGCGAGATTGGCCAGCAGCGGTGGAAGGGCGGCCTGGCGCGGCAAGGCCACACGTAATGCCTGGGTCAATGGATCGGTGGGTACAGCCGATTCGATCACCTTCAAAACGGTTTGTTTCCCGGCGTCGGTAACCTGCAAGCTGAGCTGCTGGCCGGGGGAAACGGGCAACTGGCTTTGTGCCTGGATCAAGGTATTATTGATGCGCAACGTGATGGCGCCCTGTGCTGCCGTTTCAATGACTGTTGCACTGAGAACCTGCCCCACACGCCACGCGTCCAACGCCTTGGGGCTGCCTGGGGTGATGGCTGGAGACGCCTGTTCCGGGGTGTTTATTCGCATGTTACGAATCTGTTTGCCATCGCAAATACACCTCCAGTGTCGGGCAGCGGCTACAAAGTGAGTATAGACTAAACCCGGAATAATTCCATACACTTGTTTCAACAGGGTGAGACGTGACATGCAGAATCAGCATTTGTGGTATACCCGCCGTGGCGGTGAAATCAGGGGGCCGTTTTCTGCGGGCCTGGTTTCGCGCCATATTTTGCTGGGGCGCATCTGCCTGGACGATGAGCTGAGCCAGGACCGGGAGGCATGGATGCCGGTGAGTGCCATGCCGGAATTGATCCCCGAAGCGATGCGGGCCGACCCTAATGATCCCCTCGCGCAGGAGCGCCTTCACGCGGCACGGCGTTGGGCCGATGAGCGGCTGCGCGAGCGGCGTGGCCCGAACGATATAGTGCCTGCGGGGGTGAGCCGGCGTAGCGGTGACCGCAGGCAGCAGGAACCGGTCGAGGTGGTCCGGCACAGGACCGCCAAAGCCGGCAGGGATGCGGGACAGACGGCCCGGTTTAACGGTAAATGGGCCGCCATTGTGATCGGTGGCATAGTCTTGTTTGTCGCGGGGTTGTTGTTTTTATCCCGGCCGGCGTCGGAAAATGCGGCATGGGATTGCACTGTCTCGGCGCATCCGGGTGTTAATTGGAGCGATTGCCGGATGGAAGGCGTACACTTGGACAAGGCCGATCTGACCGGCGCCAGGTTGCGTAATGTGAATCTGAGCGGGGCGTCGCTACGCGAGGGTAGACTTAAAGGCAGCGACCTGTCCTTTGCCACTCTGAGCATCGCCGATCTGAGTGCGGTGGATCTGCAAGAGGCGGTGATGCTTGGCGTCAGTCTGCGCAACGCCGATCTGCGCAATGCCAAGTTGCAAGGGGCGGATCTTTCATATGCGGATCTCTCGGGCGCCAGGCTGGAGGGGGCAAATCTTGAGGGCGCGCGGCTCGATCACGCCATTTGGGTAGATAAAAGCGTCTGCGCAAAAGGATCATTAGGCCGTTGTATTCACTAGGTAAAGCGCCTCGTTGTCGCCTTCAGGGTTTGACTTGAGGGCACATTTTCAGTAGCTTTCCCGCCCATTGCTGTGTGTTCCGCTTACTTTTCGAGACCTTCAAAAACATGAGTACTGTATATAACGCCGCCGCCATCGAGGTCTTGAGTGGTCTCGACCCGGTGCGCAAGCGCCCCGGCATGTATACCGACACCACGCGCCCCAATCATCTTGCTCAGGAGGTGATCGACAACAGTGTTGATGAGGCCCTCGCCGGGTTTGCCAAATCCATTGAGGTGATTCTCTACAAGGACGGTTCGCTGGAGGTTAAGGACGATGGCCGCGGCATGCCGGTCGACATCCACCCCGAAGAAGGCGTGCCAGGGGTGGAGGTGATCCTCACGCGGCTGCACGCGGGTGGCAAGTTTTCCAACAAAAGCTACACCTTCTCCGGCGGGCTGCACGGCGTCGGCGTGTCTGTAGTCAATGCCCTGTCACAGCGGCTTGATGTATGGGTGCGGCGCGGCGGCAAGGAATATCACATGGCCTTCGCCAGTGGCGACAAGGCGTCCGATCTTGTGGCCATTGGGCAGGTGGGCAAGCAGAATACCGGCAGCACAGTGCGTTTCTGGCCAGACCCCAAATATTTTGACACGCCGAAATTCCTGGTGTCGAAGCTGCAACATATCCTGCGTGCCAAAGCGGTGCTGTGCCCAGGCCTGCGGGTGAGTTTTTTTGATGAGGCCAGCAGTGAGAAGGCCGAATGGCAATATCAGGACGGCCTGAAGGACTATCTGCTCGATGAACTGAAAGATGCGCTGCTGTTGCCTGATGAGCCGTTTATCGGGCGCATGGAGGGCAACAAGGAGGCCGCCGAGTGGGCAGTGGTGTGGCTGCCGGAAGGCGGCGAGGTGGTCGCGGAAAGCTATGTCAACCTGATTCCGACCGCACAGGGCGGCACGCATGTGAATGGCTTGCGTACCGGCCTTACCGAGGCGATCCGCGAGTTCTGCGAATTCCGTAACCTGCTGCCGCGCGGCGTGCGTCTGACGCCGGAAGATGTATGGGATCGATGCAGCTACATCCTTTCGGCGAAGCTCCAGGACCCGCAATTTAGCGGTCAGACCAAAGAGCGGCTGTCATCGCGCGAGTGTGCCGCATTCGTCTCCGGCGTGGTGAAAGATGCCTTCAGCCTGTGGCTCAACCAGCACACCGAGATGGGCGAGCGCATCGCGCAATATGCCATTGGCAATGCCCAGATCCGCTTGCGCGCCGGCAAGCTGGTGGTGCGCAAGAAGGTCACCAGCGGCCCGGCGTTGCCCGGCAAGCTGGCGGATTGCACCTCTCAAGATCTTAAACGTACTGAACTGTTCCTGGTTGAGGGCGATTCTGCGGGCGGTTCCGCCAAGCAGGCGCGTGACCGCGAGTTTCAGGCGATCATGCCGTTGCGCGGCAAAATCCTCAACACCTGGGAGGTCGGTTCCGACGAGGTGCTGGCCTCGCAGGAGGTCCATGATATTTCCGTGGCGATCGGCGCGACACCGGGTTTGGACAAGCTCGATGGTCTGCGCTACGGCAAGATCTGTATTCTTGCCGATGCCGATTCCGATGGCGCGCACATCGCCACGTTGCTGTGTGCCTTGTTCCTGCGCCATTTCCGGCCGCTGGTCGAGGCCGGGCACGTGTTTGTCGCCATGCCGCCGCTGTACCGCATCGATGTCGGCAAGGAAATTTTCTACGCGCTGGATGACGCCGAGAAACAGGGCGTGCTCGATCGCCTCGCGGCAGAGAAGGTTAAAGGCAAGATCAGCATACAGCGCTTCAAAGGGCTGGGTGAAATGAACCCGCTGCAACTGCGCGAAACAACCATAGCCCCCGACACCCGCCGTCTGGTGCAACTCACCATCGAGGCGGATGACGACACCAACAGTCTCATCGACATGCTGCTGGCCAAAAAACGCGCCGGTGATCGCAAGGCGTGGCTGGAGCTGAAGGGTGATCTGGCGGAGGTTGTGTGATCCTTAAAGCCATATTAGTCCCCCTTACCTTAAGCGTTGACCTTGATCTATACTATTGCCCATGCCTACTACTGCCACCACTGCTGAATACTTGAAACTGTCCATTTCCGAGCGTATTCAACTCGTCGAGGACATATGGGACAGCATTGCTGCGGAGGCGCCAGATACTGTTGAATTATCACAAGCCCAAAAGGCTGAGTTACATCGTCGTGTTGCTGCACACCGCGCTGACCCTTCCACAGCCGTCCCGTGGGAACAGGTTCGATCAAAACTATTTCCAACGAAGTCCTGATGTTGGTCGTGCTCCGTCCAGAGGCAGAGCAAGAGCTTCTGGAAGCTCAGGCTTGGTATGAATCCAAGGCATTGGGGCTTGGTTTTGAGTTTGCCCGTGCCGCTGACGCGGCAGTGGCATCTGCACTTCGCAATCCATTTGGTCATCTACGCATCGAAGAAGAGTTCCGCCGGGTGCTGTTTCGTAAGTTTCCTTACACAGTCATATATCTCCCAAGTCCGGATGAGTTGCTTGTGGTTTCGTTCTTTCATCAGCATCGCGAACCGGGAGCCTGGCTGGAGCGGTCTGGTGGCTGAAACGCATGGCATCATTTTTTGCCAGGCATCTTAACCCGAATGTTTCATAAATTGACACGTGCCCTCGCTGGTCTTTTGATTGCCATGGGAATTTTGTTCAGTCGGCCGTATGAATCACTACGGCGCTCCTTCACAAAATTCCCCTATCAATCAAAATCCTGCGCGATCATCACGCGAATTTATGAAACATTCGGGTTAACCCGTAGCCGATATAGCATGAAATTATTTTTGGCGACTTCGGGGCGATTTGCGGCCGCAGCCCGATTACTACGCTAATAAATCAGAGGTTCCTTAAACGATGTAAGCCACAGAGGACGAAGAGACGCTGTGAACTCTGTGGCTAACGGCTTTTTCCTGATTGGTAAACCATGACGAATACTACTGAAACAAGCTACGAAGGCATCGAACGCCTGCCGCTCAAGGCATTCACCGAAAAGGCGTACCTGGATTATTCCATGTACGTGATTCTCGATCGCGCTCTGCCGCATATCGGCGATGGGCTCAAGCCGGTGCAGCGGCGTATCGTCTATGCCATGTCCGAACTGGGTCTGTCCGCTGCCGCCAAGCACAAGAAATCGGCGCGTACCGTGGGTGATGTGCTGGGTAAATTTCATCCGCATGGCGATACCGCCTGTTACGAGGCGATGGTGCTGATGGCGCAGCCCTTTTCCTACCGTTATCCGCTGGTCGACGGACAGGGTAACTGGGGTTCGCCGGACGATCCCAAGTCATTCGCCGCGATGCGCTACACCGAGGCTCGCCTGGGGCGGTTTTCCGAAGTGCTGCTGGCCGAGCTGGGGCAGGGCACAGTGGATTGGGTACCCAATTTTGACGGCACGCTGGACGAGCCCGCGCTACTGCCTGCGCGCCTGCCGCATGTGCTGCTCAATGGCGGGACCGGCATCGCGGTAGGTATGGCCACCGATATCCCGCCGCATAATGTGCGCGAGGTGACGAGTGCCTGCATTCGTCTGCTGGATGAGCCAAACGCAACAGTCGAACAGTTGTGTGAGCACATCCAGGGTCCGGATTTTCCTACTGATGCCGAGATCATCACCCCGCGCGAGGATATCCTGCGCATTTACCAGACCGGCCACGGCAGTGTCCGTATGCGCGCCCGTTACGAGAAGGAAGGTGATGGCGTTGTGATTGTCGCCTTGCCGCATCAGGTGTCCGGCGCCAAGGTGCTGGAACAGATCGCCGCACAGATGAATGCCAAGAAACTGCCGATGGTGGAAGATCTGCGCGACGAGTCCGATCATGAAAACCCCACGCGACTGGTCATCGTGCCGCGTTCCAACCGCGTCGACGTGGAGGCGCTGATGGCGCATCTGTTCGCCACCACCGATCTGGAGCGCAGCTATCGCATCAACATGAATATGATCGGCATCGATTGCCGCCCGCAGGTGAAGAACCTGCGTGTCATCCTTGGCGAATGGCTGTCCTTCCGCACCACCACGGTTCGCCGCCGCCTGCAATACCGCCTGGACAAGGTTCTGCAACGGCTGCATATCCTCGATGGCTTGCTGATCGCCTATCTGAATCTCGATGAGGTTATCGCCATCATCCGCTACGAGGATCATCCCAAGGCGGTGTTGATGGAGCGCTTCACGCTCAGCGATACGCAGGCTGAGTCGATTCTCGAATTGAAGCTGCGGCATCTGGCTAAGCTTGAAGAGATGAAAATACGTGGCGAGCAGGATGCGCTGGCCGCCGAGCGCGACGGCCTGGAAAAAACACTCGGTTCGGCACAGCGCCTCAAGACGCTGATCCGCAAAGAGCTGATGGAAGATGCGGAAAAATACGGTGATGCGCGGCGCTCGCCGATAGTCGCACGCCGTGCTGCCCAGGCGATGGACGAGACGGCATTAATCCCCACGGAACCCGTAACGGTGGTGCTCTCGGAAAAAGGCTGGGTACGCGCCGCCAAGGGGCATGACATCGATCCCACGACACTCAGTTACAAGGCGGGCGATACCTTCCTCGCGGCGTGCTCAGGACGCAGCAATCAGCTTGCCGTTTTTTTCGATTCCACGGGCCGCAGCTATTCGCTGCCCGCCCATGGCCTGCCGTCCGCGCGTGGCCAGGGTGAGCCGCTTACCGGGCGCGTTAGCCCGCCACCGGGCGCCACGTTTACCAGTGTGATTATGGGCAACCCGGAAGATCTTTATCTGATAGCCAGCGATGCTGGTTATGGATTTGTCGTGAAGATGGACGAGCTTTATGCCAAAAACAAAAACGGCAAGACCGTGTTGACCCTGCCCGAGGGCGCGCGGGTGTTGCCGCCAGTGTTGATTAAGCAGGCGGATACCGACCGCGTTGCGGCCATCACCAACACCGGCCATCTGTTGCTTCATCCGGTGAGCGAGTTGCCTGCGCTGACCAAGGGTAAGGGCAACAAGATCATTGGCGTTCCCTCGGCGAAGGTTGCCGCACGCGAGGAGTTTGTCGTTGCGATTGCCGTAGTGTCGCGTGACGGAAATCTGACCATCCACTCAGGGCAACGCCATTTCACCTTGAAGCCCGCTGATCTGGAGCACTATGCGGGTGAGCGTGGCAGGCGCGGCAGTCTGTTGCCCAGGGGGTTTCAGCGCGTCGACAAGGTCAGCGTAGAGTAGCAGGGCGTGCAGATACTTATCCATTTCGCAATAAAAAGTGAAATATCGTAGAAACTATGAAGGACCGCAATCCGTTATCGTGAGCTTTTCCAACCACGAAAAAGGAGACAAACCATGACTGCGATCCTTCAAAGCAACCATAACGCACCCGACCGGGTTTTGTACATGGCATTAGAGCTGAGCAA
>JACPOZ010000029.1 GCA_016191235.1 Gammaproteobacteria bacterium
AAGGCATCCTTGCCGGTAAGCGAGACAATGAAATTCAGGCTCTTGTTGAGGATATTGGGAAAGGGGTGCGAGGGATCAAGACCAAGAGGACTCAGCACCGGCAGCAATTCGTTCTCGAAAAAGCGCTTTACCCAGCGTTTCTGTTTGGCGCTCCAGTGGGTACGCCGCACAAAGCGGATATTTTCGGCAGCGAGCTGCAGCGTCAGCACCTCGTTGAGCAGCCGGTATTGCTCCTCCACCAGCACACGCACTTCAACGCCGATCTGCCTCAGGGCATCCAGCGGGGTGATATTGTCCGCCCCAGCCTGCGCCGACTCCAGCGCCGCCCACTGCGTCAATCCCGCCACCCGCGTCTCGAACAACTCGTCCATATTGTTGCTGAAGATGCATAGAAAGCGCAGCCGCTCCAGCAGCGGTACGGTTTCATCCCTGGCCTGCTCAAGCACGCGCCTGTTGAACTGAAGCAGGCTCAGGTCGCGGTTGATATAAAGATCAGGCTGTTTTAGATCGGCCTCGTTCATTCTTATTGTTTAGAGCTTGCTAACCAAGTGATTTATCAAAACTATAGGAAAAATCGTGACAATGTAGCAGATGAAGTATTGCAGAAATATTACAGCGCTTAAAAAAACGTCCCATCCAATGGCGACGATGCGCTTGCATAAAGCTTACGCGGCATACGCCCGGCGCGATAGGCCTCGCGCCCTGCTTCGATGGCCTTTTTCATGGCCGAGGCCATTAGCACCGGGTCTTTGGCGCAGGCAATCGCGGTGTTCATGAGCACGCCGTCGCAGCCCAGCTCCATGGCAATCGCCGCATCGGAGGCAGTGCCGACACCGGCGTCAACCAGGATCGGCACCTTGGCATTCTCGATGATGATGCGGATGTTGTACGGATTGCGGATACCCAGCCCGGAACCAATGGGCGCGGCAAGCGGCATCACCGCGACACAGCCCATCTCCTCGAAACGCTTGGCGGCGATGGGGTCGTCATTGGTGTAGACCATCACCTTGAAGCCGTCCTTGATCAGTATGTCGGCAGCCTTGAAAGTTTCAGCGATGTCCGGAAAAAGGGTTTTCTGATCGCCCAGCACCTCCAGCTTGACCAGATCGTGGCCATCCAGCAACTCGCGCGCCAGCCGACAGGTGCGGATCGCATCATCGGCGGTGTAGCACCCGGCGGTATTGGGCAGCAGGGTATATTTATCCAGCGGCAACACATCCAGCAAATTGGGTTCGCCGGGGGTCTGGCCGATGTTGGTGCGGCGCACCGCCACAGTAACGATCTGCGCCCCGCTCGCTTCGGTGGCACGGCGTGTCTCGTCGAGGTCGCGGTATTTGCCCGTGCCCACCAACAGGCGGGAATGATAGGCGACGCCCGCAATGATTAGGGGATCGGTTGAAGTGATGAGTTGTGACATGATGAAATCCTGGACTGTGATGCGGCGCGGATGCGCCTGACTGGATAAAATTATAACGCGAATCGCGGGCGCGGACTAACCGCCGCCGATGGCATGGACAATCTCTACCCGATCACCCGCACACAAATGGCGCGCTGTATGTGCGCTGCGTGGCACAATGTCGAGATTGATTTCCACGGCGATGCGTTTACCGCTTAAAGCCATTGCTTCGACTAAGTCGGCGACGCTATAGCTATCCGGCACCTGGCGTGCCGCGCCGTTGACGAAAATTTCCATGGTGTCCTGCAAGGGCGGGCTTGATCCCGCCCTGTCATTTCTATACTAAAGATTGACCAAAACGATAAAACACGTGAAAATGCCTGGACTGCCTGAGCGGGTGTAGTTCAATGGTAGAACTTCAGCTTCCCAAGCTGATAGCGTGGGTTCGATTCCCATCACCCGCTCCAAACCTTTCAGCATCACCCTGCCATCACTGCGCCCGCGGAACCCACCCCGGGGCACCCTGCCGTGCCGGCAACAGATTCGCCCCCGCCAGATGCTCATGCAATTCGCTGGGCGTGAGCTTAGTCATATCCTTGGCCAGCTCATGCACCTCGAAACTCACATGGGCAGGCACATCGAGCGCATCACGCAGGAAGCCCAGCATGCGTGCCTCCGCCACCAGAACAAGATGTGCGGCCTTTTGTTGCTGTGCCACGCGGACTGCTTCTTCGGTTATCCGCTGAGCAAAACGCTTCTCGAACTCGTCTTCGTGACGATCGCGCTGGTCATCATAACCGTAGGCGGGCGCGCCTGGCCGCGAGCCACCGCGTGCCGATTTGGTATCGGTCCACATCTCCGTGCCCGGGACTTCCTTTTCGGTGCTGATCAAGTCTTCCTGCTCCACCAGGTTTGGCCCCGCCTCCCCCGTGGGAAGGGCGGCCGGTTCCAGGGTAAAAAAGCGGGCGCGCGTCCCGTCTGCAACGACTACACAATAGGCTTTCATGGTTTTTTCTCCCTTCAAAAGCAACAGAGACCAGGCCGCATATAACCGCACAATGGAATGGATAGTGTCTTGTGATCATCACACCCAGCACACCATAAATCAAGGGTTCCCGGAAGATTATCTGTCCGGGCCAATCACACCAAGCGCATACAATCCGGTAAAGACCATCGCAGTAAAGCTCAAGATCAGAATAGTTAAAATGAAAATGGCAAACACACCACGCATATTGTAATTTCTCCGGTGGAACTCTACTTTGATTTAGATCAAACTTCTCTCGATTTGGAAAACAGATGTATGGGCGCACTGCACGAGGGGCAATACGTCCATAATGGCAATTTATCCGCCGCTTGCACGGCAATCGTGATTGCCTGCTGGCATGTGGGGCATGTGCCCGTCGCATTATTGGCGGTGGACAATGTGCGATATCTTGAATAGGCTGTAACCGGCCCGGCGATAAAAAAACCTACCGCCGCCAGCACATGAACAATAGGGATAAACGTAATCAGCGAGAGCGCCGACAGCGCCCACGATATTCCCCATGCCTTGGCCGCCCTTGCCAAGCGGTCGTGCCGATCATAGGCGGTGGAAGAAAACACCCCTTCACAGGGAGCACCCTCATTGCCCTTGATCCAGATGTCCTGTTGTTCGATGGTCGCCATTGGCACTCCATTGGCACTATTAAAGGGCGCAAGATACGCCTAAAAACATTAGCATAACACACACTAGCACACTGAGATAACGCCGCAACACCATGAAAAACACGCAATTCAGTAACCGCCTGCTGGCATGGTTCGACATGCACGGGCGCAAGGATCTGCCCTGGCAGCATAATCCCACGCACTACCGTGTGTGGGTTTCAGAAGTGATGCTACAGCAGACCCAGGTCGCCACCGTCATCCCGTATTTTCAATGCTTTATGGCGCGATTTCCTGATGTTGCCGCACTTGCCGCAGCACCGCTGGACGAGGTGCTGCACCTGTGGGCCGGCCTCGGCTATTACGCCCGCGCCCGCAACCTGCACCGTGCGGCCGGGATAGTGCATGAGCAGTATGGAGGAGCATTTCCCCTCGATATCGCCGCCGTGCAGAGCCTGCCAGGCATCGGCCGCTCCACCGCCGCCGCTATCCTGACGCTCTCATCCAATCAGCGCCACGCCATCCTCGACGGCAATGTAAAGCGCGTGCTGACCCGGTTTCACGCCATCGGAGGCTGGCCGGGCAAGACGGATGTCGAACAAGCGCTGTGGGATCTGGCGGAGCAACACACCCCCTCACAGCGGGCGGCGCACTACACCCAGGCCATCATGGACCTCGGCGCCACGCTCTGCACGCGCGCCGCCCCCGCCTGCGTACGGTGCCCGCTTCATGACGGCTGTGCCGCGTATGAACAAGGCCGGATGAGCGATTTCCCCGCCCCCAAGCCACGCAAGACCCTGCCAGTGCGCGCCACCACCCTGCTCATGCTGCGCGACTCGCATGATGGTATATTGCTGGTACAGCGCCCACCGGCAGGCATCTGGGGCGGACTGTGGAGTTTTCCAGAATGTCCTATCGACGAGGACATCGAGACATGGTGCGCGCAGCATCTCGGCTACCGCATCATCGCCCGCGAGACATGGCCAGCGCTACGCCACACCTTTAGCCATTTTCACCTCGACATCACGCCGGTTCACGCCCGTGTGCGCGGAATGAACGGCATCATGGAGGGGAGCAACGCCATTTGGTACAATCCCGCATCCCCAAAAGCGCTGGGACTGGCCGCACCCGTCCAGCGTTTATTGACACAATTATCAGGAGACAATCACGCATGACCCGCACCGTTCACTGCATCAAACTCGACAAAGAGGCCGAAGGCCTGGCCCTCCCTCCTTACCCCGGCGAGTTGGGCAAACGGATATTTGAAAACGTCTCCAAGGAAGCCTGGCAAATGTGGCTGAAGCACCAGACCATGCTCATCAACGAATACCGCCTCGCGTTAGTAGACACCAAGGCACGCCAATTCCTTCAGGGCGAGATGGAAAAATTCTTTTTCGGCGGGGGTTCAGCGGCGCCGGAGGGGTATGTGCCACCTAGAAAATAGGCTTCGGCTATTAAAAAGCCTAACGAATAAGGTTAGATTGTGTTCGCGAAGCGAACACAATCTAACCGGTTGCTGGACAAGCCCGGCTCCGGGGTGACGCTGCTGCTATGAAAATATCTTTTTGACCTTCACGGGCCGCAAGCCCTGTTTTGAGTGGCCGGGCGGCAAGCCTGGTTATTCGTTGCTTTTCCAATGGTTCTTCTTTTGTAACTACTCAGGTACCCCGAGGCCGATCACGTGAAGCGAGGCTGAGGTGGGCTACCCTGAAAGGTGAGCGCGAGAGCGTGGTACAGGTTTTGGCGCTGCTTGTGCAAAGTGGCGAGGTAGGAGCGGATGATGCAGA
>JACPOZ010000034.1 GCA_016191235.1 Gammaproteobacteria bacterium
GCTCGCAGATCAGCGTGTCTTTTTCGGCAACAGTGAGGTGGTCAAGTGTGGGTAAATCATTCATCGCCGAATTATCGCTTATGCCAACTATTTTTCAAACCAGAAATTGCATCGCTATTTTGGGGTACCTGAGTAGTTACGGGAGAATCAACATATCCCCTCACCCCAACCCTCTCCCGCCCTGCGGGGAGAGCGTAGCGAGGGGGGCGAAGCCGGGTGAATGCACCTTTGAAATAGAAATGGAATTAGGCGCGAAGTCAAACCACCTCATCTAACAAGACCACTTCCAATCCAGGATCTCCGGCATATCTTGCCCATAGGTAGTAATGTACTGTTTGTGTTCGATCAGCTTGTCACGGGTGAGCTGCTTCAGATGGGCTGCGGTATAGCCGAGCGTGGGCACGCGGTCTATCACGTCGGCGACCAGATGGAAGCGGTCCAGGTCGTTGCGTACTGCCATATCGAAAGGCGTGGTCGTGGTGCCCTCCTCCTTGTATCCCCGCACATGGAGGTTATTGTGATTGGTGCGGCGGTAGGTCAAGCGGTGAATCAACCAGGGATAGCCGTGATAGGCGAAGATGATGGGCTTGTCTGTGGTAAACAGGGTGTCGAAGTCCTTGTTCGACAGGCCATGCGGATGTTCCTCCTGCGGCTGTAGTGTCATCAGGTCCACCACGTTGATAACGCGAACTTTAAGTAGCGGCAGATGCGCGCGCAACAAATCCACCGCCGCCAGCGTCTCAAGCGTTGGCACATCGCCTGCACAGGCCATCACCACATCAGGCTCGCCATCCTGGTCGCTGCTTGCCCACTCCCACATGCCAATGCCTGCGGTACAATGCTTGATCGCGCCGTCCATATCCAGCCATTGAGGTTGCTCGCTTTTGCCTGCCACAATCACATTGATCAGATTGCGGCTGCGCAACACTTTGTCAGTGACATAAAGCAGCGTATTGGCGTCGGGCGGCAGATAAACACGGATCACATCGGCTTTCTTGTTTACCACGTGGTCTATAAAGCCCGGATCTTGATGAGAGAAGCCGTTGTGATCCTGGCGCCAGACGTGAGAGGTCAGCAGGTAGTTGAGCGAGGCAATCGGGCGCCGCCAGGGGATTTCTTTACTGGTGACCTTGAGCCACTTGGCGTGTTGATTGAACATTGAATCGATGATGTGTATGAACGCCTCGTAACAGGAAAACAGCCCGTGACGCCCGGTAAGCAAGTAGCCCTCCAGCCAACCCTGGCATGTGTGCTCGCTCAGGATTTCCATCACTCGCCCATCAGGAGAAAGGTGCTCGTCCTCAGGAAGGATCTCGGCCATCCAGGCGCGGTCTGTCACCTCGAACAGGGCATCAAGGCGATTCGATGCCGTCTCGTCCGGACCCATCACACGGAAATTGCGGTTCTCGCTGTTGAGCTTCATCACATCGCGCAAGAATCGTCCCATGACCCGCGTGGTTTCCGCCAAGGCTTGGCCGGGCTTGGGTACATCTACCGCGTACTCGCGAAAATCCGGCAAGCTCAAATCCTTGAGCAGGATACCACCATTGGCGTGAGGATTTGCCCCCATACGCCGCATGCCCGCGGGCGCAAGCTCGGCCAGCTCGGCCTTGAGTGTTCCATGCTCGTCGAATAGCTCCTCCGGCTTGTAGCTCTTCATCCATGCATCGAGCAGCGCGATGTGCTCAGGCTTGCTTGCCATATCCGCGAGGGGCACCTGATGGGAGCGCCAAAAACCTTCCATCTTCAAACCATCAACCTGTTTCGGCCCCGTCCATCCCTTGGGTGAACGCAAAATAATCATCGGCCAACGCGGACGTGTCGCATGGCCCGTGACGCGTGCTTGATGCTGGATCGCCTTGATCTCCGCAATGGCGTTATCCAGCGTGGCCGCCATCAACGGGTGCATGATTTCCGGATCAGAGCCCTCGACGAAATGAGGTTTATAGCCATAGCCAATGAACAGGCTCTCCAGTTCCTCATGAGAGAGGCGCGCCAACACGGTGGGATTGGCGATCTTGTAACCGTTCAGGTGCAGGATGGGCAGCACCGCTCCATCGTGGATCGGATTGAGAAACTTGTTCGAATGCCACGCTGTCGCCAAAGGCCCCGTTTCCGCCTCACCGTCACCTACCACACACGCAACGACAAGGTCAGGATTATCGAAGGCTGCACCATAGGCGTGCGACAAGGCGTATCCCAGCTCACCCCCCTCATGGATCGAACCCGGCGTCTCAGGGGCAACATGGCTGGGAATGCCGCCCGGGAATGAAAACTGCTTAAACAGTTTTTTCATCCCCTCTGCATTTTGGGGAATATTGGGGTATACCTCACTATAGGTACCCTCCAGATAGGTATTCGCCACCAGCCCCGGGCCGCCGTGGCCGGGTCCGGCGATATAGATGACGTTGAGGTCATAGGCCTTGATCACACGGTTCATATGAACGTAGATGAAATTAAGACCCGGCGTCGTGCCCCAATGACCGAGCAGTCTTGGCTTGATGTGCTCCAGCTTCAAAGGTTCTTGCAACAGCGGGTTGTCGAGCAAATAGATCTGCCCCACTGAAAGATAGTTGGCTGCGCGCCAATAGGCGTGCATCTTGCGTAATTCATCAGGCAAAAGGGGTTTTTGCTGCAACGCGGGTACCATCATTATTCTCTCCGTTTACATTTATGAGTAATATACTGGCCGTTGACCCAATCCCGCCTCATTATATTGCCACAGACTAACGCAATATTTGACCCTTCATGCTTGCGGATTTCTTCTTGCGCAGCCTCTTTCCCAGCCTGACAAGGGCCGCCTCAAAGTCCGCAAAATATTTTTCCTTCATTCCCTCGCTACACCATTTTTTGATCAGGGCCTTCAGAATCTTTTCTCTGTCATTGAGGGTTTCGGGAATAAAACCACTATTCCGCGCCGCCAGGATAACAAGTTCGGAAGGAAGCGATTGCGCCTTGGGCCATATCCCCCTCATCTCCCGGAGAAAGATGTTGACCGTCACATCACCGATACCTTTACCTAACGCCTTGAGTCTTTCTTCAACATCTTTTGGATCGGCGGCCTTTGCATGCAAGCGGCTCAGGTCTCCCTCATAGTTATCCAGCAAAGCCTTGTTTATATCCAGAAGCTTGGTGGCTGTCTTGAAGTCATATCGTGCATATCCGCCGGCATCAAGAATCACCACGAGACCATCCCATCCGGTGTCGAGAATACGCTGCGGGGAAAGCACCTCCTGGCGCTCAAACTCCCGGTAGGTATTTATGACGATGGTCTCGGATATCCGGGTGCCGAACAGAACGGATGCGAGAAACCATTTAAATATCTCTTTCGGCTCACCAGAGGAAAGATTAATACCCAAAATCTCCGAGTATCGACCGCCAAGATTCTTGACGAGACTTTTAGCATTCCCCCTGCATATGTCTGCCACCATAGACTCTTGCTTTATGGACATGTCAGCGTGTTCTCTCAACCACCAAGGCAACGCTATCTCCCTTTTACCAGCTTCATCATCTCCCTCAAAAAGGCGGGCAAATCTCCCGGCTGCCGTGAAGTCACAAGGTTACTATCCACCACCACTTCACTATCCTCATAAATGGCGCCCGCCTCTTTCAATTCCTGTACCACCGATTTGTAACAGGTGGTGCGCCGCCCATTAAGCAGACCCGCAGAGATCAATATCTGCGGGCCATGACAAATGGCGGCAACCGGCTTGTTCTTATCGAAGAAATGCCTGGCTATTTCGATAGCTGCGGTCTCCTTGCGAATCGCCTCTGGCGCCTTGCCACCGGGAAGGACAAGTACGCCATACTCATCTGGCTGCACCGCCGCGAGGGTCTTATCCACCTCGATCTCGTATCCATGCTTGCCCTTGATTCTACCCTTCCTGGCAGATGCCACATCCACCTCAATCCCTTCCTCTTTTAACCTGTAAAACGGCACGAGCAACTCGGAATCTTCGAAATTATCTGCGCTTATGATCAATGCTTTCATGATGACTCCCTTCATCCGTTACTGTCTTCTACTCCGGAACACAAAACCCAGTTGCTCTCCTGCTTGCGTGAGAGGGCCGGGGCAAGAGAAAAAGCACAACATTGTGTGTCTCGTTAATAGTAGCCTGACTGATTCATGATACTTCTGTTTTTCGGTAAATACCCCTTTTCTCGGGCCAGGCCACAAATCCGCCTGTCCCCTGCGGCAAGGATTCATGACTGCCGACCACAAGTACACCGCCCGGATGCAGTCTTTCCCGTAGCTTTTGCAGCACCTCACGCTGCAAGGCCTCATCGAAATAGGTAAATGCGATATTGCGGCACAAGACAAGATGAAACAGGCCATCAGGCATGGCCGATCGCAGGTCTTGCCGCAGAAAGAAAACCCCTTCCCGGTATTTCGGATGCACGCAATAGGCATCTCCTGAGCGGACGAAGCCCTGCGCCAGCAAGTCATGTAGAAGTTCCGACAGACTGCTTGGACGGTAACATCCCAAATGGGCACGCCCTAGCATATCGTCATCCACATCCGTGGCCACGATCTGCATACTCAGCGTTGGAAAGCGGGGCATCAAGCGCAGCCTCCACAGCAACGCCAGCGTATAGGCCTCCTCCCCGGAGGCGCAGCCGACGCTCCAGCAGCGTAGCTCCTGTTCACCCCTGGTGATCGCTGTCCCGGCTATTTCAGGCAGAACTGTTTGTTCGAGGGACTCAAAAACACCTTTGTCGCGATAAAAGCGGGAAATGGTAATATGGCACATCCCATCCAACACATCCCACTCATCCCGATGGATTTCGAGATAGGCACGATACGCCAAACTATCTGCCAGGCCCAATTCTTTCGCGCGGCGCCGTATTCTTTTGCAGACCTGCGCACGAACCTTGCGAAAACCCAGCCATCGCAGGCGCAGCCTGGGCAAGGTCTGCTGCAAAAACTGAACGCACTCTGTATCCTTCATCTTAGAACCTGTTCATAGCGCTTCACCGGATAGACGGATCTATGGTAAAAGAAACCTCTGAAAAAATCAGAGGTTTCCCCAGCGCATAAACGTGCCGACCAAAAATCAAATATGCACATGCTTGATTCTTGTGAGCATTATCGTAACTGCGCTTTGATCATGCGTTCTGAAAATACCTTATCGAGGCAGTTTTTCAGATATTACCAAAACATCCAAACACACAAATCAAGGGCGCACAACATGAAACCACTTTATATTTTCCGCCACCTTGAGCACGAAGGCCCTGGCTATCTCACCGAGGTATTGGACAAGTACACCATCCCTTACCAGCTCATCCGCATCGACCAGGGCGATGCCGTCCCCGACAATCTCGACGGCACCAGCGGCCTGGTATTCATGGGTGGCAATATGAGCGTTAATGATCCGCTGCGGTGGATCGATGAAGAGCTAGGCTTGATCCGCCGCGCCGCCGAGATAGACATGCCGGTGCTTGGCCATTGCCTGGGGGGGCAGCTCATCTGCAAGGCGCTGGGTGGCGAGGTAACGGCGAATCCCGTGAAAGAAATCGGCTGGCACGCGGCGCAGAGGGTAGATAACACCGTGGCGCACGACTGGCTGGGTGATTTACCCCAAGAGATGGAAATGTTCCACTGGCACGGCGAAACCTTCACTATTCCTGATGGGGCGACGCGCATCCTGCAAAGCCGGTTTTGCACTAACCAGGCTTTCGTCGTTGGCAACATCCTCGGCCTGCAATGCCATGTAGAAATGACGCCAGAGATGGTGCGTGAATGGGCGCGCTGCTCCCCGGATGAACTTGCCGCCCCTTCCGAGAGCGTGCAAAGCGCGGCGCAGATGACGAAGAACCTGGAGGCCCGTGCCAGCGATCTAAACGAGGTTGCGGACACGCTCTATGACCAGTGGTTACAGCCTTTTCTGCAGTCTGGTGTATAATTCATACGATTTATGAAGGTTGATCGCCATGAACAGTTACACCAAGTTTTCTTACCCCCAATTCGATGATTTGCCCTCTAGTTTAAAGGTATTGTATACCTGCATACTGATTATTCTCGGCATCGGCTATATATTTGCGATGATTCAAATCTACGAGGTTCATGCCGGGCGAGACGGCAAACCTGGCATCTCGGTCAAGGATATCGTAATCGCCTATAGAGGCGACAAATCAGCCAGCCGGATCGAGGGTGCGCTTAATGGGCCGATGTCCGGTATGCTGCCCGCAGAGGAGAAGGCGACAATCATCGCGTGGGTCCATGATGGAGAAAAGGAAGATGTCTTCCATAAGCAGGTTGAGCCCATTTTGAAGACGCGCTGTCAGGCGTGCCACAGTGGCTCCAATCCCCACATCCCCACGTTAATGAGTTTCGATGACGTGAAAACCGTGGCGCAGGTCGACACAGGGGTGAGTATTGGCACGTTAGTGCGGGTATCCCATATTCACCTCTTCGGATTAACCTTCATCTTTGGTTTTCTCGGCCTGATTTTTAGTCACAGCTATATGCGTCGGCCCCATATGAAGTCAGTGATTATCGTATTGCCTTTCTTGGCGATCCTGATGGATATTACATCCTGGTGGCTGACCAAGGTGTCTGAACCCTTCGGATATGTCGTTATCGCCAGCGGCGCGCTAATGGCGTTTTCATTCACGGTTCAGTGGGTTGTGTCGTTCTACCAGATGTGGTTCTTCAAATGCCCTAGCGGGGAAGTGTGTCTTCCCAAGTAATGTCAGCAAGAACGAACGTGATGCAGCAAGGCTGAATCTCAGTGAGACTCAGCCTTGTCATGGGCCGGTGGATGCTCCCCTGCATGGGACAGATAAAGCGCCACCCCGAGCAGAGCAATACCCGCCGCCAGATAGAGCAAGTCCATCGGGGTTTCAAACTTCATGCGGATCGCGTGCTCAAAGTATTTTACGATCAGGATCATCAAAATCACCTTGGCAAGCCGCGATTTCAAGTCATCAAGATTGCGGATCAGCAGCACATTCGATTTCGTCTCAGCGCTTTCCGCTTTGTCGATGGTGCTGATAAACAATTCATACAACCCCAGAGAGAAGATGAGCAACACAGTAGCCAACAGATAGCCATCGACGATCTCCACGACGTGGGCAATGGTGCTGCTACGCAGGGCGTTACGCGCCTCTCCCGCCAGACTGGGGGAGAGATATTCACCAAGGTGGATAATCATGAAATAGGCATCGACCGTGGCGATATAAAACATCGCCAGGCTCGCTACCAGGCTCGTGACCACCGCAGACAGCACAATCAGGCGGCTATCCCACAGCAGCCCTTCAAAAACGCTTTCCAGTTTCTTTTTCACTATGGCGGTTGGCTGCTGCTATTCCCGATGGATGATAAACACCTGGCCAGGACGGATCACATTGGTATTTTTGATCTTCTTCCTGTTTGCGTTATAGATCAACGGCCATTGACGGGGATTGCCATACACATCCGCACGGCCCGAGATTTTCCACAAACTATCGCCCCCCTTTACCACGTAACTGGATAACACGGGGTGTTTCGGCGGTGACAACGTCAGTGGCGATGCCTGCGGCGGGACGGATTCCGGCGGCATGGGCCGGGCCGCACGCAGCTCTTCCAGCAGATTCCTGCTCAATTCATAGGCCTTTTTGCCTTCCCTGTTACGGTATGCCGCTTCTGCGGAGTCCAGGGCCGCGCGCTGCCTGGCGGAAATAGCCTGAACAGTCTTTGCCTCATCAAGCATTGATTTGGCCTTGGCCAGATAGGCGTTATTGATGTCCTGTTTCGCCCGCTGCACAGCCTCACCGGCAAGCCTGACGGCATTCTTGTCGTCGTCTACCTTGGCGGCAGCCTCCGCCTGCTCCAGCAACGCTTGCGCCTCGGGGGACAGCGCATCAATCGCTGCGGCATCGCCGAGCACCACCTTGGCAGCGCTGATAGCCGACGCCATGGTGCGCGCCTTGGTCGCCTCCTCCTTGGCAGCCAGGGCGGTTCTCTGCGCCTGCGTGAACGCACCGGCCCCCAGCTTATCCTCTGCCTGTGAGAGCAGGTTTTCCGCACCTTCCAGGGCGTCCGGCGCATGCCGGGTGGCCTCGGCCTGACGCGCTGCATCGAGCGCCTGGCGGGCATCGCTCATTTCCTGGGTCGGCGGCGCGGTGGCGCAACCACCGCTGATGGCCAGCCCGCCTGCCAGAAATACCCAGGCCAGCCGTTTGAGCGCACATGCAGAGAACAGTCCGCGCCGCGCACCCCGGCCATGAAGCTTTTTGTAACTCAGAATCATCGATATACAGGCTCTTCAATCATTTAAAGAAGCTATCACCCGCACCCTGGGGTGTCAAGAAAGGAGCGGTTATGGTTAGAATGAACCCCCCATTACAACCCACAGGCAAAGGAGTATTTCATGGCTGATATACTGGTTCTTTATTACAGCCGTTACGGCGCAGTAGCCCAGATGGCGCAATTCATCGCGCGCGGTGTAGAAGAAGTGCCCGGCATGCAGGCGCGGCTGCGCACGGTACCCATGGTGTCGACGGTGTGCGAAGCGGTGGAAGACACCATCCCCAGCGACGGGCCACCCTATGTGACACTGGACGACCTGCGTGAATGCGCGGGACTGGCGCTGGGCAGCCCCACCCGCTTCGGCAACATGGCCGCCGCGCTCAAGTATTTTCTCGACGGGACCAGTTCGTTATGGCTGTCGGGCGCACTGATAGGCAAACCGGCGGCGGTGTTCACCTCCACCTCCAGCCTGCATGGCGGGCAGGAAAGCACGTTGCTGTCGATGATGCTGCCACTCCTGCACCACGGCATGATCATGATGGGGCTGCCCTACAGCGAAACCGACCTGCTGAGCACCACCAGCGGTGGCACGCCCTACGGCGCCAGCCATGTGGCGGGTCCGGACAGCAAGCTACCGATCAGTGAGGAGGAAAAACGCCTGTGCCGTGCGTTGGGAAAACGGCTGGCGGAGACAGCGGCAAAATTGGCAGTGTAGGATGCGCCATCCCCGTGCAGGGGACAATGCAGCGCACCCTATGCTCGGCGGCGCAGCAAGAATAGCCCCGGCACTCCCAGCAACAGCAATGCCCACGGACTGAAGACCCCGCCACCGCCGCTAGGGGTAAAGTTGGTAACCCCATCGCCCGCCAGCACACGGGTAATCGCGCAAGCGCCACGCACGCAACTGGTCACAGAACCGTTGTTGCCGGGAAGGTAATCGGATGGTGAAGCGACCGTCACCGCCGCCATGTTTTCGATGGTTTTAAGTTGATTGGGGTCAGTGGGGACGAGACTGGGATCCGTCACCTGCGCCGTGAGGTATACCGTGAAACTTGCATCTGGCGCCAAGCTTGCAAGTGTGCAGGTAAAATCAGCGGAGGGTGTAGGGGCGGCGCATACAACACCCGCAGGGTTAGTACTAGGAACCGGTTGGGCCCATCCAGCATAACTCACCCCCGCAGGCAGCTTGTCCGTCAGAATAATACCTTCCGCAATGTCAGGCCCGTGATTGGTCACGGTGAGGGTATATATCACTGAGCCATTCAACACAACCGTAGGAACATTCGCGGAGTTCTGCACTTCGAGATCGACCTTTTTGGCTGTACCGATACCGCCAGTCTCAACAGCACCGATGTCGCACGAGAGCTTATTTAGTCCCGGCCGACCGAACTGACGCTGGTCGAATGGTGGGCTGGGGCAAGCGCCGTTACCGATAGCAGGGCTGCCAGGCAGAGGCAGAAAATTATTGGGGTACGTGCCATCGGGCAAAACTGTCGTTCCGGCGCTGCCACCATTATTGGCAAGCACGTCAAGGTTTGGATTGGCATTAAGATCACCGGCCCCATTGAGACCACAACTATTACCATTTTCCAGATTGCGGCCCTTGGACGTAATGGTGCTTAGGTAAGCCGTATCGATAATCGTACTGCCTGAGTCATTCACGGTACCGCCGCTGCAATTGTTGCTGCTGCTGGCATTGCCGCCGATGATATTGCTCAAAAGCACGGTTTTAAGCTTGGTAGGGATACTCACTACATCCTGGACATTGATGAAAATTTCATTGCCGCCACCAGGAGCCGTGGCCGTGTTACCACTGGTGGTGATGCTGGTAAGCGTCATAGCCCGGACGTTATTGATACCGCCGCCATTTCTGGCAGTATTGCCGGTAAGAGTGCTATTTTCCACCGTGAGTTCGCCGGGACCATAGTTATTGATGCCGCCGCCATCAGCACCGTTTGTACAGCCACCGGAACCACCTGCGCAGGGTTCAAAAGGCTGGGCAGTGTTATTACTGATGGTACTGTAACGGACCTCCATCGCATCCTTGTTGGACAGACCGTTACCGGTGTTGCTATCGACAACGCTGGCGATGATCGACACACTACCACTGATGGTGCCTTGGCCGGCAGCGCTGTTGGTGTTGAAGACACCGCCACCCTCACGGGCAGCATTGCCACGGACAATGGACTGTTTGATACTTACCAGGCCGCCCTGATTACTAAGGGCGCCGCCAACTCCGTTCGCGCTGATCCCGTCATCCTTGACATTTTTATTGTCTAGGAGAGAGCTGTTGGCAATGGTCAGTTTGCCACTGTCCCCCACAAACCCGCTGACATTCAGGATGCCGCCTCCCAACGGCCTGCCCGAGTTGGCCTGGATGATGGTTTTGTTAATTGTCATGACACCAACATTGCTGATACCGCCACCACCCCCGCCGACACCAAAAATATAATCGTCCGCTTTTATTCCTTGTGCATTATTGACCTTATTGCCGCTGATAGTGCAACTGTTAATCACCATGCGCGCACCAATGGCGTTGTAGATACCACCGCCGCCGTATCTGGCGCCCGTCGTACTCTCAACCGTATTGTTGATGACTTCGCAGTTTTCCAGCGTCACCCAGCTATTGGAATTTTTAATGCCGCCGCCATTCTCATTTGTCACGCCACCGTTTTGGATAGTTACTCCGGTGATTTTTACTGTATTTTTGCCGACAAAGTGAAAGACGCGGGCTAAACCGTTGCCGTTGATGATGGTTTGACCCTTACCCTTGCCTTCGATCTTCAGGCAGGGTACGTTAATATCGGCGCTAGGGCAGGTGCCGAGGATGTCGAGATCGCCGGTGACGGCGGCATCATCATCGACCCCTGTCAAACCAAGGGCGTAAGTACCAGCGTTGACTGTGATGGTGATATCGGTGACGCCTTTGGCAAAAAGGGCGTTGGATTCCTGGATCGCGGCGCGCAGGGTGCAATAATTCCCGCCCGTCGCCTTACAAACCCCGTCGCCAGGCAGGGCGTCGGCCTCATCCACATTCAAGTCCACCGGCCCAAGCAATGTCGTAGCAGCCGCCTGCGCCATGTTCCCCAACCCGCCGGCAACCAACAAAAACGCGAGCGCAATCCCTCCGCCAAACCGGACTCCCGACAAGCAGCCGTTTGAAAATTTTATATTTTTTGGCATAGCTTTTCTCTCACACCATACGGCCGGACAGAGCCAAGATTTCCCTGTCGTGCTGCTGAGTGATATTTCCCCACCTAAAAATATTTATCATCCCTATAATCACGGATATTTGCAAGCCATACAATACAGCGCGTTATGTCAAAGGTGCATTTACCGGGATCTCTAAGCAATATATCGGATGATTCATGATCGCACTTTAGCGCCTTTGACGCGTTGCGCTATGCCAGGCCACCTGGCACAACGCACCCAACCGGAATCATTTATTTTGAAAAATCAATTAACTATCTTTCTGCACTCGTTGCTGAACAGCGTCCGCGACCTGGCGCCGATTGTGGTGGTGATCGCCTTTTTTCAACTGGCGGTGGTGCAGCAGCCCATCCCCAATCTTGAGGGACTGCTGGGGGGGGCACTGCTAGTTGTGCTGGGGCTGACACTGTTCGTGCGCGGGCTGGAGATGGGATTGTTTCCCCTCGGCGAGGCGATGGCCTATGCCTTCGCGCGCAAGGGTAGCCTGATGTGGCTGCTGGTGTTCGCCTTTGCGCTGGGTTTCGGGACAACCGTAGCCGAACCCGCGCTGATCGCAGTGGCAAACGAGGCGGCACGCGTGGCGGCCGAAGGCAAAATAATTGCGGCAAATGACGCGGCGCGCAACTCCTACGCGCTGGGACTGCGCCTGACGGTGGCGCTGGCAGTGGGGGTGGCGCTGGTGCTCGGTGTGTTCCGCATCATCAAAGGCTGGCCGGTGCAATACCTGATCATCGGTGGCTACCTGGGGGTGATGGTGATGACGCTGTTCGCCCCGCCACAGATCATCGGCATTGCCTATGATTCAGGCGGGGTGACCACCTCCACCATCACGGTGCCGCTGGTTACCGCGCTGGGCGTGGGGCTGGCGTCCTCCATCAAGGGGCGCAACCCCATGGTGGACGGCTTTGGCCTGATTGCATTCGCTTCGCTAACGCCGATGATTTTTGTGATGATCTACGGGATGATGATCTAAAATGGAACCCGTGTTGCACCTGTTGTCCGCAATCGGCCACACCGTGCGGGATGTGCTGCCAATTGCGGCGATTCTGTTCGGCTTCCAGTGGCTGGTGATACGCCGCTCCATCCCCAACCTGAAAATGGTGTTGATCGGGTTTGTCTATGTACTGGTGGGTTTGGCATTGTTTCTGGAAGGGCTGGATCAGGCGCTATTTCCGCTGGGCAGGCTAATGGCCCAGCAATTGACCGCCCCTGCGTTTATCCATGCGGCGGGTCAAGCGGCGCAAGGTGTGAATTGGTGGGACTACCGCTGGGTCTACCTGTTCGCCGCCGCCATCGGCTTTTCCTGCTCACTGGCCGAACCGGCGCTGATCGCGGTGGCGATGAAGGCGCATGAGGTGTCGGGCGGCGCAGTGGGTGTGTGGGGCTTGCGTGTGGCGGTGGCGGTAGGCGCGGCAACCGGGATTACGCTGGGCGTGTTCCGCATCGTCACCGGCACACCGCTGCACTATTACATCATCGCCGGGTATGTGATCGTGATGATACAAACCGCATTTGCACCACGTACGATCATCCCTCTGGCCTATGACTCTGGAGGCGTAACCACCTCCACGGTAACGGTGCCGCTGGTGACCGCGCTGGGCCTGGGACTGGCGAGCGCCGTGCCGGGACGCAGCCCGTTACTGGACGGTTTCGGACTGATCGCGCTGACCGTATTGTGCCCGCTGATTACGGTGATGGGTTATGCCCAGTTGAGCGAATGGCTGACCAAGCGGCGAAAAACACAGGGTGAGGAATAGGAGAAAATATATGCACTTCAAGTTGCTGATTGCTTTTGTGGAAGACGATAAGACCGAGAAGGTCATGGACGCCGCGCGCCAGACGGGGGCGACCGGCGCGACGGTGATCAGTCACGCCCGCGGCGAAGGGCTGGAAAAGACCAAGACCTTTCTCGGGCTGACGCTGGAAACCCAGCGCGATATGCTGCTGTTTCTGGTGGAGGAGCATTTGAGCCGCAAGATTCTTGATAAAATTGCGCATGTGGGCGAGTTCGACAGCAAACCGGGCGCGGGCATCGCCTTTCAGATTGACGTGGAGGATGCCGTGGGCGTATCACATCAGGTACGCAAACTTAGCGGAGTGGTGGAGGAAGAGATATGAGCGAACGCAAGCTGGTCCGGGTGAGGGATGTCATGAAGCACGAATTTGATCTGGTGGACGGCATGACCACCGTCAAAGAGGCGCTGCTCAAGATGAAGTATGTAGAGACCAAAGCGCTGATCGTCGACAAACGTAACGCGGATGACGAATACGGCATGGTGCTGCTGTCCGATATTTCACGCCACGTTCTCGCCAGGGACCGCGCGCCGGAGCGCATCAACATTTACGAGGTAATGTCCAAGCCGGTAGTCACCGTTTCCCCAGACATGGACATCCGCTACTGCGCCCGGCTTTTCGAACGCTTTCACATCTCCCGCGGGCCGGTGGTGGAGCATGGCAAGGTGATTGGCATCATCAGCCTAACGGACATGGTGTTGCGCGGGATGTGCGCGATGTGGGAGTAGCGCCCCAACCTTCATCAAAAAAACCCAGGGCTGTGCCGCTACTATGTAGTGTAGAACGTAACGGAGGTCTCGTCTTTTATGAGCGTCACTGGGGTGGTGAACTGGGGCGTGGTCATCATGGGCTGGATAGCCGGCATCGTGATGCTCGCCCTGTTCGTGATGTTCATTCAGGATATTTTCCAGAAAGAACATGCCGTGCGGCGCAACTTCCCTGTGGTCGGGCGGCTGCGCTATTTCCTGGAGCGGCAGGGAGACTATTTTCGCCAGTATTTTTTTGCCAATGACCGGCAGGAGATGCCCTTCAACCGCGCCGCACGCAGTTGGGTCTATCGCACCTCGAAAAATCTCGGCGGCATCATCGGCTTCGGCTCCACCAACGACCTGCGTGAACCCGGCTCACTGATCTTCGTCAACGCCCCCTATGCAGTACTGGAAGATGAACGTAAAACCGCACCACCGCTGGTGATCGGCCCGCACTGCGAACGGCCCTTCGTTGCAAGCAAGATCGTTAATATCTCCGGCATGAGCTTCGGCGCCGTTTCCGCCCCGGCGGTGCGCGCGCTTGCGCGCGGCGCGGCAGAAGCTGGCATCTGGATGAATACTGGCGAAGGCGGGCTTTCCCCACATCACCTTGAGGGTGGCGGTGATTTGATCTTTCAGATCGGCACAGCAAAGTACGGCGTGCGCGACCCGGAAGGACGTCTGAGCGACGCGCGGCTGCGCGAGGTGGCGCAACACATCAGGGCTTTTGAAATCAAACTGGCCCAAGGTGCCAAACCGGGACGCGGCGGTGTGCTGCCCGCCATCAAGGTGACCGAAGAAATAGCCCAAATCCGCGGCATCCCCATGGGCCAGCCTTCAGACAGCCCCAACCGCCATCCCGACATCAAAAATGACGACGACCTGCTGGATATGATCGTGCGCATCCGCACGGTGACCGGCTTGCCGGTAGGCATCAAGACGGTACTTGGCTCGGACGCGGCGATTCGCAGCTTATGCGAAGCCATAGCGCGCCGAGGCATGGAGAGCGCACCGGACTTTATTACACTGGATGGCGGCGACGGCGGTTCCGGCGCCGCGCCGCAGGTATTGGCGGATCACGTCGGCCTGCCGCTCAACGAAGCGCTGCCGATGCTGGTGGATACGCTGATCGAAAGCGGCCTGCGCGAACGCGTCCGCGTGATCGCCTCCGGAAAATTGGTGACCTCCGCCAAAGTCGCTTGGGCGCTGTGCATGGGCGCGGATTTTACGGTAACGGCGCGCGGCTTCATGTTCGCGCTAGGCTGCATACAATCCCTGCAATGCCATCAAAACACCTGCCCGACCGGCATCACCACCCCGCCGCGTAAAATAAACGGTCATCCGCAAATCATGCTCCGGCTTTATCCCACCCCATTTTGCGCAACCACATTTCCAACGTCATTACTTTGGGATACATGGCACGCAATGATGGGATATCTGCCGCAAAACCTTTTTTGTTCAGCCATGTAAACATTGTTGCCGTCGGCGAGCTGATGAGGCGCACCAGAAACATTGGCAGCGGAAATCCAGAGACAAAACGGACATCTTTGCCGATGACACGGCCAAGTATCTCCGCTGCTTGCGGCAGAGTAATCTCATCACCCGCTAGCTCGATTGCCTTGCCAAGAAAATCCTGACGGTTCTCAAACGCCATAACAACAAATGCGGCAAAGTCATCCAGGGCTATCATTTGCCACGGCTTGTCGTGCTTGAATGGCAGCAACAACTTTCCTTCATAAATAGAGCGGCGCAAAGGGGTGATATTGAACAGCGCATCCATGAACGATACTGGGCGCAGGATGGTCGCGGGCAGTTGCAATTCGCGGATGTACTGCTCGACCAACCATTTACTCTCAATATGCGGTACCCCGGAGCGCCGATCCGCGCCGCCGACAGAGCTAAAGACATAGTGCTCAACATTGGCTGCCTTTGCCGCAGACGCGAGATGCATGCCTTGCTGCACTTCTTTTTTGTGACTGTATGGCCAGCTCATGGGCTGCATAGCGAACACACCATAAACTCCCTGCATTGCGCAGCGCAATGAGGCTTCATCATTCAGATCACCCTGCTCCAGCACGGCCCCCATGTCCGCCAACGCTTGTGCCGCAGGCTTGCGCGGATTACGGCACAGGGCATGCACACGCCAGCCGCTCGCCAGTAAATGGCGGGCCACTGCGCCACCTTGCTTGCCGGTAGCGCCTGTCACTAGGATGACCTTCTCTGCATGTTCATCAGGCAACATCACCTTTCCAGCGTTATTCAGTAGAGCATTCATACCGAACCCCCCATACGACCTTTTGCCGTTTCGCGCTTGCCCGTGGCGGGGACGAGACTTCCTGCCGTGCCAAGGCCATAGGCAGGCATGTTGTTGTATACCGTTTCATACTGCCCTGCACTGACCTTATAGGTCTCGTGCCAGATCCCTACATCACCATTGCTGCCGATCTTTCTGTTGAACTCCACCCATGCCGGAAAATGCGATTTATCCTTGGCACGGGCATAAGCCTCAAGATGCTCGAAGCTGCGCCAGTACTGCACCAACATGCTATCGCGCAAACCAAAGTGATATTGCATGCCCAGCAATCCACTCTCTGGATTTCCCAGCAACTCCTTAAGCATCGGGGTCATCGCCATGGCTACTGGCAGCCATTGATGAATCTTCCAAAATTTATTGACGCGCATCCCGAGAAGAAAAACCACGAAATCGCCTTCGATTTGGGCGGCCATTCTGTGGGCGTTAATTTTCGACATTATCTATTTCTCCTCAGATACTACAGGTGTGACAACAAGTGTTGGGTTGCTCTCATTCGCCATATGACAATTTTCATGAACACCTCCTACGCAGAAACGCCATGACCCCGCCACGCATAAACAAACTCAATCACATTCAATGTTAGATGTGCCGCAAAGGGAGCCAATATCCCATCGCGCCACAAGAAGAGGCTGGAAAATACACCCCCTGCGACTATGCCGGTCAGCAACATATACCAAACACCTCCAGGCCAATGTAACAACCCAAAAAACAGACAGGTGAGTACCACCGCCCAGGCAGAACCAAACTGCGTAGTTAGGAGCGGGATGGCATAGCCACGGTAAAGTGTCTCCTCGACCAGCGGAGCCAACAACACATTGGCAACAAAAAATACGCCTATACTGCCGTAAATGGCTGGCAGCACGGAGCCAGGGGGGACGTAGTCGCCAACGCTGCGTTGAAGTATCTCAACTGCCGGGGCCATCCAATTGAAATAAGCAAAAGCAAGGAGCGCTCCCGCCAATATGCCAATGGCTAGATCACTGAATGTTTTCGTTGTGTTGGGTGCAACCCAAACAAGATCGAACTGAACCACAAAAAAGACGAGAACCCCGAGACCAAGAAGCACTCCTAGAAGAATCTGCGGCATAAAAAGCGGGACCCGCTGGGCAACTAAAGCTGCGTCCATGCCTCGGAGACTCAGGAAGGCAGAGATGCCCGCAATAACAACAAGGAACAGAACCGGACCCGCCAAAAGAAGCAGCCACGTTTTAAATGGAACTGACCAGAGTGATGGCATAAATTGGCTACTGGGCAAACTGGGTTGAATACACCTCACGCAGCAACGCGTCTCGGCTTTGCTCGATGCACTCAACCGCTGCCCGCGTCGTCGCCAAACCATAGCGGATCGTAAATTTAATTCCTGGCGGACAATCTCCCTTTTCAAGATCTTCCAGCATCTTGAGATTTTTATTATTTTCATCAAGAAATTCTTGCAGAACCTCGGCCAGCCGCTGCGGTGGCAAGAGATGCGCGAAAAACATCAGCACCAGAAATTCCGAACGGACTTTTTCCCTTGGGGGGGTAGCTTCCAAGTCGTGGATGAGTTCTTCGCGACCGGCGGGTGTGAGGCTGAACACCTTTTTATCAGGGCGCTTTTCCTGCTGCTGGCGGTCATAGGACACCTTGCCTTCTGCGGTCAATTTTTCCAGGGCCGGATAGATAGAACCGTACCCCGCTGCAAAAAAATGGCTGAATGCCTCATCGAAAAGCTTTTTGATGTCATATCCCGTAGCATCGCCCAAACTCAGCGCCCCCAGGCATAGCGTTTTTACGTCCATAACACACCTCGTATCGTGACAATATATATCTAATTGATATATATCATATCGAATTGATATATATTGTCAAGATATATTCACAACGAAGCTTGACGCCACGCCCGTCAACTCCTACTCTTACCTGTAAGATTCCTACCTTGAGGATGCAACCATGCACATCACCAGCAAAGGCCAGGTTACCATTCCCATTGAAATTCGTAATAAATTAGGTCTATTGCCTGACACTGAAGTAGAATTCAGCATTGAAAACAATGCAGTGGTGCTGCGCAAGGCCGGTAAGGCCTCCGTGCGCGGCAAAAGATTGATTCAGGCCATGCGCGGCAAAGCCACCACACGCATGAGTACGGATGAGATCATGGCGCTGACCCGTGAAAGCTAAGCAACGCGCGGGCAGCGCCCATGAGGTGCTGGTAGACAGCAATATTATCCTGGACATCGTGACTCATGACGCACAGTGGTACGACTGGTCCGCCGGTCAATTGGAAACCTTGGCCGAGGATCACATCATGATCATTAACCCGATCGTCTACAGCGAAGTCTCTATCGGTTTTGACCGGATTGAAGATCTGGATGAGGCGTTGCCCACTGAATTTTTTCGCCGTGAGGATTTACCGTGGGAGGCGGGCTTTCTGGCGGGCAAATGTTTTATCAAATACCGTAAATCGGGCGGTACGCGCCGCTCACCCTTGCCGGACTTTTACATTGGCGCCCATGCGGCGATACGCAGCATTCCGCTCATAACACGCGACACGCAGCGTTACAGCAGCTATTTTCCAAAGCTGACGCTGATTTCACCCTAAATCATAACCAGGCCTTTCATCATGACGCTCCCCCCCCTCCGCCTCAAGAAAAACGAAGACCGCCGCCTGCGCGCCGGCCATTTATGGGTATTCAGCAACGAGGTGGACACGGGCAAAACACCACTCACCGCCTTCGAAGCAGGCCAGTTGATTGAAATCCAGGATTGCCGGGGCGAGGTGATCGGCAACGGTTATGTGAATCCGCATTCGCTGATCTGTGCGCGACTGGTCAGCCGTGATCCGGAGCGGGTTTTGAACAAGTCACTGCTGGTGCATCGCCTCAATATGGCGCTATCGCTGCGCGAGGCGCTGTTCGACAAACCTTATTATCGCCTGGCGTTTGGCGACAGTGATGGCCTCCCCGGTTTAGTGGTGGACCGCTTTGGCGACGTACTGGTAGCGCAGATCACCACAGCAGGTATGGAGCAGTGCAAAGATGAGGTCGTGGCGGCATTGGATCAAGCGATCAAACCTTCGTGCATCGTGCTGCGCAACGACACCAGCAGCCGCGCCATGGAAGGGTTGGACAGCTATGTGGAAACCGTCCTCGGCACCGCCCCTGAGACGGTTACATTGGAGGAAAATGGCGTGCAATTCGTTGCGCCTCTGCTTGCGGGGCAAAAGACCGGCTGGTTCTACGATCACCGCCTCAATCGCGCGCGCATGCAGCAGTATGTGCGCGGCAAGCGCGTGCTTGACGTATTCAGCTATATCGGTGGCTGGGGCGTACAAGCCGCAGCAGCGGGCGCCAGCGAGGTGGCATGTGTCGACAGTTCCGAGGCTGCGCTTGCCGCCGCGCAGCACAATGCCGCACTCAACGGTGTCGCCGAACGTGTCAAAGGTATGCATGGCGACGCCTTCGAGGTGCTTAAAGCCTTGCGCGCCGAGCGTGAGAAATTCGATGTCGTTATTCTCGACCCGCCCGCCTTCATCAAGTGCAAGAAGGACATGCGCGCTGGCCTGGAGGCCTATCAGCGCCTCAACCAGCAAGCGATGCAAGTGCTCGGCAAGGATGGCATCATCATCTCGGCCTCCTGCTCATTCCACCTGCCGCGCCCTGCCTTGATGGATGCCATGTTACGTGCCTCGCGCCATATCGACCGTAACCTGCAAATTATCGAACAGGGTCATCAGGGGCCGGATCATCCCGTGCATCCGGCAATCCCCGAGACCAATTACCTCAAGGCGTTTATTGGGCGGGTATTGCCGAGCGCGTGAAGAGGATCAGTGGCGGTCAACTACTGTCCCCAGAATGGTATACTTGCCCACTATGCTAACGTATCCAAACATCGACCCCGTCGCCATCAGCCTCGGCCCGCTCAAGGTCCACTGGTATGGCCTGATGTACCTGCTGGGTTTCGGCGCGGCCTGGTGGCTGGGCCGGTTGCGCGCCAGCCGCCCCGGCTCGGGATGGACTGCCGAACAGGTCAGCGATATGGTGTTTTATGGGGCGCTGGGCGCAGTGCTGGGCGGGCGTATCGGCTATATCCTGTTTTATGACCTGCCCGTCTATCTTGATGCCCCGCTGAAAATGCTCAAGGTGTGGGAAGGCGGCATGTCGTTTCACGGCGGCATGCTGGGCGTGTTCGTGGCGATGTGGCTATTGGGCCGCAAAACCGGCAAAACCTTTTTCCAGGTGACCGACTTTCTCGCCCCACTGGTACCCATCGGCCTGGGCGCGGGACGCATCGGCAACTTCATCAACGGCGAGCTGTGGGGCAAGGTCAGCGATGCGCCGTGGGCCATGGTCTTCCCCCTTGGCGGGCCGCTGCCGCGCCATCCTTCCCAGCTTTATCAGGCCTTCCTCGAAGGCATAGTGCTCTTCCTGATTTTATGGTTTTTCTCGCGAAAACCCCGCCCGGCAATGGCCGTCTCCGGCATGTTTCTGGTCTTTTACGGCCTGTTCCGCTTTGTAGCGGAATTCGTGCGCGAACCCGACGCGCAACTGGGCTACCTCGCCTTCGGCTGGTTGACGATGGGGCAAGTGCTATCCACCCCCATGATTCTAGGCGGCATCGGCCTGCTGTGGTGGGCCTATACAAAAAACCTGAAACTTCAAAGCAAGGGCTTGTGACATGCGGCAATATCTGGACCTCATGCGCCATGTAAAAACACACGGCGTGCGCAAGGAAGACCGCACCGGCACCGGCACGCTGAGCGTATTCGGCCATCAGATGCGCTTCGACCTGCGCCACGACTTCCCGGTGGTAACCACCAAGAAACTCCACCTGAAATCCATCATCCACGAACTGCTGTGGTTTCTGCGCGGCGAGACCAACATCCACTATCTCAAAGAAAATGGTGTGAGCATCTGGAATGAGTGGGCTGACGAAAACGGCGAGCTAGGCCCCATCTACGGCTATCAATGGCGCTCCTGGCCCACGCCCGATGGCCGCCATATCGACCAGATCAGTCAGGTCATCGAACAGATCAAAACCAAACCGGATTCGCGCCGCCTCATCGTCAGCGCCTGGAACGTGGGCGAGATCGACAACATGGCCCTGCCGCCCTGCCATGCCTTTTTCCAGTTTTACGTCGCCGATGGCCGCTTGTCGTGCCAGCTTTATCAGCGCAGCGCCGATATCTTTTTGGGCGTGCCGTTCAATATCGCCTCCTATGCCCTGCTCACCCTGATGGTTGCACAGGTCACCGGCTTGCAGCCCGGCGAATTCATTTGGACGGGCGGGGACTGCCATCTCTACTCGAACCACCTCGAACAGGTGGATCTGCAACTCGCACGCGAACCCTATCCCCTGCCGCAGATGAAGCTCAATCCCGAGGTCACCTCGATCTTCGATTTCAAGTATGAGGATTTTGAGCTGACGGGCTACCAGTCACATCCCGCCATCAAGGCGCCGGTAGCTGTTTGAGCCAATGATCATTTCTCTCATCGCCGCAATGGGCAACAACCGTGTCATCGGCATCAACAACACCCTGCCGTGGCGCCTGCCCGCCGACCTGAAACATTTCAAGAAAATCACGATGGGCAAGCCGATTCTCATGGGCCGCAAGACCTATGAGTCCATCGGCAAACCTCTGCCGGGACGCACCAACATCATCATCACCAATGACCGCGATTATCAGGCACCGGGCTGCATCGTCACCCACACCGTCGACGAAGCCCTCGCCGCCGCGACGAACAGCGAGGAAATCATGGTGATCGGCGGCGCGTCATTCTATGAGCAACTGCTGCCACGGGCGCAACGGTTCTACCTAACACTGATTCATGAAGATTTTGCCGGAGACGCCTGGTTTCCGGCGTTCGACCACGCCGAGTGGCGCGAAGTCGAACATACCGATTGCGAACCGGATCAGATAAACCCCTATCATTACAGTTTTGTGGTGCTGGAAAGAAAGCGCACAGTCCGATAGGAACAGAAAAACATCCAGGAAAACATCCATGAAACGGCGGCTGACAGGTTTTCTGCTGTTGCTATGCGCCTCCGCCACACTCGCCGCGCGGGGACACGCAGGAACGGCCGCCGCGCCGTTACCCTCGGAATCCCACGCAGCGGTGTTTATGTACAATCATTTCGGTGTATCGAAGTACCCCGACACCAACGTGCGCCTGGAGCAATTCGATGCGCACCTGGATTATCTGGCGCAGGCCGGGTATCAGGTGTGGCCGCTGGAGCGCATTGTCGAGCATCTGCGCACCGCCAAGCCTATCCCCAACAAGACAGTGGCCATCACCATCGACGATGGCCCCATCTCCACCTACACGCAGGCCTATCCGCGCCTGCGCAAGCGTGGCTGGCCGTTCACCGTATTCATCTATACCGATGCGATAGATCAGCGCTTACCCGCCTACATCAGCTGGGATCAAATGCGCGAAATGCAAAAACACGGCGGCAGTTTCGCTAATCAATCGACCCGGCATGACCACATGATCCGCACACGCAAGGGAGAAACCAGGATGGATTGGGAGGCGCGGATGCGCGCGGATATCACTCATGCGCAACAACGCATCGAAAAAGAGCTAGGTACGGCACCGATGCTCTTTTCCTATCCCTATGGCGAGTACAACACGGCCCTTGCAGAGATCGTCAAGGGTCTCGGCTATGCGGGTATCGGGGAACAGTCAGGGCCGGTGGGCGTGTATTCCGATCTGCGCGTGCTGCCGCGCTATCCGGTCTCCGAGACCCATGCAGGCATCGAGGAATTCCGCACCAAAGCTGCGAGCCTGGCATTGCCGGTAAGCGAGGTGGAACCGTGGGATCCGGTACTAGGCGCGGATAGCCGGCCCCGTATGGTGGCGACGCTCGCGCAAAGCGATGCGCGCCTGGAGAAACTTGCCTGTTTTGTCAGTGGGCAGGGCGAGACGAAGATAGAATGGATAGATAAAGAGGCGCGGCGCTTTGCGGTACGCGCGGCACGCCCGTTAGGCGCGGGACGGAGCCGCTACAACTGCTCGGCGCCGGCCAGAGAACCTGGCCGGCACTACTGGTTCAGCCATCTTTGGATTGGCGACGCTTCCCTGAAGCAGCCACCAGTTCAGCGGCATCAGCCAGTTTCAGATCAGGGCGCAGATCAACGTGGCGCAATAAAGTAGTTAGCCGGTTGTTGCGGATAATGGTGCGGATATCATCGATATAGTCCTGCCCACGCACCGAATAACTCATGAGCCCCGCCGCGAGCGGCATCGGGTCGAGGAATGAAGCGGTAACCCGCATGCGCTCACGCAAACGCCACAGCTCGCTGTAAACGCGGCTGGTGTTGAGATTGCTCACGTAGGCACGCACCGACTCTCTCACTGTGGGAAAGGTACGCATCGCGTGGGTCAGCCCTTCCGGGCGCGCCATCGGCACCATGCCCTTGCTTGCATTCGAGGTGACATGGCCGAACAGGTTATTCCCCTGCTGCGCGAAGCGCGACATGCCCCAGCCGCTTTCGCTGGCGGCCTGGGCCAGCGCCAGCGAGGTTGGCACGACATCGAGCCGTTGCAGAAGCTGATCGCGCACTGCTTTGTGTTCAAGCGAACCGCGGATACGGTAACGCGTCAGACGCTCGTCCAGCCATTCCCGCCGGGGTGTGCCGGCCTCGGGTACGCCATTCTCCAGCAGGTGCAGGGCGTAATCGCGCTCCTGGCGGATGTGATCGTTTTCCGCCAGCACAATCGGCAAAAGGGCACGGAAGAAAAGCGATTTTCTGTGGCGTGAATCGCTGATACGATCCAAGTCGGCGGGAAACGCCTCAACGGCAATGCGCGGCACGGTCTTGCCCGCCTGGGGTGGCCAGGTGTAATCGAGCGAATCGAACAGGCGATCCAGCTCAGCGGCGCTGGAAACCTTGACCTTCTGCAACTCAATCCGTGATGGCTGGGCCATCTGGGGAGCTACTGCTGCGGCTGATCCAGCAGGCTGGGTGGCCTGGACAGGATATTTAGCGCCAGAATCATTCCACTGTGAGAGCCAGATCGCAGTTGCGATCAGCATGGCTGCTGTAATGGCCGGAAAAAACATTGAACCAGTGCTGAAAAACGGACGAGTATCCCGCTTCATACTGTTTACCTCTCAAAAAACCCTTCGGATGCGGTATAGGGTGTACCGCTAAAAAATCGTGTGCAAAAACACATCGACTTTCGGAGAAAAGACCAAATCGCGTTTTGTCTTTTCGTTCTGAAAAACCTTAACTATGTGGCTTCTCAGAGGTTCCCCGGATAAAACCATATCAAACCTATGGGGCCTCCTTGCAGGCTATAGGGACGTATTGTACCGGAAAAGGGGAGCGACGGGAACCCCGGCGCCCGGAAAGGGGCAGGTGACGCATCATAACTGACGCAAACTTCCGTCAATTTCGGCTATTTTACATCATTTGCAGTGATCTTCCTCTAAACAGATAGGCGACGCTGAATCCATGAAAAGGCCCAAACGGATCACAGCTCCCCCACCCACTTGCGCGCATTGCAGAACAATCGCAGCCAGGCGCCCTCCTCACCCCACGCTTCGGGATGCCAGGAATTTTGAACAGTACGGAACACGCGCTCTGGATGGGGCATCAAGATCGTGAAGCGGCCATCGGGGGTAGTCAGGCCCGTGATACCCAAAGAGGAGCCATTGGGATTGGCGGGGTAGGTCTCGGCAGGCCGGCCATAATTGTCGACATAGCGCAGGGCAACCAGACCCAGATCGAGCGCCTGCTGTGGACTGGCGCCGTCGCGGAATGCGGCGCGGCCTTCGCCGTGGGCAACGGTGATGGGCAGACGCGAACCGGCCATGCCCTGGAAGAACAGCGAAGGCGACTCGGGCACTTCCACCAACGCGAAGCGCGCCTCGAACTGCTCAGAGGTGTTGCGCTCAAAACGCGGCCACAGGGCAGCACCAGGGATGAGGTCATGAAGGTGTGACATCATCTGGCAACCGTTGCACACCCCCAACCCGAAGCTGTCCACCCGTCCAAAGAAAGCCGCGAATTCGTCGCGGGCGCGCGCATTATAAAGGATGGACTTCGCCCATCCCGCGCCAGCGCCCAACACGTCGCCGTAGGAAAATCCGCCGCACGCCGCGATGCCCTGAAAATCACGCAGGCTGACATCGCCGCTGATGATGTCGCTCATGTGTACATCGAAGGCAGCGAAACCGGCACGGTCGAACGCTGCGGCCATTTCCACCTGGCCGTTGACGCCCTGTTCACGCAGAATCGCCACGCGCGGCCTGGCACCCCGCTTTATATAGGGGGCGGCAATATTCTCCTCGGGGTCAAAGGTAAGCACCGCATTCAGGCCGGGGTCGCTTGCATCCAGGAGGCGGTCATATTCCTGCTGTGCGCAGCGGGGGTTGTCGCGCAACGCCTGCATGCGCCACGTGGTCTCGGACCAGGCACGCTGGAAATCGACACGACGCCCGGCCAGCACCTCGCGGCGGTCATGGGTGAAGACGATACGGTCATCGTCGCGCAACTCGCCGATGACGTGGCTGTGTTTACCCAGGCCTGCGCCATGCAGCCAGTCGAGCACAGTATCCGTATCGCTGTGCCGGACTTGCAGCACAGCGCCCAGCTCTTCGCAGAACAGGGTGGCTGCAATGTCATCTCCCAGGTCGTCCAAGGCTATGGAGACACCTGTATGCCCGGCAAAGGCCATCTCGCACACGGTGGCAAATAGGCCGCCGTCGGAGCGATCATGATAAGCCAGGATCAGCCCTTCCTCGTTAAACGCCTGCACTGCGGCGAAAAATGCCTTGAATGCCTGCGGATCGTCAAGATCCGGGGCGTGGTGGCCCACTTGTTTGTAGACCTGCGCCAGCGCCGAGCCACCGAGGCGGTTGCGCCCCTTGCCGAGGTCGATAAGGATCAGGTCGGTATCGCCCTGATCCGTGCGCAGCTGCGGGGTAAGCGTCTTGCGGCAGTCCGTCACGCGCGCAAAGGCGCTGATGATGAGGGACAGCGGCGCAGTCATGCGCTGCTCCTGCCCCTGTTCATCGCGCCACACGGTTTTCATGGACAGCGAATCCTTGCCCACCGGAATGGCAATGCCCAGCGCCGGGCACAGCTCCATGCCCACCGCCTTGACGGTATCGTACAACCCAGCATCCTCACCAGGGTGGCCGGCGGCAGCCATCCAGTTGGCCGACAACTTGATCTCGCTGATATCATCAATGCGTGCGGCGGCGATATTGGTGAGCGCCTCGCCGATGGCCAAGCGCCCCGAAGCGGCATGGTCTATCAGCGCGACAGGGGAACGCTCTCCCATCGCCATTGCTTCACCGGTGTAGCCGACAAAGCCGCTGGCGGTGACAGCAACATCAGCCACCGGCACCTGCCATGGGCCGACCATCTGATCACGCGTCACAAGGCCCGTGACACTGCGGTCGCCAATGGTGATAAGAAAGGTTTTGTCCGCCACGGCGGGCAGGCGCAGGATGCGTAGCGCGGCTTCGTGCAGGTCAATGCCGTGCGTGTCGAACTCCGGCTTGCCGAAGGGATGATGCCGGACATCGCGGAACATTTTGGGCGGCTTGCCGAGCAGCAGCGCCATGGGCATATCGACCGGCGTGTTATCGAAGTGGGCGTCGCCCACAATAAGTTGCGGATCTTCATTGGTGGCCTCGCCAATCACGGCATAGGGGCAGCGTTCGCGCTCGCAGATTGCCTGGAACACATCGAGGTGCTCAGGCTGTATTGCCAGCACATAACGCTCCTGCGCCTCGTTGCACCAGATCTGCATCGGCGACATGCCGGGGTCGTCATTGGGAATGGCGCGCAGCTCGACACGCGCGCCACGGCCACTCTCGTTCACCAGTTCCGGCAGTGCGTTGGACAGCCCGCCCGCGCCGACATCGTGGATCGAAACGATGGGATTGGCATCGCCCATCTGCCAGCAACGGTCGATAACTTCCTGGCAGCGCCGCTCCATTTCAGGATTGCCACGCTGCACAGAGGCGAAATCCAGCGCTTCCGTGCTCTCTCCACTGGCTACCGAGGAAGCCGCGCTGCCACCCAGACCGATCAGCATCGCCGGCCCGCCCAGCACCACGAGTTGCGCACCCACCGGGATCACATCTTTCTCGACATGGCCGGGGCGAATCGAGCCGACGCCGCCGGCAATCATGATTGGTTTGTGATAGCCGCGCAGCTCCTTACCCTGCGGGCCGGGCACACGCTCTTCATAGGTGCGGAAATAACCGCACAGATTAGGGCGGCCGAATTCATTGTTGAATGCCGCCGCCCCGAGCGGACCTTCGATCATGATATCCAGTGCCGAAGCGATGCGGGCAGGTTTGCCGTGATCGGCTTCCCAAGGCTGTACCGCGCCCGGCAGGCGCAGATTCGAAACTGAGAAGCCGCTCAGACCCGCCTTGGGCTTGGAGCCGCGCCCGGTCGCACCCTCGTCGCGGATCTCCCCGCCCGAGCCGGTGGCCGCTCCGGGGAAAGGAGAAATCGCAGTGGGGTGGTTGTGCGTTTCAACCTTCATGAGGATGTGGGCATCTTCATGAAGGGCTGTGTATTCGCGTGTCACGTGGCTGGGGAAAAAACGGGTGGTGGCGTGGCCCTCAATGACCGAGGAGTTATCCTTGTAGACTGACAGCAAACCTTCAGGGCTTTGCTTGGCGGTGTTGCGGATCATGGCGAACAGACTATGCGCCTGCGGGTGGCCGTCGATGGCCCAGTCCGCGTTGAAAATCTTGTGGCGGCAATGCTCGGAGTTGGCCTGCGCGAACATCATCAGATCGACATCGCTAGGATTACGCCGCAGCGCCGTGAAACTCTCCAGCAGGTAGTCAATCTCGTCAGCGCTCAGCGCCAGACCCATCGTGCGATCCGCCGCAACCAATGCCTCCCTGCCGCCTCCCAGCACGTCCACCATAACCAGCGGCGCAGGCTGGGCCTGCAAAAACAGGCCCTCGGCATCGTCCATATTGGCCAGCACAGCTTCGGTCATTCTGTCATGAATCAAGGCCGCCAGCCCCGCACGCTCATCGAAGGTCAAAGCCACACCACCGGCCTTGGCAAAATAATAGGCAACACCGCGCTCTATGCGCCGCACCGATTGCAGTCCGCAATTATGGATAATATCGGTGGCCTTGCTCGACCAGGGGGAGAGCGTGCCCAGGCGCGGCACAACCAGCATCAGCCCCCCCTGCGGCAGTGTCGCCTCGCGTTGCGGGTCATAATCGAGGATCTTCGCCAGCAGGTCGAACTCGGCGGGTGCCAGTGTCCTTTCCAGATCGGCGAAATGGACATATTCTGTCTGGATACCGGCAATGCCGGGCACGCACTCACGTGCAGCGGCGGTCAATTTTTCGAGGCGGAACGGGGAAAGGGCAGCGGTGCCGCGCAGTCGGAGCATGGGCGTCTCTCAGATGAATTTGAATAATGGCGCATTTTAACACTGCACACCCTACACTGACAGGATATCCGCCACCGTACTATTGGTATATTGTGGGTACCAATAAAAGATATTTGTTTTCGTGACTGTCGACTAGTATATTAGTATCGCCTAATATTATAGGCGCGGCTTTTTCAGCCCGATCAAACATGGAGGGGCACTATCATGGCACACATCGTTATCATCGGCGCCAGCACCGGCGGGCTACCCGCCGCCTATGAGATCAAGGAAACCCTGGGGCCACAACACCGCGTCACGGTCATCTCCAATACCGATACCTTCCACTTCGTACCGTCCAATCCCTGGGTCGCCGTTGGCTGGCGTTCACGCAAGGACACCGCCTTCGCACTGGCGCCGCCGCTCCGCAAAAAGGGCATTGAGTTTATTGCCGTGGGGGCGCAGGAGATCAAACCCGCCGACAACAAGGTGGTGCTCACCGACGGACAGGTTATCGACTACGACTACTTGGTGATCGCTACCGGGCCGAAACTGGCCTTCGATGAGGTGCCCGGGCTGGGGCCCAACGGCTTTACACATTCGGTATGCACCATCGGTCATGCCGAGGAGGCCTATGAGCGCTGGAAGCATTTTCTGGCAGATCCCGGGCCGATTGTAGTGGGTGCGGCACAGGGGGCATCATGCTTCGGCCCAGCCTACGAATTTGCCTTTATCATGGACACGGACCTGCGGCGCAAAAAGCAGCGCAACCGCGTGCCCATGACCTTCGTTACCTCAGAACCCTACATTGGCCATCTTGGCCTGGGCGGTGTCGGCGACTCAAAAGGTCTGCTGGAACACGAGCTGCGCCAGCATGACATCAAATGGATCACCAATGCCAAAACCACCAAGGTGGAAGATGGCGTAATGTTTGTAACTGAACACAACGATAAAGGCGAACCGATCAAGGAACATCAGCTGCCCTTCAAGTTCTCGATGATGCTCCCCGCCTTCAAGGGCGTGGATGCCGTGGCGGCGCTGGGTGAGGCGATGGTGAATCCGCGCGGCTTCGTCAAGGTCGACAAATACCAGCGCAGCCCTGTCTGGCCGAACATCTATTCCGTAGGCGTCTGCATCGCCATCCCGCCGGTGGAGGCCACCCCCGTACCGACCGGCGCACCCAAGACCGGCTATATGATCGAATCCATGGTCACCGCCACCGCCCACAACATCAGGGACGCTATCGCGGGTATCGAACCCAGCCACGAGGCCACCTGGAACGCCATCTGCCTGGCCGATATGGGCGACACTGGCGCCGCCTTCGTCGCCATGCCGCAGATCCCGCCCCGCAACGTGGCATGGATGAAGAAAGGCAAATGGGTACATCTGGCCAAGGTCGCATTCGAAAAGTACTTCATCGGCAAAATGAAGAAAGGATCAACAGAACCGCTTTATGAAAAATATATACTTAAATCGCTGGGGATAGAAAAATTGAAGTAGGGGCAATCCTTGCGCCTGCCGCACTAACTTTAGTAAAGAATACTTGGGAGACCTCTATGCCAAACGTCCTCGTTCCACTCGCGCCAGGCTGCGAAGAACTCGAAGCCATCACAATTATCGACCTACTGCGTCGTGCCGGTATACAGGTTGTTACCGCAGGGCTCGATGATGGCCCCGTGCGTGGCAGCCGTGGCACCGTGCTGATCCCCGACACCACGCTCCATCACGCACTACAGCAGGAGTTTGACATGGTGGCGCTGCCCGGCGGGCAGCCCGGCAGCAACAATCTCAATGCCGACCCACGCATCCACCTCCTGCTCAAACACATGGCCGGTCAAGACAAATACACCGCCGCCATCTGCGCCGCGCCGCTGGTATTGGCAAATGCTGGTTTACTGCATGGCAAAAAAGCCACCAGCTTTCCCGGTGTACTCAGCAAAATGAATCTGCATGGCGTGGAGCTGAAAACGGATGCCGTAGTACAGGACGGCAAGGTGATCACCTCGCGCGGGCCGGGCACGGCGATGGATTTTGCGCTTACGCTGATTGAGATCCTCGCGGGTAAGGCCAAGCGCAACGAGGTGGAGGCGGGATTGATGCGTTGATCTTTTGGACTTGACCACTGAAGAAGCAGCAACGGCACAAAACAAGATTCTTCCCATACAGTAACTATTCAGCATCGTTGGTCTCCCCCTTTGAAAAAGGGGGATCAAGGGGGATTTTATTCATACGGCATCCATAACCCCCTGACATTATCGCTATTGTTGGGGGGAAATCCCCAGGGTTCCCTCATTAAAATTTAGCTGTTAGAACGGCATCCATGAAGCCAGAATCCCATCCTGCAAGTTTTCTCATTCTTTTCAAGCTGACCCGGGGATAGTCTTTCTTCACCAGACGCAACGCGTTCAGTACCGTCTTTTTGATCATCGCGATGTTCATCGGGGCGTTCCCCTTCCTAATACGGCTTTGATCATCCCCGAAACAGACATCAAGCACCCAGTGCAGCTTGTTTTCGATACCCCAATGCTGGCGCACCGCGTTAAGCGCAGCCTGGGGAGAGCGGAGCGAGGGGTACGCCGCAAGGCTGCTCATGTAGTAGCGCTTGTCCACGCAGACCTGGCCTTTAATGTCACGGACACCTTCAATCTCAACGATGCTGCGCAATTGAGTCCATTGAGGATGACGCGATCTCTTAGCCATTGAATATCGTCGGTCACGGTGCATTTTCGTGTCTCGATACGGCCATGGCCTTTATCCAGTTCTTCCCAAAAAACAAACGTCATGGCCGCAGGTTTTTCTTCAAACAATAAACGCACATCATCGTTCAAATGACCTTGGTTCCCTTTTAAACCAATGACATAGTTCGCTCCACGCTCGACAATCTTGTCCACCACCTTCGACTGACACCCCATCGCATCAAGGGTGACCGTCGCACCGCTGATATCCAAAACGTCGAGCAACTGAGGGATTGCCGTAATCTCGTTGGATTTACCATCAACCTTCAATTGCCCCAACACCAGGCCTACTTCACTGGCAAAGGCACTGATCACATGCAAGGCTCGATTCCCTCCCTCAAAACTACGCCGTGAACTCTTGCCATCGATCGCCACCACCCGCGAGATCAACTCCAATTGGAATGACTTCACCCACTCAATAAAACACGCTTCAAAGGGCGCGGGATCCAGCGCTCGCAAAAATCGGCGCAAGGTATCATCGCTGGGAGGACCAAACTTATTGCCACATATATCCTGATTCATATCCAGGATTTTTTCGCGCAGAAAACAGAGTACAAAAAAGAAACCATTAAAACTCTAACGCCAATCTTAACCAGAATGTTTCGTAACTACTCAGGTACCCCGAGGCCGATCACGTGAAGCGAGGCTGAGGTGGGCTACCCTGAAAGGTGAGCGCGAGAGCGTGGTACAGGTTTTGGCGCTGCTTGTGCAAAGTGGCGAGGTAGGAGCGGATGATGCAGAA
>JACPOZ010000014.1 GCA_016191235.1 Gammaproteobacteria bacterium
GGTTTCGCCGTAGAGGTATTGATCCCCCATGTCGGATTTGGCGGTGATGTTGCCGTCCGCCGAATAGGCGTAGCTCTTGGGCGCGGGGCCGGTGACGCTGGTGAGGCGGTTGAGTTCGTCGTAGCCGAAGCTTTCGGTGAGGTTCTGGACGGTGTCCTTGCGCGAGGTGAGATTGCCGGTGGCGTCGTAGACATAAGCCAGGTTTTGGATGTTGCTACCGGTGGCGATGCTCTTGATGCGGCCCAGGGGGTCGAAGCTGCGTGTTGTGGCGAGGCCGTTGCCCAGCGCTTCCTGGGTGATGCGGCCTTCGGCGTCCACGCCAGTGGCTTTCCAGTAGACCGTGCCTCCGCTGGCGGCATTTTTGACCTCGCTGAGGTAGCCGGTGGCGGTGTAGCTGTTGTAGACGGTGAGGCGTTTGTCGGTGGCGGTGAACGGATAGCCGACACTACCGATGCGGCCATACTGGTCATAGCCGGTGTCGATGTCGTAAGTGGCGCCGACCAGGGTGCTGGAGACGCGCACTGGACGGCTCAGGCTGTCGTAGGTGTGGATGCGCTTATAGCCGCCGGGGCCGGTGGCCTGGGCGAGCTTGCCGCGGCCCTGGGCGGCGGTGTCCCAGGTCCATTGGCTGATGCCTTCGGCTTCGGTGCGTTTTGTCATGCGCCCGAGGGCGTCGTAGTCCATCGTTACGACCTGGCCCTTGGCGTCGGTCTGCTTGACGATGTCGCCAAAGGTGTTGGTCTGCCAGGCCAGACTGCCCCGGTCGGGATCTTTCATGCCGGTTTTGTGGCCGCGCACGTTATAGGTCATCACCGTGTCGTGAGACGCGGGATCCCTGATGAAGCGCAGGTTGTCGAAGAGGTCATAGTCGTAATAGGTGTTGCCCAGCTTGGCGTCCTGGATGCGGATGAGCTGGCCTAGGGCGTTGGTATAACGGGTGGTTTTGTAGTTGCGGGCATTGGTGATCGTTGTGGCAAGGCCATTGTACGCGTAACCCGTCACGCCATTGTCCGGCGCGGTTTCCTTGGTGACGCGGTTGAGTGCGTCGTATTCATAGCGGGTGGCGTAGGCGGTATCGCCCTGGTAGTGGTTGCGCGCAGTGTAGACGGTGCGGCCCAAGGCGTCGTATTGGGTTTCCTTGCTGACCAGGCCGCCGTTGAAGCCTTGCGTGGTGCGACGGGTCTCGCGGCCCAGCATGTCGTAATACACGGTCATTGTGGGCTGACCCGTGGCAGTGGTGATGACGTAATAGGCGTCGTTCCCCTGGCAACCGTAGTTGCAGCGGTTGTAGCTGACTGCGGATTGCGTACCGTCGGGGCGCGCCTCGGAGGCAAGGCGGCCAAAGCTGTCATAGCCCCGGGTGGTGGCGAGGCCGTTGGCATCCACAAGGCGCGTGAGGGTGCCGAAGCGGGCGTCAAACACGCTGGTTGCGACATGGCCCGCCGGGTTGACGGCCCTGACCGGGAACTGGCCATCGGGGCCGTAATCGGTAGTCGACGTGCGCGAGAGCGTGGCGGACGCGCTGTCAGCCACGTTGGCGCGGCCGCTCACGGTGGCGCTGATGCGGTTGCCGAAGCCGTCGTAGCCATAAGTGGTGGTTTGCTTGAGCAGCGTGTTGGTAGGCTCCAAAATTTCGTCTTTGAGCAGACCGTCAGCGTAATAGGTGTATTCGGTGGTGCGGGCGCTTGAGCCTTGGCTATTTGTGCTGCCAGAATCCCATAGCATCGGCGCGATGTGGGTGGCGGTGCTCGATTTCAGTTGCCCAATCTTGTGCCACTCGGTTGTGGCGGGCACTGCGGTGAGTTCATTGACGTAATACTCATTGCCGGTTGATTGGGTATAAACGGTTACCCCACTCGTGGAGGAGGTGACACTGACGGCGCTGGGGTTGCCGTAGAGATTGTAAGAGGCGGTGGTCCTGCGCGTTGTGATGTTTGTCGTGCCGTTGGTATCGTTTTTGATCTCTGTGCTTGTGGAGATATAGGGGAAATCACGCTTGGCATCGGACGAGCGGCTGCTCCAGGTGTTGCTCACACTGTAAAGCAGGGCGGTGTCCTGTTTTTTCTGGATACTGCTGACCAATCCAATAAAGGGGAAATTCTGCTTGTAGCCAGTAACGGTAGTGATGTCGCTGAGTCCCGCACGTTTATCCACGGCTGTGATACTGGCGAAGCCCAGAAAGCCGCGCCCGTTACGGTCAATGCTTGACGTGCCATAGGTGTAAGCGACGGTATTCATTCCTCCAATGCCATTGCTGACGGAGTATTTGCTTATCACCTGCAACGGTACATTAGAATTGGCGAAGTTGTAGCGGAAATCCGGAGCACTCGCGCCCGTACCGTTTATGGTATATGCAGGTCCAAACGCATTGGGAATCTGGTTAGCCCCGCTGCTCGCAGCAAAAACCAAATTGCCCTGAACCGCTATGTAATCAGCCTCGATCCTTGCTCCGAGGCCATTGGTAATCGTCCTCAATACATCTGGTGCGGCTCCTTTGGCCAGCGCCACTTTGGCACTCCCATCGCTGAAATTGATAACATCCAAGCGACCGTCGCCGTTCACGTCGCCGAGCTTGTCACCTACGGCATTACCCTTCTGCCCCCATTGCTCGGCGACGAAACCTTTACCTGTCGACAACCAAACCTTGGCGGAGTCCACCCCGAACTCAATGATATCGGATTTTCCATCGCCATTAATATCGGCCACCTTGCGGGCGGCGGCGGATGTTGTAATTCCTCCAAGTGACCAACCTGAATCCGTAAAATTAACGCCCGTCGAGAGCTTTATCGAAATCGAACTGGCGTTGCCACCCAAATACAGGATATCTGCTTTTCCATCCCCATTGAAATCGCCGATAGAAAAATTGACACCCGCCGGGACTTCTCCGGGGGCTTGGGGTTTAACTTTGTTAAATGCGCGCCCTGTCGAAAACCATACAGCGCCATCACTGCTAATCAAATCCGTCCGGCCATCACCATTGAAATCCCCATTGGCGACAAAACTGAGTGTATCGCTTGGAGAAAGTGTGACAATGGGATCAATCGCTGTGCTGCCTGTGGAGTATCCAACAACCCAGTCAAGACCAGTCGCGGCTAATGTGCTCGGATTCCGAATGGGCTTTGCCCATAAGACATCGGCTTTGCCATCGCCATCGAAATCAGCCGCTCCTCCTCCAACATTATATTGCTTCGCGGCAATCTCAACTTGAACGCCAGACCGGGTGAATGCCACCTGCTGATCCGGGCTATAAGCAAAGAACTCCATTCCAGCAGTGGTAGCCGTTTGCGGGGCTGGCCAAAACCTGGACTTTAGCGTGGAGCTGTAGAGAGGCGAGTTTGTGTCCCAGGCGCTTTTCAGGCCATATGCGCTGATCACATCGGTACGGCCATCCCCATTGATGTCCGCCAGCCATTGTTCGCCATCAGCCTCCTTGAGGTAACCGCTTCCTATGGCCTGGCTTGTTGGATAACCACTACCATCGGACAGCCAAACGCTTCCCGCGCCATTGGCAAATTGATAAATATCCGCCTTGCCATCCCCATTAAAATCTCCGAGTTCGTCTTTCGCCGCATGGCCGCTGCCTGTGGATGCAAATGCACCGAAACCCTTTTCTCCCTCTTGCCACCCAAACCGCGTCGGCGTCAGGCACTCACTTGGCGTGCATTCCTGAATGCTCGCCAAACGCGAACGCCCAGTGACAGTGCCTTGCTCGTAGGCCAGCTTATAGCTGCGCACAACGGAATCCGTGCCGCGCATGTTAACGACAGTCTGGATACCGGCCAGGCGCTGGGTGATAGAGATCTTCGAACCACCCATGTAGCCGGAGATATCGTCCGTGCGTGCCTCATAGGTGAATTGCACCGAGCGGCCTTTGGGGTAGTCGATGCGGCTGGGGTAGTATTCGCCCTGGGTGCTGTTTTCCGTGTAGACAATGGTGATGGCGTTGTTCTTGCGGTCGCGAATCTTATTCGCTGCCCACACGCGCGCCTGGGTCTTGCCTTCGGCCTGGACGCGGGAATCTTCCGTGACGCCGTATTCGATGATCTTGCCATCCTTGGTATAGACGGTGAACGACTGGGGATCGCCTGCCGTGCCGCCGCTGGAGACAACGCGGGCGAAGCTTTCGATTTCGGTGCGGTATTCCGCGCCGACGGCGCCATAGGCCGCGCCGTTGACCACCATCAGCCGTTGTCCATCGAGGCAGAAGCGGTCGTTGGTGTCGAAATTGACCGTGCCCGTCGCACTATCTTGTTGCGCGATAGTGCGCGGGCAGCGGTGGATGGCGGACAGGCCGTTGATGTTCCAGCCCATGCCGAGCAGGCCGTTGCCGGACTGACTGTTGTATTGCAGGGACAAACTCGGGGCCATGCCGTTGACGCCGGGTGGAACGGTGATGGGGATAGTGTAGCTCGCCGCGCCGGTGGGGGTGACATCGAAGCTGCCCGCGGTGGCGCCGGCGGCGTTGGCCCAGGTCTGGGCGATGGTGGTGATCTTGCCGCTGGCGTCGGGGGTGAAGCGCCAGACGGTCTGATCGGCACCGCTGCCGGTCCAGGCGGTGATCTGGCCGTTTTCGACGCGCAGGGTGACGGCCTGGGCGTTCCAGTTCAGGCCGAGGTGGCCGTCGGTCCAACTCTGGCCGATGGAGGTGTATTTCACCGTGCCGTCGGCGGCGCGGGTGCCGTAGAGCAGGTAATTGCTGCCGCCGGGGTTGCGCGCCTGGATGAACAGGTCGGCGATGCCGTCGCCGTTGAGGTCGGCCTTGAAACGGATGCCATCGGGATTAAAGGCCACAGACACGGGAATCAGCAGGTCGTCGAACGGGATGAGGGTGAAGATAGTAATCGCATCGACGGCGGTGGTGCTGTTGGTGGCTAGCCCCGTGGGTGCTGCGCCCACTGGGACAGGGGTGTCCCAGGTCTGGTAGACGGTATCCATGACACCGCCTGGCCCGCTGTAGATCAGGCCGTTGCGCCCACCGGCGGCCTTGGATTCGACGATGAGGTCAGCCCGCCCGTCGCCATTGTAGTCGCCCGCGTACAGGGTGCTGGCATCCGCACCCCAGTTCAAGCCAAGATATGAAACGTTCCAGCTTTGGGTGATGGCGGTGTATTTGTTGTTGGCGTCGGCGAGAAACAGGTAGCTGGTGCCTGATCCGTTGGGGGCCTGGACCAGCAGATCCGTGCGCCCATCCCCGTTGAAATCGGCCTGTTTAGCCACACCGTCCGGGTGAAAGGGCGTGGGAACGGGGATCAGCAGGTCATCGAAGGGGATGAGGGTGGTGAGGGTGATCGGCGCGGGCAGGTGGTTGGCCTGCGCGACGGGAATGCCGAAGGGAGCGGCGAGAAAAACCGGACACGCCACGCCTGCCGCCGCAAAAAAGCGGCGCAAGCGCGATAATAAACTGGCCTTCCCCCAATGCGGCGTGAACATGGTTCCTGATTTTTTGTTGTTACCGGCGGTGTGTAGGCGCCGGGATGTGGTGTTTATTGCGTTAATAAATCCTATCCTACGGCTCCACTCTGAAAAACCTTGTGTTTGAATCATGCCAGCGAGTAGCGAGTAGCCTGGGTTGAGCGGGAGCGAAACCCGGGATTCGTAGTACCAGCGACCTAACGGCCCTGGGTTTCGCAAAAAACGCTCAACCCAGGCTACTCGCTACCGAGTTATTTAAGCTGCCAGTAATAGTAAAATGCTACTGGTACATAACCCATTGCAGAGATTTGTATGCAATTTGTCTCTATTGGGTCATTAATTAATACTTGAATTTGTTTGCCAGTAGTAATCGCCGTAAGTGCCATTGACAATTTTCTATTGAAGTTGGGGTCCGTGGAAGGCAATAAGATAGCCTTCGGACCAGTTGCACATGTAACACCGATATTGTTGAAATTACCGAGTAACACAAGGCCTTCAGGAACTACATGAACCTCGGTGGGAACCGCAGCACTCCATATATAGGCATTGGCTGCGCCTGATAGAATTAGCAGTAAGAACCCCAAACCAAAAAATCGCATTCGTTACACCTCGCTGTGAAAATTTAACCTTATAACCCCGTGTGGCGAGGAAGCCCGGAAGGAGTGAAACGGATTCCGGGGCCATTTGCCAAACGCCCCCCTCGGTATAATGCCCACCCAGCCAAGCTGATATATCACCCCGCGCCATGCTCGCAAGAAAGTTAAAGCAATATCCGCGCCACGCTGTGACAATTACTTTAATATCAATATGTTAACAATAATATCCCCTACCCACCTCAATTAGAGTGTAAAAAAATCCGACGCTTTTTTACCTAAAATCAAGGCAACACGGGGGTGGAATTGGGCAGAGGCCGGCTTTCCCGGCACAGGAATACCCTCGTCCTAAAAGCGATAATTTATCACTAATTAATTGAAAAATAATAAAATTATAACTTTCAAAAGAGGGAGGTTGCAGCTTTCAGGGCTGGAGGCAGACGTAATTATCGGGGTGTAAAGTTTTCCGACACCGGATTGCTCTTTCGAATGCGTATGCGGAAACAACTGTACGCTACGAATCGAGGGATTGTCGAATAATGTGATAATTTTAAAGTTTTTTTGACTCTCCGCTCGCCCTCTCCCCGGCCCTCTCCCGCAAGGCGGGAGAGGGGGGCGAAGTCGGGTGAAATACACTTTAATAGGATGATTGGGCGGCGCTTGTGGGTTGATGAACGGAACCTTAGTCTGTGTCATCACGGCGCAACGGCGTCACAGCGCCCATAAAACCTCAGGGCACTCTGTTAAATCACGGTAGATGGCATCAAGCTGGGTGCGGCTGGTGGCCTGGATGGTGACGGTGACGGAGAGGTATTTGCCGCTTTTACTGGTGCGGCTGTATACGGCGCTCTCGCCAAGATCCGGTGCATGACGCCGGATAATCTCAACCACCAACGCTTCAAATGCAGGGCTTGCAAGCCCCATTGCCTTGATGGGGAACTCGGTTGGGAATGTGAGCGGGGATTCTTGCTCGCTGTTCATGTGGGAAATATCTCGTTTTAAGTAGGGTTTGTTGGGTCCGCTTCGCTTGACCCAACCTACGTAAAGTGAACAGTTTTTGGGCGTGGGACAATCTGGGTTCAATTCTATTTAGTTACGCACTGTCCACGAAAAACACGAAAGGCACGAAAAAGCTTTGTGTGTAGGTTGGGTCAAGCGAAGCGGACCCAACATTGTGCTCACACCCCGCCTGCGCGCACGGCCCGTTTATAGTCCTGATAAAGCGCGTACATTTTATGGAACAGCGGCCCAGGTTTGCCGTTGCCCACCGGCTTGCCGTCGAGCGTGGTGATGGGTACGACCTCACGGGTGGAGGAGGTCTGCCACAGTTCCTGGGCGGTGCGCACCTCCTGTTCGGTGATTTCGCGCACCTGGTGGGGGATGCCGTGCGCGGCGGCGAGTTCCAGGATCACGTCGTAGGTGATGCCGGGCAGCATGAGGTGGGTCTTTGGTGGTGCGAGCAGGGTGTTGTTGGCCACCACGAAGATGTTGCTGGCCGCGCCCTCGGTGAGAAATCCGTCGCGCAGCAGAAGCGTTTCCGCTGCCCCGGCGTCGATGGCCAGTTGGCGCAGCAGCACGTTGGGCAACAGCGCAATGGCTTTGATGTCGCAGCGCAGCCAGCGGTTGTCCAGCGCGCTGACTGCCGCTACACCAGTAGCACGCAGCGCTTCAGGCGGGGTGACTAGCGGGCTGCTCATCATGAAAATGGTGGGGGGCACATTGACGGGAAAGGCATGGTCGCGCTTGGCCACGCCGCGCGTGATATGCAGGTACAGGTACTGGTCTTCACCTTCGTTACGCGCGATCAGTTGTTCAAACAAATCAGCCCATACTTCATCGGTATGGGGGTTTTTCAGGCGGATGCCGTCGAGGCTGTGCTGCAAGCGCCGCAGGTGTTCCGGGAGCCGGAACGGGCGGCGCGAGTAGACGGGGATCACCTCATAGACGCCGTCACCGAAGATAAAGCCGCGATCCAGCACCGGCACATAGGCCTGCTCGATGGGCATGAACTTGCCGTTGAGATAAACGGTTTGGATTTGATCAGTCATGATGCAGTCCCGATTATTTAACGAGGAGTAAAGCCCAATCAACGAAACGCCGCCACATCCCGCCTTCCTCGATGCCTTGCAGGGCAATCAGTGGCTGCTTGCTGATCACCTTGCCATCCAGGGCGATAGAAACTGTGCCATAGGGCTGGCCCTTTTTGACTGGCGCGGTGATCAACGGCGTGACGCTCATCGAGGCGGCCAGTTTTTTGTACTGGCCGCGCGGGATGGTGAGATACAGGTCCTTACTCAGTCCCAATGAGAGGTTTTCGGCTTCGCCTTTCCAGGCACGCACCGTGGTGAGCGGTTTGTTCGCTGCGTAAACGCGGTGGGTTTCATAGAAGTGGAAACCGTAATTGAGCAGGGTCTGGCTTTCACGGGCGCGGGCGTTTTCGCTCTCTGTGCCCAGCACCACTGAGATCAGGCGCATCTTGTCACGCAATGCGGAGGACACCAGACAGAATCCGGCGCTCTCGGTATGGCCGGTCTTCATGCCGTCCACGGTGGGGTCGCGGTACAGCAACAGGTTGCGGTTGGGCTGGGTGATGCCGTTGAAGGTGAATTCGCGTAGCGAGTACCACTTGTAATACTGGGGGAAGTCGCGGATCACGGCGCGCGCCAGTGTCGCCAGGTCGCGCGCCGTGGTGTAGTGCTGCGGATCGGGCAGGCCGGTACTGTTCACGAAGTGGGTGTTGGTCATGCCCAGCAATTTGGCGCGCTGGTTCATCATCGCGGCGAACACCGGCTCGGTGCCCGCTACCTGCTCGGCAAGCGCCACCGTGGCGTCGTTGCCGGACTGCACGATCATGCCCTTGATCAGGTTCTCCACGGCGATTTGCGTGCCCACCTGGGCGAAGGTGCGCGAGCCTTCAGTGCGCCATGCCGCTTCGCTGATGGTGATCATGTCGCTGAGCTTGATCTTGCCGGAACGCAACTCATCGAACACCAGGTAGGCGGTCATCAGCTTGGTGAGGCTGGCCGGTTCCATGCGCTGATCGGCGTTCAACGCCGCCAGCACACTACCGCTCTGGAAATCCTGCAGGATATAGCCGCGCGCGGCGATCTGGGGAGCGGGCGGAACCTGCGCCTGTGCGGCGCCCTCAAAGGCGCCCAGCGTCAATAGCAGGGTAGTTATTAACCAGCGGCCACGTAGTTGCCGGGATGCGGGGAGATGGAGGTGAAACATAGTATTCACAGCGGGTACTTCCTCTAGGGCTTGCGTCGATGAAAAAGATGGAACGGTGATACAGCACGGTCTATATGCGGGTAATATACATTGTAACGCTTAACGGTCGCCTGAAAAACCCCACCTTCCGGGCGGAGCATGTATGAAATAATACTTTTCCGGTATTCCCGCTGTTATCCGATCAAGCACAGAAGGTCATGAACCCAAAAATTATCCTGCCTGTGGCCCTGCACTTGATGGCCTGCGCAGTCGCCGCCAACGCCGCTGAGCCCAGTGCTGCCGAGATAGTGCAGCATTGCTATTACAAATACGCGGGCGATGACCAGCGCTCGCGGCTGCGTATTACCCTCACCGACTCCACCGGGAAAAAGATCAGCAACGAGTTCACTCGCCTGTGGAAAGACTACAAGGGACAGAATGGCCTCGTTGACAAGACGATACTCTACATGACCTATCCACCGGACAGCCGCGGCCTCAACTTCATGCGTTGGTCTTACGCATCGGAAAGCAAGGTGCCGGATCAGTGGGTCTACCTGCCCGAGACCAGAATGGCGCGGCGTATCTCCCAGCGCGATCCCGAGAATATGGATTGGGGCTATACCGACGAAGATCTGCGCATTCGCGCCCTGGATGAAGACATGCACCGCTATTTGGGAACCACCAACCAGGAAAACCAGCAATATTACTTGGTAGAGAGCACGCCCAAAGGCAATTCCTCTTACGGCAGGCGCGTAAGCTGGTTCAGCAAGATGCCGGATTGGGACGACTGCGTGGAAAGCCGTGTCGACTACTACGATAGGCAAGGCACTCTGATCAAAAAACAGACGGTGCGGTGGCAGAAGATTAAGGGCGCCTGGGTGTGGAAAACCGCTGTGGCGCAGAACATGCTCAACAAGGCCACTGTCGTTTACGACATGGAACAGGTAGAGATTAACGCCGGCCTGAAAGACGACGATTTTAACCAGCGGGCGCTCCGACAAGAGGGCGCGCGGTGATGCTCAACCGCGCGCCATTTTGAAGCTGATTGGGTTTATTTAACCTTTGCCAGATAATTACCAAAAATTTCCGAACCCATCGCCATTTTTTTGGAAATTTCGGCGGCGGCCTTCTGGGCGGCCTCAAGATTGACGGGTTTACCAACCTGGATTACGCCCACCATGCCAATCATTTTATGCAGGTCACATTCGTATAAGTAAACCCCTTCTTTATTCAGGGTCACAGAGAGATTCGTGCTGACCTTGCCTTTCCAGCTATTGGCACCTTCTGGTACATGAAGGGAGATGACATTATGTCCAGGATCTTTTGCTACAAATGTAACCGTATCTCCAACATTTACTTTGATGTAGCCCGGCTCGAACAGCATCACGCCATCGTCACCGCCATTTGACATCTGAACCTTGTGCTCTTCAGCAAATGCGGCTGACGATACAGACAAACCCATAATCAATACAAATTTTCCTATACTGCCACGCATCATGTTTTCTCCTGATGATTAATCGCTAACAATCTGACTTTCACGAATCCCCAGCTCAGAGAGCCTGGCGGCCATCTGATCGGTCTCTTCCACGCTGGCCAGCGGGCCGATGCGCACTCGATAGATAGTGCTTTGCGCTTTTTTGCTGGGGGATATTTGTATATTACTGGATGCGTGCTCCTGTAGGCGCGAACGCAGTTGTTCGGCCTTGCCGCGCTCAACAAATGCACCGACTTGCAGGTAGAGCTTCGTCTCCCGCGCGTCTGTGGGAGGCGGCTCGCTGCTGAGTTGGGTGGCCATTTGCGCGGAGGGTGGCGAGCCGGGTGTGATGGCGCGGATTTCGACGGGTCCGGTGCTGTTAATGCCGAGCTTTTGCGCGGCGGCGTAGGACAGGTCGATGATACGGCCTTGATGAAACGGTCCACGGTCGTTCACCTTTACGACCAGTTTGCGGCCGTTTTTGAGGTTGGTGACCTCGACATAGGTGGGCAGGGGCAGGGTCTTGTGGGCGGCGGTCATGCTGTACAGGTCATACGGCTCGCCGCTAGAGGTGCGGCGGCCATGGAACTTGGTGCCATACCACGAGGCAAGGCCGCGTTCCACATGGCCTTCGCTGCTGGCCATAGTGCGGTAACTTATGCCGGCCACCGTGTAAACCTGCGGGTTGCCGAATTTGCTGCGCGGCTCCTCGCGCGGCACGACATCGGGGATAGACGCGATATCCACCGCCCCGCGCGGCGGTGCACCATCTTTGTCCGGCGTCGGGATCACGCCGCCTCTCGGTCCGCTTGCCCGGTCAGGCACGGTGCCGCAGGCGCTCAACAAAACCGATACTGCAAAAAGCAACGTCAGGGGACGGATATTCATGCGAATCAATCCTGAGTGTTGGCTGTCACGGGCGATACGCTATTGTCACTCACCCGCCGTGCATTGCGCAATGCACGGATTTCCTGGCTGAGTTGGTATACCGCCATTGCATACAAGGGGCTGCGGTTGTAGCGGGTGATGGCATAAAAATTCTGCAGGCCGACCCAGTACTCGGGGCCGGCCTCTGCCTGGAATTCAAGCAGGGCGCCGGGTTGATCATCGGGGAGGGCGTCCGCAAGGGTGACGCCATTTTCCTTGAGCTTGCCCAGGCTGACGCTGGGTTTGATATCACCGGTCAGCAGTGCCTTGAAATTCTCGCCATCGACCTTCGCCCGGCTCACTACGGGCTGATCGGCTTGCCACCCGTTGGCAAAAAAATAATACCCAACACTGCCAATAACGTCCGCCACATTGTTCCACAGATCGCGCGAGCCATCGGCGTCAAAATCGACTGCAAACTTGCGAAAGCTGCTGGGCATGAACTGCGGCATTCCCATAGCACCGGCATAGGAACCCTGTGGAACAAGAGGATCCAGCCTCTCTTCGCGTGCCATCAACAGAAAATTTTCAAGCTCGCCAAGAAAGAATTTGCTGCGCGGCGGATAATCGAAACCTAGCGTACCGAGAGCGTCCAGCACGCGGTAAGAGCCAGTACGCTTACCATAGCCCGTCTCCACGCCAACGATGGCGGTGATGATTTCGGGGGGCACGCCGTAGGCGGTCTGCGCACGCGCCAGCAGGTCGGCGTGCTTGTCCCAGAACTCCACGCCGCCCCGGATGCGCGCCTCGTTGAGGAATATTTGCCGGTATTGAAACCAGGGTTTGGCTTCGGCAGGCTTGGTAATGGCGGCGATGATCTCTGGGCGTGTTTCAACCTGACTGAGCAGCACGGCCAGTTCGTCACGGTTGAAATGGTTGCGGGCGACCATGTCGTCGACGAACTGGCGTACTTCGGGGCGCAGTGCAATGCCGTCGGCCAGAACGGGTTGCAAGGGTGCGAAAAATAATGCCGCCAAAGACACAAGAGGCCATACCTTTGGGCCTTTGCGTCTTTGAGTGAGATTGATGTGGTTGGTCATGTCGGTACCAGCTTGCGATGAGTGTGAATGGACATCAGGATACCGAACCCGGCCATCACCGTCACCATTGATGTTCCGCCATAGCTGATCAGCGGCAGGGGAACGCCCACCACCGGCAGCAGGGCAGTGACCATGCCGATGTTGACGAAGATATATACGGAGAACGTCAGAATCAGGCTGCCCGCCAGCAGGCGCGTGAAGGTGTCGTGCGCCTGGGAAGCAATATACAGTCCGCGCATGACGATGAACAGATAGATCGCCAGCACCACCAGAATGCCGATCAGGCCGAACTCCTCGCTCAGCACGGCGAAGATGAAGTCGGTGGAGCGCTCGGGAATAAAGTCGAGATAGGACTGCGTGCCGTTCAACCAGCCCTTGCCGTACAGACCGCCGGAGCCGATGGCGATTTTCGACTGAATGATGTGATAGCCGGTGCCTAGCGGGTCGCTCTCCGGGTCGAGAAAGGTGAGCACGCGCTGCCGCTGGTAGTCGTGCATCAGCGACCAGGCGATGGGTATGAATGCCGCTACCAACGCCCCGATCGCTACGATATAGCGCCAGCGCACCCCGCCCAGAAAAATCACGAATATCCCCGAACAGGCAATCAGCAACGCCGTGCCCAAATCAGGCTGCTTGGCGATGAGCAGCGTTGGGACTAGCGCCAGCGCGCCGGCGATGATCAGCTTTAGCGGGTGGGGGGGCAACGGGCTGTTTGCCAGATACCAGGCGACCATCATGGGTACGGCGATGCGCATCATTTCGGAGGGTTGAAAACGGAATGCGCCAAGCTCCAGCCAACGCCGCGCGCCCTTGCCGATATCGCCCACCAGCAACACTGCCACCAGCAGCAAGACCCCTGTGCCAAACAGCCACGGCGCCCAGCGCTGAAGGTGTTGGGGGTGAACCTGGGCAAGCAGCAGCATCACGGTAAAAGCAAGCGCGAGCCGCATCACCTGGCGCGTCAGCACCTCCAGGCTTTGCCCCCCCGCGCTGTACAGCACCACCAACCCCGCCGCAGACAGCAGCAGCAGGCCGCACAGCAGCGGTATATCGACATGGATACGCTGCAACAACCGGAACAAAAAGCCCTGTTCCTTGGGACGTGCATAGACGGGGATGGCTTTTTGGTTCATAGGCGTCGGGGGTCAGACGTAGGGCGCGCGTTCCACGCCCAAGCTGCAAATTCTGTGTATCCATTCCACTCACTCATCTTGAGTAACTCCCTGAGCGGCCTCTGGTGGCGCAGCAGCAGGCGTCTGTCCAGCCCCGTTAATGGCGCCCGGCTTGGCTTCTGGAGTCTTGGCTGACGATCCCTGACCGAGCAAATCCTTCAGGTAATAGTCCATCGCAACGCGCGCCACCGGCGCTGCCGTGCTGCTGCCGTGTCCACCGTTTTCCACGATTATGCCCATGGCGATCTGCGGGGCTTCGGCAGGGGCGAAGGCCACGAACAATGCATGGTCGCGCAATCGCTCCGGGGTTTGGCTTTCGTTGTATTTTGCACCCTGTTTGATCCCTGCCACCTGTGCCGTACCCGTTTTGCCGGCAATTTTGTAAGTGGCGGTGCGCCCTATACTGCTATACGCTGTGCCGCGCCCGCCATGTACAACGCTCACCATGGCGTTGACGGCGGTGCGCCAGTTTTCCTCGTTGACCACGGGTACCCGCACATTCATCTGCGGCTTTTGCTCGGTGATGGTGGCGCCGCCGGGTTCTTGAACCGCGTGCAGCATATGCGGCTTCATTTGCACGCCCTGATTGGCCATCGTGGCGGTGATCGTGGCCAGTTGCAAGGGGGTGGTCAGTACATAGCCCTGCCCGATACCCGCAATCAGGGTTTCACCGCCATACCACGGCTGTTTGTAGGTCTTGCGCTTCCAGGCCGACGAGGGCATTACACCCGCCATCTCGCCGGGAAGGTCGATGCCGGTTTTGTGGCCCAAGCCAAAACGGGTCATGAACTCGGCCATCTTGTCGATGCCCAGCTTGAGCGCCAATGTATAGAAATACACGTCGCAGGATTGCTCGACGGCATGTTCGAGGTTGATGACGCCATGCCCTTCTTTTTTCCAGTCGCGGTATTGGTGGGCGACGCCCGGAAGCTGAAAATGGCCGTGGCAGGAAACAGTGTCGTCAGCAGTTACTTTGTTGTATTCCAGGCCCGCCAAGGCATAAAACGGCTTAACGGTGGAGCCGGGCGGATACTGGCCCTGCAGGGCGCGGTTGATCATGGGCTTGTCCAGCGAGGTTTGCAGGGCCTTGTACTCCTCCGAGGAAATGCCGTTGACAAACAGGTTGGGGTCATAGCCCGGCGTACTGGCGAAGGCCAGCACCTCGCCGGTTTTAGGCTCGATCGCCACCACCGCGCCGCGCCGGTCGCCAAGAACACCTTCAATCGCCGCCTGGAGCCTGATGTCTATCGTCAAATAAAGATTCTTGCCCGCTGTGGGTGGCGTGCGCCCCAGCACGCGCAGGGCGCGCCCCCGTGCGGTGGTCTCGACCTGTTCAACACCGACGGTGCCGTGCAGCAAATCCTCGTAGGTCTTTTCAACGCCCAGCTTGCCCATGTGTGTAGTGCCGCTGTAATTGGTGTCCAGCTTCTTCAGCTCGGCCTCGTTGATGCGCCCCACATAGCCGATGGCATGCACGGCAAGACTGCCTAGCGGGTACTCGCGCGTCATGCGCGCTACCACCTCCACGCCCGGAAAGCGGTAACGGTTGACAGCAAGGCGCGCCATTTCTTCTTCGGTCAGATTAAAGCGCAACGGGGCAGCCTCGAAACGGCGTTTCTGGGCGATCTCCCGGCGAAAGCGTTTGATGTCGCGCTCGCTGAGCGCGATCAGCTCGCCCAGTTCGCGCAGTGTGGCCTCCATGTCGCCAGCCTCGTCCGGGGTGATTTCCAGGCTGAAGGAAGGTGAGTTTTGCGCCAGCACAATGCCATTGCGATCATAGATAATGCCGCGCGGAGGCGAAATGGGCACAAGCGTGACACGGTTCTCCTGCGATAGCGTGGTGTAATGCGTGTGATTGATGATCTGGAGAAAAACCAGCCGCGCGATAACCACTCCCGTCAGTATCAGAATGACAACAATAGCCACGATCACGCGGGCATTGAACATCCCGCTTTCGTGGAAATAATCTTTAAGGTGGGTCTTGGTCATATGAAAATCATGCAGGGACAAGCGCCCCTGCTTTTATTACGATGCCTCGCCACGGCTGCGCAGGATGGAGGACAGCCAGGGCCACAGCAGCATGCTGCTCAGCGCAGACGACCAGTACAGCCAGGTGTCTGGCGACCGCCCGAGGATGCCCATAATCCACAGCGTCAGTAATTTGTACAGGACAATCAATATCAGTACGATCAAGAGTTGCTGCCAAAGTGGATAGGCGCGTATGCGCTGGTGAAATTTGACAACGAAGTAGGCAATAAGTGTCATGCCCAGCGCATGCTGGCCGAGCAGTACCCCCTGCACGGCATCGATCATCATTCCCAGTAGCCACGCCACACCCACGCCAACGCGCTGGGGTTGCGCCAAACACCAGTAGGTGACCGCCAGCGCCACCCACTCGGGACGAAACGCCTCGATCTCTGCCGGCAAGGGAATGATGGTCAGGACAAAGGCGGCAAACAGGGTCATTAAAATGAACCAGCCGTTGATGGGGGATTGTGTTCGATCCATGGTGCCGATCTACTCAATGACGTCCGAGGGCGGCTGTGGGGATGCGGGCACCGCTGGTTTTGCGGGCGGCGCTGCCAGCGCTGATGCGGGAGACGCAGCAGCAGGCGCAGGTTTTATAGTTGCCCCTGCCGGCGTCTCCGGTTTTGCGGGCGTGATTTGAGCTGCAGGGGGTATGGCTTGAGGCTGTTTTTGCTGCATTCCCTGCGCCGCACCTGCTGGCTCCTGAACAGTCGCACCCCCCAATACCTGCCCCCCGGCCTGCGGCCACACCAGCAATACCTCCCGGTTGTGTTCGAGACGCGCAGTGGGCGTGGCCCTCGCCTGGATAAAATACTGCCCCTGCTGTTGTTTCACGAGCGTGACCGTCGCGACGGGATAATTGGGAGGGAAACGCCCATCCAGGCCTGAGGTAACGAGCAAATCGCCCTGCCTGATATCGGTATTGCTGGGCAGATTCTGCAAATCGAGCAGCCCGGCCGCACCCGTGCCGGCTGCAATGGCGCGCAAACCGGTACGGGTAACCATCACTGGCAGGGCGTGCGTGGTATCGGTGATCAGCATGGCGGTGCTGGACAGCGGGCCAACATTGATGACCTGGCCCATCACGCCACGGGCGTCGATCAGTGGCTGCCCCTCATAGACACCGTCACGGCTACCCTTGTCGAGCACGACCTTGCGCGCGTAAGGGTCGATATCCACCGCCAGCAACTCCGCCGCCATCACATGCTCGCTCACCTTGGGGGAAGCGCCCAGTAGCTCGCGCAGGCGCACGTTTTCCATCTCCAGCGCCGCCATTTTCTGCACCTGCGCCTTGAGCAACAGGTCTTGCGCGTGCAGGCGGGTATTTTCCGCCATCAGGGATTTGCGTGTGGTGAAGTTGTCCTGCAGCCACCCCCCTGCGGACATCGGCAGGTTGACGACATAGTAGAGCGGATAAATTGCCGCTGACAAAGCCGTCCGCACACTTTCCAGGTAATTCTGGCGGTGATCCACCGTCATCATGATCAGCGAGGCAGACACGAACACAACCAGGCGGGTGGCTAGCGAGGGGCCTCGTAAAAATAAGGGTTTTATGGCGTGCCTCTTGTCAGGTAATGGCTCGCAGGGAAGCCCCCTGTGTGGATGCCCTGTCCGGGCAGCTCCGGGGGCAGCCCCTACACCGTATTATTCCGATGCAAACACATCCATGCCGCCACCCTCGTCGATCATCTCCAGCGCGCGCCCACCGCCACGTGCCACGCAGGTCAGCGGGTCTTCGGCGATCACCACCGGCAGGCCGGTTTCCTCCATCAGCAGGCGATCCAGATCACGCAGCAGCGCGCCGCCGCCGGTGAGCACCATGCCGCGTTCGGCGATGTCCGAACCCAGGTCCGGTGGCGTCTGCTCCAGCGCGGTACGCACTGCGCCGACGATACCCGCCAGCGGTTCCTGCAATGCCTCCAGGATCTCGTTGCTGTTGAGAGTAAAGCTGCGTGGCACACCTTCGGAAAGATTGCGCCCCTTGACCTCGATCTCGCGGATCTCCTTGCCTGGATAGGCGGAACCGATCTCGATCTTGATGCGCTCCGCGGTGGATTCGCCGATCAGAGTGCCGTAGTTGCGGCGCACGTAGTTGATAATCGCGTCATCCAGCCGGTCGCCGCCGATGCGCACCGAGGCCGCATAGACGATACCGTTGAGAGAAATGATGGCCACCTCGGTGGTGCCGCCGCCGATATCCAGCACCATCGAACCGCTCGCCTCGCCCACTGGCATGCCCGCGCCAATCGCGGCCGCCATCGGCTCTTCGATGAGATAAACCTCGCGCGCACCCGCACCGGCGGCGGATTCCTTGATAGCGCGGCGTTCCACCTGGGTGGAGCCACAGGGCACACAGATCAGCACGCGCGGGCTGGGACGGAAAAAGCGGGCCTCATGCACCTTGTGGATAAAATGCTGCAACATCTTTTCGGTTACGGTGAAGTCGGCGATCACACCGTCCTTCAGAGGGCGAATGGCGGTAATGTTGCCCGGCGTGCGGCCAATCATCAGCTTGGCCTCGGCACCGACCGCAGCGATAGTCTTGGGGCTGCCCGGTCCGCGATCCTGGCGAATCGCAACCACCGAAGGCTCGTTTAATACGATGCCCTGGCCGCGTACATAAATGAGGGTATTAGCAGTGCCAAGGTCTATCGAAAGGTCGCTGGAGAACATTCCGCGTAAGCGCTTAAACATAGGTGTGGTTCATTCCATGATGGAGTTGTAGAGAGGCTGGCGAGATACATGCAACAATAACGCCATAATTTATCAACCGGGAGGGTTTTGAGCAAGCCGGTAAGTGTGGTAAGTTTCGCACTTACACTGTAGAACCGCAATGCGGAGAACGCTTTTATGGCCCTGAATAAATCCGACGTAGAAAAAATCGCGCATCTGGCGCGCCTGGAAATCAACGAAGCGGACATCCCGCTCTACGCCAATAATTTGACGAACATCCTCAGCTTCGTCGAGCAAATGAGCGCCGTCGACACCACTGGCGTCGAACCCATGGCGCACCCCCTGGCCGCCAGCCAGCGCCTGCGCCCCGACACCATCACCGAAACCAATCAGCGCGAACTGTTCCAGTCCATCGCGCCGCAGGTCGAGGCGGGATTGTACCTCGTACCTAAGGTGATTGAATAACAAATGTTTGCGGACTGTAACTGCAACCCGCCACTCTGAATTGGAAAGTTATGTTGCACAATAAAACCATCGCCGAATTGTCCGCCGACCTGCATGCAGGTGAATATTCCAGTGAACATCTGACGCGCGCCTTTCTTGCGCGTATTGAGCAGTTCAACCCGCAGCTTAACGCCCTCGTCACCGTGACCGCCGAACAGGCTCTTGCCGATGCGCGCGTCGCCGATGCACGGCTGAAGACCGGTACTGCCGGGCCGCTCACCGGCATCCCGCTCGTACAAAAGGACATCTTCTGCACCAAGGGCGTCAAGACCAGTTGCGGCTCCAGGATGCTGGACAACTTCATCGCCCCCTACGACGCCACCACGGTTGCCAAGCTCAAAGACGCGGGCATGGTGATGGTGGGCAAGGCCAATATGGATGAGTTCGCCATGGGGTCTAGCAACGAGACGAGCTTTTACGGTCCGGTGAAGAATCCGTGGGATACCGCCGCCGTGCCGGGCGGCTCCAGCGGGGGCTCCGCCGCTGCGGTCGCGGCGCGTCTGGCGCCGGTAGCCACCGGTACAGACACCGGCGGCTCGATCCGCCAGCCCGCCGCGCTGTGCGGCATCACCGGCATCAAGCCCACCTATGGACGCGTGTCGCGTTACGGCATGATCGCATTTGCCTCCAGCCTCGACCAGGGCGGGCCAATGGCACGCACCGCCGAGGATTGCGCGCTGGTGCTCGGGGCCATGGCCGGATTCGACGAGCGTGACTCCACCAGCGTGGATATGCCGGTGCCGGACTATCGCGCCACACTCAATGACTCGATCCAGGGCTTGAAAATCGGTCTGCCCAAGGAGTATTTCGGTGAAGGCCTCGATGCCCAGGTCGCGCAAGTGATCGACGACGCCATCAAGCAATACCGCGCGCTGGGCGCGGAGGTGGTGGAGATCAGCCTGCCCAATACCCAGCTCGCCGTGCCTACCTATTATGTGGTCGCACCTGCCGAATGCTCGTCCAATCTGTCACGTTTCGACGGCGTGCGCTTCGGCTACCGCTGCGAAAATCCGCACGACCTGCTCGATCTCTACAAGCGCTCACGCGGCGAGGGCTTCGGTTCCGAGGTCAAGCGCCGCATCATGATCGGCACCTACGCGCTGTCCGCCGGTTACTACGATGCCTACTACATCAAGGCCCAGCAGTTGCGGCGCTTGATCAGCGACGATTTCATCCAGGCCTTCAAACAGGTGGACGTGATCATGGGCCCCACCTCGCCGACAGTGGCGTTCAATATCGGCGAAAAGGTCGCCGACCCGGTCACCATGTATCTGTCAGACATCTACACCATCGCCGTCAACCTCGCCGGTCTGCCCGGCATGTCCATCCCGGCGGGATTTGTCGGCAAGCGCCCGGTGGGTCTGCAACTTATCGGCAATTACTTTGCCGAGGCACGATTACTCAACGTTGCGCACAAATATCAGCAGGCGACGGACTGGCATCAGCGTATACCCGAAGGGTTTAAATAGGCCTTATCTTGTGTCACCAGACACTTTGGACTAAATTGAGCGTATGGATTGGAAAACACGCATCGTAGTTGACCCGGCAGTACTGGCTGGCAAACCTGTTATCAAAGGCACTCGCTTATCGGTCGAGTTCCTTCTGGGGCTATTTGCCCAAGGCTGGCATGAACAACAGGTCTTGGATAATTATCCGCAGTTAATCGCCGAGGATCTGCAAGCAGTGTTTGCCTTTGCGTCTTTTTGCCTGAAAGATGAAGAGTTTCTGACGCTGGAGCACGTGACCGCCGCTTGAAACTGCTCGCGAATGAAAATATCCCTTTAGCCTCCGTATACGCATTGCGACAGGCTGGGTTTGACATCACCGCCATCTCCGAGCTATCACCAGGCGTAAGTGATGCGCACGTATTAAGGCTGGCCGAAGCAGAGTCTCGCGCCTTGTTGACCTTCGACAGGGATTACGGTGAATTGATTTATGTTCGCGGCTTGCCATGCCCGCCGGGCTTGGTATATATGCGTTTTTTGCCGACAACACCCACGGAGCCATCGCAACTGCTGATAAAGTTATTTGCACAAAAGAAAAATATAGTACAAGGCTATTTCGTGGTACTAGACCGTGACAGCATAAGGCGCCGGGCATTGCCGGTACCAGCGAATATTACGAAATAAGGAACCCCTGATTTATTCGGGGGTTCCCCGGCACACGGATGTGCCGGCATTTTTAAATCACGTCAAGTGATTGAAAAATGAAGAAAAGAAAAAATCACATTTTTTGCTTTTCGTGCTCTGAGAATTCCAGGATGGAATTATTAGAGCTTCTATAAATTATCACATCTACTGGGTCAAGAGGTTTTGCATTAATGGAATGGGAAGTTGTCATCGGTCTTGAAATTCACGCGCAGCTTGCCACCAGGACCAAGATTTTCTCCGGTGCCGCCACCGCCTATGGCGCGGCGCCCAATACGCAGGCCTGCGCGGTGGATCTGGGCTTGCCCGGTGTGCTGCCGGTGCTGAACGGTGAAGTGGCGCGCATGGCGGTCAAATTCGGCTTGGCGACTGGCGCCAGGATCGCGCCGCGCTCGGTGTTCGCACGCAAGAATTATTTCTATCCCGACCTGCCCAAGGGCTATCAGATCAGCCAGTACGAGCTGCCCATCGTCGGCCAGGGTTCGATTCAAATTGAACTCGACGATGGCACCACCAAAACCCTCGGCATCACCCGCGCCCACCTCGAAGAGGACGCCGGCAAGTCGCTGCACGAAGACTTTCACGGCCTGACCGGCATCGACCTCAACCGCGCCGGCACGCCGCTGCTGGAGATTGTCTCCGAGCCGGATATGCGCTCGGCCAAAGAGGCCGTGGCCTATATGAAAAAGATCCACTCGCTGGTACGCTACCTGGAAATCTGCGACGGCAACATGCAGGAAGGCTCGTTCCGCTGCGACGCCAACGTGTCGGTACGCCCCAAAGGGCGTGAAAAATTTGGCACCCGCGCCGAGATCAAGAACATCAACTCCTTCCGCTTCGTGGAAAAGGCCATCAATTACGAAGTGGAGCGACAGATCGAGCTGCTCGAAAGCGGCGGCACGGTAGTGCAGGAAACCCGCCTGTACGATGCCGACAAGGACGAAACCCGCTCCATGCGCAGCAAGGAAGAGGCCTTCGATTACCGCTATTTCCCCGATCCCGACCTGCTGCCTCTGGATGTGGATGACGCATTCATCGCAGAAGTGCGCCGTACCTTGCCCGAGCTGCCAGACGAAAAGCGTGAACGTTTCGTTTACGAATACGGCCTGACGCCCTATGACGCCAGCGTCCTCACCGCCAGCCGCGAACTGGCGGATTTTTTCGAGGCGGTCGAGAAAGCCTCTGATGGCGAGGCCAAGCAGTCCGCCAATTGGGTAATGGGCGACCTCTCCGCCTCCCTCAACAAAGCAAATCTGGAAATAGCCAGCAGCCCTGTCACCGCGCAAATGCTGGGCGGCATGATCCAGCGTATCGCTGACGACACCATCTCCGGCAAAATCGCCAAGGAAGTGTTCGAGGCGATGTGGAATGGCGAGGGCGATGCCGATGCCATCATCGAGAAGAAGGGGCTCAAGCAGGTCACCGACACCGGCGCCATCGAGCAGGCCATCGACGCGGTGATCGCGGGCAATCCCAAGCAGCTTGAACAATACCGCAGCGGCCAGGAGAAGCTGTTTGGCTTCTTCGTCGGCCAGGTGATGAAAGCCACCCAAGGCAAAGCCAATCCGGCGCTGCTCAATGATCTGTTAAAGAAAAAACTTTCTTCTTGAAGCGCAATCGCTTGGTAGGCGCCTCTTGGGAGAGTGAAGGCAAGCGCTGTTACATGCACAAGAAAAAAAGCGCGGCGCCTTGAAATAGATATCCCATTTTTCCAGAAGTTCGTGGTAATATATTCGGCCTTGTGGTTTGCAAGACCTTTGGGTGGTCTATTTTTTCCGGAGAGATGGCCGAGCTGGTCGAAGGCGCTCCCCTGCTAAGGGAGTATGGGGTCAAAAGCTCCATCGAGGGTTCGAATCCCTCTCTCTCCGCCAATTTTGCCTGGTGTCTCTTGACACTAAGCGCTGGGGTCTGGATAATGCCCCACCTTGAATTGCGCCCGTAGCTCAGTTGGATAGAGTACCTGGCTACGAACCAGGCGGTCGGGAGTTCGAATCTCTCCGGGCGCACCATTTTTAGTCCCCGCCTTCACAGCCTTCTTTTAGCGCTGTATATCCTCATAAGAATTAAGATAGAAAACGCAAGGAAGTGCGTGGTATAACTCCACCGCCATTCCAATAAAACGCACCTATGAGCCTGATTTCGCGCCCCGCCTTTAGCCGTATTTTCCCCTTTGCGATTTATATCGCCTTTTTGGCCATTGCCTCCGGCATGTCCACCTTGCAGGATATGGGCTATATCAGAGACTGGGATTTGCGCTGGCTGTATCCCGTTAAAGTGGGCCTGGTGTTGCTGGCGCTGCTGGGGTTATGGCGCCATTATTCCGAGCTTTCCAGGCTGTCCGGTGTGAAAGTGGTGGATTGGGTTGTCGCCGCGATCACAGGTGTCGTGGTTTTCGTAATCTGGATTAACCTGGATCAAGCATGGGCGACGATGGGAGGCGAATCGCGCGGATTCAATCCGGTATCCGAAGATGGCGAAATTAATTGGATGCTGGTGGTTTTCCGCCTGATAGGTGCGGCTATGATAGTGCCTGTCATGGAGGAGCTGTTCTGGCGTTCGTTTGTGATGCGCTGGATAGATAATCCGGATTTTCTGCGCATCAATCCAGCCCGGATAAGCATCAGGTCGTTTGTTATTGCCTCGGTACTTTTCGGAATCGAGCACAATCTGTGGCTGGCAGGCATTATTGCCGGGATTGCCTATGGTTGGTTGTACAAGCGCAGCGCCAATCTTTGGGTTCCCGTATTTTCACATGCCGTCACCAACGGTCTGCTGGGTATCTGGGTGATCTATTCCGGAAATTGGCAGTTCTGGTGATGCACTGAAAACCGCGCACTCCGCCCCGCTCAACTGCCGTTTTTAGGATAACGCGCCAATCACCGATGAATCGCTCGCCGATCCACCGCCAGCGCTGCTTCGCGGAAGGCTTCGCTGAGGGTGGGGTGGGCGTGGGTGGTGCGGGCGATGTCTTCGGCGCTGGCGTGGAATTCCATGGCGGTGACGGCCTCGGCGATCATTTCCGAGGCTTGGGGGCCGAGGATGTGCGCGCCGAGTATGCGGTCGGTGCGGGCATCGGCGAGGATTTTTACCATGCCGTGCGCCTCGCCCAAGGCGCGGGCGCGGCCGTTGGCGCTGAAGGGAAACATGCCTTCGCGAAAGTCCACGCCGTCCGCGCGCAGTTCCTGCGAGGTCTTGCCCACCCAGGCGATCTCGGGTGAGGTGTAGATGACCCACGGGATAGTGGTATAACTCACCTCGCTGCGTTGCCCGGCGATACGCTCTGCCACGGCGATGCCTTCTTCCGAGGCCTTGTGCGCCAGCATGGGGCCGCGCACCACGTCGCCGATGGCATAGATGCCGGGCAGGCTGGTACGGCAGTGCTCGTCCACGGCGATAAAACCTTGTTCGTCCAGCTTGATGCCCGCTCCGTCGGCATTGAGTCCTGTGGTGTTGGGCTGCCGGCCAGTGGCGACCAGCAGGCGGTCGAGCGTTAGTTTGTGTTCGCCTTCTTTATCTTCATAAACAAGCGTGACCTGTTTTTTGCTGGTGCGTACCTGTTTGATCTGCGCCCCCAGGCGGATGCTCAGCCCTTGCGCGGTGAACAACCGGTAGGCCTCGGCGGCGAGCTGTTCTTCGACGCGCGGAAGAAAGGCGTTGCCGCGAGCGAGCATTTCAACCTGCGCGCCGAGCCGCCGCCAGACGCTGCCCAGCTCCACGGCGATCACGCCGGCACCGATGATCCCCAGGCGCTTGGGCGTCTCGGCAAACTCCAGGGCGCCGGTGGAATCGACAATGAGGTTGCCATCGACAGCGGCCAAAGGATGCGGCGCTGATACCGAACCTGTGGCAATGATGATGTTTTTCGCGGCTACGGTGTGGCGGTTTTTCTCATCCCTTTTTCCCGCCGCATCTGGCGGAATGACCTCTACCTGATTATTGCCGAGCAACTGGCCATGCCCTTGCAGCCAGTCGATCTTGTGTTTGGCAAACAGCAGGGCGATTCCGTCGGTGAGGGTATGCACGATGCCGTCCTTGCGCGCGATCATCGCTGGGACATCCATCGTCGCGCCTTGGACTTTGATGCCGTGCGCCGCCAGTTCGTGCTGGATTTGATGGTAATGATGCGAGGAATCCAGCAACGCCTTGGAGGGGATGCAGCCGACATTGAGGCAGGCGCCACCCAAGGCGGGCTTTCCCTGCTTGTTGCGCCAGTTATCGACGCATGCCGTGCGCAGGCCAAGCTGGGCGCAGCGGATTGCGGCGACATAGCCGCCCGGTCCACCGCCGATGATTACCACATCGTATTGATCCATATCACCATCACTCTATGTTTCGTAGAAACTATGAAGGACCGCAATCCGTTATCCTGAGCTTTTCCAACCACGAAAAAGGAGACAAACCATGACTGCGATCCTTCAAAGCAACCATAACGCACCCGACCGGGTTTTGTACATGGCATTAGAGCTGAGCAACA
>JACPOZ010000002.1 GCA_016191235.1 Gammaproteobacteria bacterium
GAAACGCTGGGTAAAGCGCTTTTTCGAGAACGAATTGCTGCCGGTGCTGAGTCCTCTTGGTCTTGATCCCTCGCACCCCTTTCCCAATATCCTCAACAAGAGCCTGAATTTCATTGTCTCGCTTACCGGCAAGGATGCCTTCGGGCGTAGCGGGGAGGTGGCGGTGTTGCAGGCGCCGCGCGCCTTGCCGCGCCTGATCCAGATACCGGAGGAGTATGCGGGCGGTCCGCATGATTTTGTGTTCCTCACCTCCATCATCCATGCGCACGTCAAGGATTTGTTTCCCGGCATGAAGGTGACGGGCTGTTACCAGTTCCGCGTCACGCGCAACAGTGAGCTGTTTGTGGACAAGGAGGAAATCGACGACCTGCTGCGGGCGGTGGAGGGCGAGCTACCCTCGCGCCGTTACGGCGAGGCGGTGCGGCTGGAGGTGGCCGACAATTGTCCCCCTGAGATGGCCGCCTATCTGCTCGATCAATTTGAACTGACGCAGGATGACCTCTATCAGGTCAACGGCCCGGTGAATCTGGCGCGCCTGATGACTATCCCTGATGTAGTGGACAGGCCGGAACTGAAATATCCGCCCTTCACACCGGGACTGCCTGGGCGGCTGAAGCGCAGCACCAACATCTTCCAGACCCTGCGTCACGGCGATGTGCTGCTGCATCATCCCTATGAATCCTTCGCGCCCGTGGTCGATTTCGTTCGCCAGGCCGCCGCCGATCCCCATGTGCTGGCCATCAAGCAGACCCTCTATCGCACCGGGCGTGACTCAGTGCTGGTCGACGCCCTGCTGGAGGCGGCCCGCGCCGGCAAGGAAGTCACCGTGGTCATCGAATTGCTGGCACGCATGGATGAAGAAACCAACATCAACATGGCGACTCAGTTGCAGGAGGCGGGCGCCCATGTAGTATATGGCGTGGTGGGCTATAAGACCCACGCCAAGATGATCCTGGTGGTGCGCCGCGAAGAGGATGGCCTGCGTCACTATGTGCATCTGGGCACCGGCAACTATCATGCCCGCACGGCAAGGTCGTACACCGATTTTGGCCTGTTTACCCGCAATGAAGTGATCGGCGAGGATGTCCACAAAATCTTTCTGCAACTCACCAGCCTGGGACGCATCACGAAACTAAACAAACTGTTGCAGGCGCCTTTTACACTGCACAAGGAATTGCTGGAAAAGATCGAGCGCGAGACCGAATATGCCCGCCGTGGACGCGCAGCGCGCATTATCGCAAAAATGAATGCCCTGATCGAACCGAACATTATCCGGGCGCTTTATCGGGCATCCCAGGCCGGGGTGAAGGTTGACCTGATCGTGCGTGGGGTGTGCTGCCTGAGGCCGGGAATGCCGGGCATTTCCGAAAACATCCAGGTGCGCTCCATCGTGGGCCGTTTTCTGGAGCATTCGCGGGTCTATTATTTTCATCACAACGGCGATCCGGAGGTGTATTGTGCCAGCGCCGACTGGATGGATCGCAATTTTTTCCGGCGCGTGGAAGTGTGTTTTCCCATCGAAGCCAAGACCCTCAAAAAGCGCCTCATACAGGAGGCGTTGATGATGTACCTGGATGACAATGCGCAAGCGTGGCTGCTGCAAAGCGATGGGAGTTATGAGAGGGTCGCGCTGGAAAACCAGCGCCCATACTCGGCCCAAATTGCCCTGCTGGAAAAGTTGGCGGATGGTGCGCCGCAAGAGCCTTCTCCATGACGCTCACAATACTCGGGAAAAGCGTCTACCGTCTTTTCACCAGGAACAACCCCATCGCCAGCGCCAATACCAGCATCACCACCACAGGCATGTTTCCCACCCGCACATAGGGCGTTGCGCCGCTCATTGGCTGTATTGTGGCGGTTAGTGTGTATGTCTTGAATTGCGGCGCGACGGCAAGCTGTTTTCCATTGGGGCCGATGATGGCGGTGATGCCGGTGTTAGTGGCGCGCAGCAGGGGGCGGCCTGTCTCCAGGGCGCGCATGCGGGTGATTTGCAGGTGTTGCAGCGGGCCGATGGAATGGCCGAACCAGGCATCGTTGCTGACATTGACCAGCAGTGTGGCGTCGGGCAACTGGCGAATCACCTCTTCGCCGAACACGGCCTCGTAACAAATCGAGATGGCCGCTTTCTGCCCCGCAACGCTCAACGGCTGTTGATCCAGCCCGCCCTTGCTGAAATCAGACATCGGCACCTGGAGAAAATCGACGACGCCCGCCAGTGCGCTTTTCATGGGCAGGTATTCGGTGAACGGCACCAGATGATGCTTGTGGTAAAACGCCTGGTGGCTGCCGAGGCTGGTCATGCTGTTGTAGTAGCGCTGCGTGCGCATATCCATAACCGGCACGCCAATCAACATATCAGCATGATGTTCGCGTGCCTCCTCGCCCAACGCACTGAGGAAACCCTCCGCCTCATGGTAAAACACCGGCATGGCGGTTTCCGGCCAGATGATGAGGTTGCTGTCCCAGTGCTCACGCGTCATGCGCAGATAAAGTTCGAGGGTAGGGTCTCTGACATCCGGCGTCCATTTGATGTCCTGCGGGATATTGCCCTGGATCAGGCTCACTTTCAGCGGTGTCCCCGTCGGCTGGCTCCACTGCTGCATGCCTAGCAACCCCGCTGTGATCCATAACGCCAGCAACACGGCGACATGGATCAGCCTGCGCCACACGCCGCCTTTATCCAGCACCGCCGCCAGCAATAATCCGGCGCTGAACGCGCTCGCCCAGGAGACGCCATACACACCCAGTACTGGCGCCAGGCCGGCGAGCGGGGTGTCGATCTGGCTATAGCCGAGATTCAGCCACGGAAAGCCGGTCAGGAACCAGCTGCGCACCCATTCAAAGAAGGTCCAGCCCGCAGGCAAGATCAGCAGCAGCTTGATGCGTAAGGCGGCGGGTGTCGGCGCGGGATAAAAACGGGTGGTAAAGTAACCGAAGAGGGCGGGAAACCATGCCAGCACGATGACGAACAGCGTCATCAGGAACACCGACAAGGGAAGGCTGACGCCGCCGAATTCGTAGATGCTGACATAGATCCACGTCACGCCGGTGCCGAACATCCCCAGGCCGAACAGCAGGCCGCGCCACATCGCGCGCCGGGGCGATACGTGGAGCCACAAGGCGAAGAGCAGGGCGGGGATGAAAACCGCCAGCGGGAAGATCCCGAAAGGGGCGAATGCCAGCGGCAGTAACGCCCCAGCCAGCAGGGCCAGCAGATCACCGCGCCAGTCAGCCGCAGTCTGTGTTTTGTTGGTGAATAAAGGCCTCAAGTGACTGCCCCTACGCTTGTCGCATCAATCAGGACTCGCCGGACAGCGTGGGTTGTTCAATCTCGTCTTCTTGCGTGCGCATGGTTACTTGCAGCAGGTGAATGCGGCGATTGTCGGCATGCAGCACCTTGAAGCGGAAGCGCCCGATGGCCAGCGCCTCGCCGCGCCGCGGCACCTTGCCGAAGTCATGTACTACCAGGCCGCCGATGGTGTCGAATTCCTCATCGCTGAAATCGCTTCCGAAGTAGCTGTTGAATTCGTCGATAGGCGTCAGCGCCTTCACTGTATAGTTGAAGTCGCTGTGTTTTTTGATATAGGCATCTTCGTCGATATCGTGCTCGTCGGCGATTTCGCCGACGATTTGTTCTAGCACATCCTCGATGGTCACGAGGCCAGACACCCCGCCGTATTCGTCCACGACAATGGCCATGTGATTGCGGCTGGCACGGAATTCCTTGAGCAGCACATTGAGGCGCTTGCTCTCCGGGATAAACACCGCCGGACGCAGGATGTCGCGCACATTGAAAACCGTGTGCCGTCCGGTGACGAAGTAACCCAGCAGGTCTTTCGCCAGCAGAATGCCGATCACTTCATCGCGGCTGTCGCCGATTACCGGGAAGCGCGAGTGCTCGGATTCGGTGATGACGGGGAGGATTTCCTGCAATGCGGCATCACGATCCACCACCACCATCTGCGCACGTGGCACCATGATGTCGCGCACCTGCATTTCGGATACTTGCAGCACACCCTCGATCATCGCCAGTGCGTCGGAATCGAGTAGTTGGCGCTGTTGCGCATCGCGCAACAGTTCGATGAGTTGTTCACGGTCCTTGGGTTCGCCCAGCAAAACGTGGCTCAGTCTTTCAAGCCAGGAGCGTTGCGCTGTGCCGTTAGTAGATCGGCCTTCGTTCATGTGTTATCCATAGATAAAAAATTTTCGATACTCTCATGATGATTGATACGGGTCAGGAAAACCCAATCGAGCCAGGATGTCTGTTTCCACCGTCTCCATGGCCTGTGCTTCCTGTTCGTCGATATGGTCATACCCCAGCAGGTGCAGTACACCATGCACTACCATGTGCGCCCAATGGGCGGGGGCTTCCTTGTGTTGTTCGCGCGCCTCGCGTTCAACGACGGGCGCGCAAATCACAATATCACCCAACCAGGGCACGGGCAGCAGGTCGGCGTCCTCGACGGCGAATGACAGCACATTGGTTGGCCCCTGTTTGTGGCGATAGGTTTCGTTGAGCGCCGTACCTTCGTCGTTGCCGACGACGCGCACCGTCAACTGACCTTCCTCGCGCCGCCCCGCCAGTGCCGCGTGCGCCCATGCGCCAATCTGATCCGGCGACGGCAAGGCATCGTCCTGGGTCAATTCAGGTCCGTACTGGACATCCACCTGAATGCTCATCTATTTCAGCCGCCGCTTTCTTCTTTTGTTTTGCTTTCAAACGCTTCATAAGCGGATACGATGCGCTGCACCAGCGGGTGACGTACCACGTCTCTCGCCTGGAAGAAGGTGAAGCTGATACCCTCGACATCGCGCAGCACGTCGATGACGTGACGCAGCCCGGACTGGCGCGGGCGCGGCAAGTCGGTCTGGGTGATATCGCCGGTTATCACCGCAACCGAACCAAAACCGATGCGCGTGAGAAACATCTTCATCTGCTCGGCTGTGGTATTTTGCGCCTCGTCGAGGATGATGAATGACTCATTCAGCGTTCGCCCACGCATGTAGGCGAGCGGCGCGATCTCGATCACATTGCGCTCGATCAACTTGGCGACGCGTTCAAACCCCAGCATCTCATACAGCGCATCATACAGGGGGCGTAGATAGGGGTCGATTTTCTGCGCCAGGTCACCCGGCAAAAAACCCAGCCGCTCGCCGGCTTCCACCGCCGGGCGCGTCAGCAGTACACGCCGCACCTTCTCCTGCTCCAGCGCAGCAACGGCGCAGGCCACCGCCAGGTAGGTCTTGCCCGTGCCCGCCGGGCCGATGCCAAAGTTGATATCGTGCGCCAGGATATTTTTTATATAGCGCTGCTGATTGTAGCCGCGTCCCTTGATCACGCCGCGCGGAATACGCAGGTTCACATCGGTAAGCGCCGGGTCCGGCGAGTCCATTAGCGCGTCCAGTCCGGAGTCTTGCAGAAACAGATGCACACGCGCCGGCGTGAGCGCAGCCTGCGCCGTTTCGCCATAGAGGCTCTGGAGCAGTTCTTCGGCGGTATGCACCGTCGCGGCGTCATCGCCGATCACACGGAACTCGTGGCCACGGTTATTGATTTCGACACCCAGGCGGCGCTCGATCTGTCGCAGGTGCTCATCAAGGTGGCCGCAGAGATTGACTAGACGCTGATTGTCCGCCGGTGCAAGCGTGAAATCAGAAGAGTGAGGTTGGTCGTTCAAGATGGGTAGGTATATAAGTGTTCTTAAAAATGGATACGATCAAGGATTGCGTATTTTACACTGATAATGCGATCAATTCATGAATTATCAAGCGCATTTCGCTGTGACGCGCTCCACCCGTTCGCCGCGTAGCGAGCTCGCCAAGGCCTCGGTAATGCGCACATCGACGAACTGTCCGATCAGCGCAGGATCACCCGCAAAATGCACCGCGCGGTTGTTCTCCACGCAGCCGGAGATGGAGCCGTCCGGGTTGAAGCGCTCCACCAGAACGCGCTGCACAGTGCCTATCATGGCGTGAGCGATTTTTGCCGAGTGTTCGTTGATGCGGGCCTGGAGCCGTGCCAGCCGTGCCTGTTTGACTTCCATCGGCACATCGTCGGGCAGGCTTGCCGCCGGGGTGCCGGGGCGCGGGCTGTAGACGAAGCTGAAGGAGCGGTCGAAGCCGATTTCTTCGATGAGCTTCAGGGTGGCTTCGAAGTCGGCGTCGGTCTCACCGGGGAACCCAATGATGAAATCCGATGATATGCAGATGCCGGGCCGCAGCGCGCGCAGGCGGTGGATCTTGGCTTTGTATTCTTCCGCTGTATAACCGCGCTTCATCAGCGCCAGGATGCGGTCGGAACCGCTCTGCACCGGCAGATGCACGTGGTCCACCAACTGCGCTACCGATGCGTAGGATTCGATCAGGCTGTCGGAAAACTCCGCCGGATGCGATGTCGTGTAACGGATGCGCTCAATGCCGTCAATCGCGGCGACGTAGTCGATCAGCAGCGCAAGATCCGCATCAAAGCCATCATGCATGGACCCACGGTAGGCGTTGACGTTCTGGCCGAGCAGCGTCACCTCGCGCACGCCCTGTGCCGCCAGTAAGCCGACTTCGTTGAGAACATCGTCAAACGGGCGACTGACCTCTTCGCCGCGTGTGTAGGGCACCACGCAGAAGGTGCAGTATTTGCTGCATCCTTCCATGATCGAGACGAAGGCGGTGGGGCCTTCCGCGCGGGGAGGGGGCAGGCGGTCGAATTTTTCGATTTCGGGGAAGGTGATGTCCATCGCGCGAATGCGCTTGCGCTCCACTTCTTCCAGTAATGCGGGGAGGCGATGCAGTGTCTGGGGGCCAAACACGATGTCGACATAGGGCGCCCGCTTGAAAATGATCTCGCCCTCCTGGCTCGCCACGCACCCGCCGACGCCGATCACCAGGTCTGGACGGTTCTTTTTCCACTCGCGCCACCACCCCAATTGAGAGAACACCTTTTCCTGTGCCTTTTCGCGTACCGAGCAGGTGTTGAGCAGCAGCACATCCGCTTCTTCGGCTACGGTGGTCAATTCCAACCCATGCGATGCCTTCAGCACGTCCGCCATTTTGGAGGAATCGTACTCATTCATCTGGCAGCCAAAGGTTTTGATGTAAAGCTTGCGTCCCATAATAAAGTGCCTGTTAAAACTTGATAACTGATGACATAAGCTACTACTTTTACAGAAAAATTTCCAGTTGATACAAACAGACGTAAAATAGAAACCCCTTGTTTTTAACGGGAGGTATCGCACGATGGCAGAGAAACTCAGCACCACCGACATCGAACAACGAATGAGTACCGTGAATGATTGGGCGCTTGCAGGTGATACAATCCGCCGTACCATTCGATTCCGGTCGTTCCCGGCGGCAATTGCTTTTGTCACCGAAGCAGGATTTCTCGCGGAGGCTGCCAATCATCACCCTGATATCGACATCCGCTGGCGGAACGTAACGCTGACGCTGACTACCCACGAAGCGGGCGGTTTGACACAGAAGGACTTCGACCTTGCTGGCCAGATCAACGCTTTGAGTGGTAGCTGAATGGGAGAGGAGTTCCCCGGTGCGACAGCATCTGGGAGATGAAAAAGGCTGCGACAAGATCGGAGCGCGCAGAGGCTGCCTCTGCGCGCTCTGTAACTATGCGGCGGAAGGCAGCCGGGAACGTTGCGCGCCAACCTTGTTGCGGCGAGCAAACACCAAGCCTATTACACCCAGCCCGGCGAGCATGGAAACCCAGGTCTGCGCCTCCGGCACGGGCGAAATCAGGCCGTCCTGTGTGACCACATACTTGAAGGAACTGCCTCCCAAGGCACCCTGCACATGCACCATGCCAAAGGCGTTGGCGCCACTGCCGGGAATGGACGACAGAAAGCTGCTCACGTTGGCATTGGTGAGCGTCCATGATGCCACGTCACCATCCACGAACCTGTCCGAATTCTTGCCATTGGAGGTTGGGAATTTCACCTGGATGGCAAAATCGTAGCCGGCGTTCTTCCCCGATGGGTCAACCTTAAACTCACCAATGGCCTGACTGCCGGTATTGCCAAACGATCCCAATAGCGCCGAACCGGAATATGTCAGCGACAATTCCGAAATGAAGGAGCTACCACCCAGGCCGCTTACACCGGACACCTTGGTCAGCGAGAAATCCACATCACCGCCATCCTGAGTCAGGGTGAGCGTGGCCACGGTAGCGGCAGGCGCGCCACTGTTCAACGGAGTGCCAAAATTCATTACATAGGATTGCGCATACGCGCCGCTGGCGGCAAACATCAAGCCCAGGCCCAGCCACATTTTCTTTTTCAACATTGCATTCCCCACAATTCGTGTTATGACTATGACGAACCCGTGCCTGGGCCAATAAACCGGAATACCTTTGGCACAGTTTAACATATCTCCATGGACAATTTCCACTAGGATAGCGCGCATGCTCTACGCCGCCGCCTTACCCGCCCCCCAGCAAATTGCGCAGATTCGCCAGATGCGCCTGGCCGCGCTCCTGGCGCTGTTGTGGATCAACCTCGGCCCCCACGCCTTCCCACACCAGATCCTCCTCCGGCAACTCCTTCAAAAACCGGCTGGGTTCGCAGGTCATCGTCTCGCCGTAGCGTTTGCGCTGTCCGGCAAGGGTGAAGGTAAGGGTCTCGCGGGCGCGGGTAATGCCAACATAAGCCAGCCGTCGCTCTTCCTCCACATTGCCTTCCTCGATGCTGGTACGGTGCGGCAGCAACTCCTCTTCCATGCCAATCAGAAAAACATGCGGAAACTCCAACCCTTTGGCGGCATGCAGCGTCATCAGGTGTACACAATCACTGGTGTTTTCATCCTCACCGCGATCCAGAATGTCCATCAACGTCATATGCGAAACCAGATCGGCCAAGTTTTTTTCCTGCTGATTTTCGCCAAAGCCTTCAGATGGCTCATACAGGCGCTGCAACCAGGCGATCAGTTCGTTGACGTTTTCCATGCGCCGCTCGGCGGTCTTGAGGTCCTTGCAGGTGTCCTTGAGCCAGGTTTCGTAATCCATGGTGCGGATCATATCCTTTACTGCGGCGATGGGGTCGCCACGCCTGGCGCGATCCCCCAGATCCACCAGCCACTCAGAGAAATAGCGGATCTTGGTGACGGCGCGCTCGGACAGGTGTTGCTCCAACCCCAGCTCGAAGCTTGCAGTCAACAGACTGGTGCCGCGTGCGTTGGCATAGTCGGCGAGTTTTTCCAGTGTGGTGGGGCCGATCTCGCGGCGCGGCGTGTTCACCACGCGCAGAAACGCGCTGTCGTCATCCGGGTTCACCAGCAGGCGCAAATAGGCCATGATATCTTTGACCTCGGTGTGCGCGAAAAACGAGGTGCCGCCGCTCAGAAAATAGGGGATGCGCTGCTCGCGCAACATGCGCTCAAAGAGGCGCGACTGGTGATTGCCACGGTAGAGAATCGCGTAGTCACGGAATTCGGTGCGGTGCTTGAACTTGTGGCTGACCAGTTCAGATATCACCCGCTCCGCCTCATGCTCGTCGTTGCGCGCCTGAATCACACGGATCTGCGAACCAAAACCCTTATCGCTCCACAACGCCTTCTCGAAGACGTGGGGATTATTGGCGATCAGCTGGTTGGCGGCCTTGAGGATGCAGCCGGTGGAGCGGTAATTCTGCTCCAGCTTGATGACTGTCAAGCGCGGAAAGTCGTCCTGCAACAGGGCGAGATTCTCCGGCTGCGCGCCACGCCAGGCATAGACGGACTGGTCATCATCGCCCACCACGGTGAGCGCCCCGCGCGGGCCGACCAGCAGCCGCACCATGCGGTACTGGCTGGCGTTGGTGTCCTGATACTCATCAACCAGCAGATAGCGGATGCGGTTTTGCCAGGCGTCGAGGATCTCCGGGTGGCTTGCGAACAGCGTCACCGGCTTCAAGATCAGGTCGTCGAAATCCATGGCATTGTATGCCTTGAGGTGGCGCTCGTACTCGCCATAGATTGCCGAGGCGGCTGTCAATATGGCATCACCACCTGCCAGCTCCAATGCCTGCTCCGGATTGACCAGCGTGCTTTTCCAGCGCGAGATTTGCCATTGCACTTTTTCTGTTTGTTCGCCGTCGCCGGAAAAATTTTTATGCATCAAATCGCGCAGCAGGGTGGCGGAGTCCTGCGCATCAAAAATCGAGAAACCCGGCCGGTATCCCAGTGCCTTGAGTTCGCGGCGGATGATGTTCAACCCCAAGGTGTGAAAGGTGGACACCATCAGTCCGCGGCTATCCTTGCCGCCCAGCAACTTGCCCGCGCGCTCCTTCATCTCGCGGGCGGCCTTGTTGGTGAATGTCACGGCAGCAATATGGCGCGGCGAGATGCCGCACTCCTGGATCAGATAGGCGATCTTTTGCGTAATGACGCGCGTCTTGCCACTGCCCGCGCCGGCAAGCACCAGCAACGGGGTATCCAGGTGACGCACGGCGGCGCGCTGGCGGGGATTTAATTCGGACATTAAGAGGTCACAGAAGCCTGGGAAAGGGGGCTATTGTAGCTGAACCAGGGGTACAATGCGCTTCGTTATCGCACTCTACGTGCAGGCCTGAAATATCCGGTATTGTCGTAATACGTTTCCTGCTCATTATCAGGATCGAGACCGGGCAGGCCTAGTATAGGCAGGGGAGACAGATCCTTGGGCTGGATCAGTGCCTCGCCAGCAGCGAACATCTGCGCCAATTGCGCATCAAGCCAGGCTAGTTGTTCAGCCAATTCTTTGCAAAAGAAATCGTCGTCAACCGGCAGCAGTATGCAATTAGCCGTCATGCCGACATAGGGCGCCAAGGCTTTTTCATACAACGCATGGCCAAAGGTGATGCACCGCAGCTTTGCCGCAAGCTCATTGCGCCGCTCCCAGAACAACGTTTTCCAACGAAAGTTACGGATCAATTGCAGCAAGGATTTGTCCGAAGAAACAACAACGGCCCCACCTTCATCGAACAGTGAAAGCATATTTTCTATCGCGGAGCGGCGCCCCGGCTCAGCCTCGCCACAAAGACGCTGTTTGGCCGCAGGAATGTGAATGGCGTTAATCACCGCCTTGGTTTTCGGAAATATAAACCATGTGAGAAATTGAAAAAAATCATGCCAATTTTCGGTCCGGGTTTGTATCTCACCCGTGAAATAGATTCTCGGTGCATAATGCTCCTCAAAGCAGCCAGGACTTGCATCCTGCCTGACGATTTTTATCGGCTTGCCAGTCGCAGTCAGGATCGGCTCGCCACGGTCATCCAGTACGCGCTGATAATCATTCAGGCCAGGCCATGCATCTCTAAACGCCGAGAACGCCACTGCCCATTGATGCAAGGGCTCATAGAGGGGTGAGCGGGACGAAAACTCCGGGTCCCACGATAACTGCGGACTTCTATTCATGATGATGTGTTTGGCTCATTAAAGGGGCCACCCTCTGCCGCACTATCCCGCCACCACAATATTCACCAGCTTGCCGGGCACCACAATCATTTTCTTGATCGCGCTGCTGTCAACGAAGCGTTTGACGTTTTCGTCGGCGAGCGCCACGGCCTCGATTTCGGGGCGCGATGCGGTGGCGGGCACACAGATGCGGCCGCGCAGTTTTCCGTTGACCTGGACGACGAGTTCGATGCTGTCTTTGACCAGGGCGGCAGGGTCGGGTTGTGGCCAGGATGCGTTTACGATGGCGTCGGCGTGGCCCAATTCATGCCATAGTGCATGGGTGATGTGCGGCACGATGGGGGAAAGGATCAATACGATGGACTCCAGCGCTTCTTGCATGACGGCGCGTCCTTGTTCGGAGGTGTCTTCGAAGCGGTAGAGTGCGTTGATGAGTTCCATTGTTGCTGCGATGGCGGTGTTAAATGTGTAACGCCGGCCGATGTCGTCGCTGGTTTTGCGGATGGTCTCATGTACCTGTAAGCGCAATGCGCGCTGATCGGTGGTGAGTTTGCCGTCATCCAGCGCGGGCGCAGGGCCGTGGCTGAGGTGCTCGGCGACGCGTTTCCAAAGGCGCTTGAGGAAGCGAAAGGCGCCTTCTACTCCCGCGTCAGACCATTCCAGAGATTGTTCCGGCGGGGCGGCGAACATCATGAACAGGCGGGCGGTATCTGCGCCGTATTTATCAACCAGCTCTTGTGGATCAACGCCATTGTTTTTTGATTTGGACATGGTTTCAATGCCGCCAACAGTGACAGGTTGACCATCGGCTATGAGTATGGCGCTGATGGTGCGGCCTTTGTTGTCGCGTTCTAGGGTTACTTCGTGCGCGAAGTAGTACTCCTTTTTGCCGTTAGGATGGGTGCGGTACAGCGTTTCAGCCAGCACCATGCCTTGTGTCAGCAGCTTGGCGAAGGGCTCATTGCCTGTCACCAATTCTTCGTCACGCATCAGTTTGTGGAAAAAACGTGCGTAGAGCAGATGGAGGATGGCGTGCTCGATGCCGCCGATGTATTGATCCACCGGCAGCCAGTAGCGGGCCTTTTCATCTACCATGCCGGTTGTTGCCTGGGGCGAGGCGAAGCGCGCGTAGTACCAGGAGGATTCGGCGAAGGTATCCATGGTGTCTGTTTCACGCCGCGCGGGTTTGCCGCACGCCGGACACGTGGTCTCGTAGAATTGCGGCATTTTGGCCAGCGGATTGCCGCTGCCATCCGGTACCACGTCCTCCGGCAGCACCACTGGGAGCTGGTCATCCGGCACCGGCACATCGCCGCAGTCGGCACAGTGGATGATCGGGATTGGACAGCCCCAATAGCGTTGACGCGAGATGCCCCAGTCGCGCAAGCGGAACTGGATTTTTGGTTGGCCCAGCGCTTTGGCTTGCAAGGCTGCGGCCATGCTATCGAAGGCATGTTCGAAGGTGAGGCCGTCGAACTCGTTGGAGTTGAAGAGCAGGCCGTAATCGGTGTAGGCGGCGGTGAGCGGCATGGGAAGCACGCCGTCCGCAGGACGAATGACGGCTTTAATGGGCAGGCTGTATTGGGTGGCGAACGCAAAATCGCGTTCGTCGTGGGCTGGTACGGCCATGACGGCGCCTTCGCCGTAGCCCATTAAAACGTAGTTGGCGACCCATACGGGAAGCCGTTCACCCGTGAAGGGGTGCTGTACGTAGTGTCCGGTGGCCATGCCGGTTTTTTCTTGCGTGGCGAGTTCTGCCTCGGTTACGCCGCCTTTTTTGCAGGCGTCGATGAAGGCTTGCAGCGCGGGGTTGTGGGCGGCGGCCTGGATGGCCAGCGGGTGCTCGGCGGCGACGGCGACATAAGTGACCCCCATCAGCGTGTCGGGTCGGGTAGTGAATACCTTCAGCACCTCTTTGGCGACCCCCTCTCCCGTAATGGGAGAGGGTTGGGGTGAGGGGGCATACGGAAAGTGGACTTCCATGCCACGGCTCTTGCCGATCCAGTTGCGTTGCATGGCTTTGACCTGCTCCGGCCAGTCGGGCAAGGTGTCGAGATCGGCCAGAAGCTCTTCGGCATAAGAAGTAATGCGGAAGTAGTACATGGGGATTTCACGTTTTTCGACCAGGGCGCCACTGCGCCAGCCACGCCCGTCGATGACTTGTTCATTGGCGAGTACGGTCTGATCGGCGGGATCCCAGTTGACGATGCCGTTTTTTTTGTAGATCAATCCTTTTTTAAAGAGCCGCGTGAATAGCCATTGCTCCCAGCGGTAGTAGTCGGGTTTACAGGTGGCGATTTCGCGCTCCCAGTCGATGGCGAGGCCCAGCGATTTGAGCTGTTTGCGCATGTAGTCAATGTTGTCGTAGGTCCATTGGGCCGGTGCGACGTTATTCTTCATCGCGGCATTTTCCGCAGGCAGGCCGAAGGCATCCCAGCCCATGGGTTGCAGCACATTTTTGCCCTGCATACGCTGGTAGCGGGAGATGACGTCGCCGATGGTATAGTTGCGCACGTGCCCCATATGCAGCCGCCCACTGGGGTAAGGGAACATCGACAGGCAGTAATATTTTTCCCGTCTGGGGTCTTCAACCGCATTGAAAGTGCGATTTTCTTCCCAGTAGCGTTGCGCCTGGGTTTCACAACTGGAGGGTTGGTAATGCTCTTCCATCGTCAGTTCCGCTATCTATTATGAGTGGTTATGGGTGGCTATTATAAGGTTTTGAGATGACAAGATGCATTTTTTGAGATCGACGCATGAACGCATTAACCATGCTATGGTAATGTAAGATTTCTTACTTTTGAGGCTACGGCAATGACCCAGGAAAAACACGCTCCCAACGAAAAACATGTCCACGCCTATGACCGCATGATGGGGCAGGTGAAGGCATTGATGGCACATGCTGGTTACAAGGATATCAGGCATGCTGTCGAGACAGTAAAAGAAAAGGCTGTGGAGATTGGCGAGCTGACGCGCGAGGAGGCGGAGCTGATCGGCGATTATCTGGTGCGCGATGTGGAGGACGCGGGAACGTACCTGGCCGATACTGGCGGCGAGCTAAAGGATTGGTTACGTTTTGATTTGCAGCTTATCGAAGAACGGTTGCTGGAGGCGTTTGCAGCAGCGGCGGACCAGACCAAGCTGGAGCTGCTGCTGCTGGCAGAACGCGCCCGGCAGGCTTCGCTCTATCACACCGGCGAGATCACCGGCATCGGCACGCTGCAATGTGTCAACTGTGCAAAACAACTGCATTTTCATGCCACCAGCCATATTCCGCCTTGCCCCAAGTGTCATGGGTCGGTTTTTGAGCGGGCAGCAAAATAGGGGCTAATCCCCGTAACGTGGTTCGGCGCTGATCTTGTGGATGCTGAGATCGGCGCCATTGAACTCTTCCTCTTGGCTCAAGCGCAGCCCGACCAGTTTCTTTAGCGCGCCATACACAATAAAGCCGCCCGCGAGCGCAATGGTGACGCCGAGCAGCGTGCCCACGAACTGGGAGGCAAGGCTGACGCCGCCAACGCCACCCAGCGCCCGCATCCCGAAAATCCCTGCGGCGATGCCGCCCCATGTGCCGCACAGCCCATGCAGCGGCCATACGCCGAGCACGTCGTCGATCTTCCATTTGTTTTGGGTGAGGGTGAAGGTCCATACGAACAGCGCACCGGCCACGGCGCCGGTGGTAAGCGCACCCAGCGGGTGCATGACATCCGATCCGGCGCATACCGCCACCAGTCCCGCCAGCGCGCCGTTATGGACGAAACCGGGGTCGTTACGGCCTGCGAACAATGCGGCGAGGATGCCGCCAACCATGGCCATCAGCGAGTTGACGGCGACCAGTCCGCTCACGGCCTCAACGGTCTGCGCGGACATGACGTTGAAGCCGAACCAGCCCACCGCGAGTATCCAGGCGCCCAGCGCGAGGAAGGGGATGCTGGAGGGCGGGTGAGCTGCAATTTCGCCGTTACGCCCGTAGCGCCCGTGGCGCGCCCCGAGGAGAATCACTGCGCCAAGCGCGATCCATCCGCCCACGGCATGCACCACCACCGACCCGGCGAAGTCGTGAAATTTAGCGCCGAACTGCTGCATGAGCCAATCCTGGACGCCCAAACGCCCATTCCATGCGATGCCTTCAAACAGTGGATAGATCAGTGCCACCAGCAGGAAGGTCGCCGCCAATTGTGGGTAAAACCGGGCGCGTTCGGCGATGCCGCCGGAGACGATAGCCGGGATCGCTGCGGCAAAAGTGAGCAGGAAGAAAAATTTGACCAGCTCGTAACCGTTCTTTTCCGTTAACGTCTGTGCGCCATGCAGGAAGTCTATGCCGTAGGCGATGCCGTAGCCGATGAAGAAGTAGGCGATGGTGGACACGGAAAAGTCGGTGACGATTTTGACCAGCGCGTTGACCTGGTTCTTTTTGCGCACCGTGCCGACCTCAAGAAAGGCGAAGCCCGCGTGCATCGCCAGCACCATAATCGCGCCGAGAAGGATGAACAGCACGTCACTGCCAGATTTAAAGGTCTCCACAAGACGTCCTCTATGAACAAAGATGGAGCGCTAATAAGCAATAATCGCACCAATTTTGTGCAGTCTTTAAGATTCAATGAGTTGAATGTTCAGGCGGGGATGCGGTGCCTGTTGGTGCGCATCAAAATAGCGCATTTCAAAGGCGAAGCGCACCAAATTGGTGCGCTTCGCCAGGGGCTGTCGATTGGAGAAGGCTTCGTTACATTTGTGATTGCAAGTAGTTGTGTATGCCGACTTTCTGGATCAGGTCCAACTGGGTTTCCAGCCAGTCGATGTGCTTTTCGGTGTCTTCGAGCAGTTCCTGGAAAAGCGCCTTGGAGACATCGTCCGGCTGCGTGCGGCAGTATTGAAGTGCCTCGATAAGCAGCGGCCTTGACTGGGTTTCCAGCGCCAAGTCCAGCTTGAGCTGTTCTTCGACGTTTTCGCCTACGTTGAGCTTGTGCAGATCTTGCAGGTTGGGCAGGCCTTCAAGAAACAGAATGCGGTCCATCAACTGTTCGGCGTGCTTCATTTCCTCGATGCTTTCGGCGCGGATTTTCTCGGCAAGCTTCTTGAAGCCCCAGTTTTCCTGCATCTTGTAATGCATGAAATACTGGTTGATGGCAGTGAGCTCGCAGGTGAGCTGCTGATTGAGATAAGCAATGACCTTCTTGTCGCCTTGCATAGCTAGATCCTCCAATTATAAAGTGTAGCTTAGCATAGCAGTAAGAAGGGAAGAGTGGCTAGCCGCAGCCGGTTGGGCGGTTGCCGGATTTTCCTAAATGCAAAGTATTTTCAGTGCCTTGCGGTTTTCTTGCATATTTTTCTGTACTTGTCAATAAAGTGTGATATTCTCGGGCGGTAGCTGCTTGTAGTGTTTGCGGTTATCGCTGGAATGCTGGGCCGGGCCGAAGATCTTGCCGCTCTTTGCCAAGGGTTCCCGGCATTTTGGCAAGCTTAATGAGTTTGTTTTTTTATGAGGAAGTAACAATGCGTATCGGTACAGTAAAATGGTTTAACGAATCCAAAGGCTTCGGCTTCATCTCCCCGCAGGATGGTGGCGAAGATGTGTTCGTACATTACAGCGCAATCTCCGGTGATGGCTTCAAAACCTTAGCCGAAGGTCAGACTGTGAAGTTCGAGGAGAAAAAAGGCCCCAAAGGCCCGCAGGCGACTATCGTACAGGCTGCCTGATCCTGAACAACGTAGAATAACCGCTTTATAGAACACTCCTGACCCCGCCTTGATGGCGGGGTTTTTGTTTATGCCTTCCGTCAACGCTTCCCACCGCCCAGTAGCGAACCCAGCACTCCGCGCAGAATCTGCCTGCCCAACTGGCTGCCAACGGCACGGGCCGCGCTCTTGGCCATCGCTTCCACGACGCCCTCGCGTTGACGCCCGCCTTGTGGCTTGGGTGCAGCCGTTTTGGCTTCCAGGGCTTCGGCAGCAGAGTGTTGCGCGGCTTCCTCTTTCTGCGCGGCGGCGGATTCGGCGCGTTCCTTGATGATTTCATAGGCCGATTCTCGGTCAACGAGTTTCTCGTAATGACCATAGATGGCGGACTGCTGGATAATCGTTTGCCGCTGTTGGGCGCTGATTGGGCCGACCAGACTGTGCGGCGGACACATCAGGGTGCGCTGCACTATGGTGGGTTTGCCGCTTTCATCGAGCAGCGACACCAAGGCCTCGCCTACACCCAGCTCGGTGATGACGCTGGCGACATCAAGATTGGGGTTGCTGCGGAAGGTCTCGGCGGCAGCGCGCACGGCTTTCTGGTCGCGCGGGGTAAATGCGCGTAGTGCGTGCTGCACGCGGTTGCCGAGCTGCCCGAGGATCTTGTCGGGGATATCCAGCGGGTTCTGGCTGACGAAGTATACGCCGACGCCCTTGGAGCGGATCAGCCGCACCACCTGTTCGACCTTTTCCAGCAACGCGGGCGGCGCATCGTTGAACAGCAGATGTGCCTCATCAAAGAAGAACACCAGCTTGGGCTTGTCGCGGTCGCCGACTTCGGGGAGTTGCTCGAACAGCTCGGAAAGCAGCCACAGCAGGAAGGTGGCATAGAGCTTGGGCGATGCCATCAACTTGTCGGCGGCCAGGATATTGATCGTGCCATGGCCATTGCTGTCGGTTTGTATGAGGTCATCGAGGTTCAGCGCCGGTTCGCCGAAGAACTTTTCGCCGCCTTGCGATTCGATGCTCAGCAGGGCGCGCTGAATAGCGCCGATGCTCGCCGCAGAGACGGTGCCGTATTCGGTGGTGAAGTCTTTAGCGTTATCGCCCACGAACTGGAGCATGGCACGCAGGTCTTTGAGATCCAGCAGCAGCAAGCCCTGGTCATCGGCGATCTTGAATGCGAGCGTAAGGACGCCTTCCTGGGTGTCATTCAGGTTCAGCAGGCGGGCCAGCAGCAGCGGCCCCATGTCGGAGACGGTGGTGCGCACCGGGTGGCCTTGCTCGCCAAACACATCCCAGAAGGTGACCGGACAACTGGCGAAGCTGAACCCCTCCAACCCCATTTTCAGGATGCGTTCCCGAACCTTTGGGTTGTCTGCGCCAGGCTGGCTGAGGCCGGACAAATCACCTTTGACATCCGCCATGAAGACTGGCACGCCAATACGGCTGAAACCTTCGGCCAGCCCTTGCAGGGTGATGGTCTTGCCGGTGCCGGTGGCCCCCGCAATCAGCCCGTGGCGGTTGGCCAGGGCGGGCAGAAGATATTGGGGTTGTTCCCCTTTACCGATCAATAGTGGCTCAGTCATTCAATGCTCCTCATTTTGTAGCGGTAACATGTTCTGGCTAGTATCGCAATATATCATTTGGGGTATCCGTTTGAGAATTTTTCTAACCAATAAATGCTAACTCCCCGTCATTTCTCGGATTTATTGGTTATTCACAAAAACTGTGGATAACTCTGTGGGGAAAACAGGGTTAATCGCGCCAAGGCCGTGCCATTGCTATGTTTGTGACAAAATGATGTCAAACTGTCCTTCATATAAAAATCAATAATAATCATTAAGTTAAAGAACGTAAGCAGATGCTTTACGAGAATTTGACAATTTTTGACTTGCTCTATCAGGCTATCCCATTTACTGTGCATAAAAAATTGGTCTAAGTCTAAATGCGCCATGGCGATGCCAGTTGCCAGAGGGTAATTGAGTGTCGCTACGCTAAAAAGGCTTGACGGTAACGAGTATCACTATTGCCGCTAACAGCAATACCGAAACCTCGTTAAACCACCGGTAAAACACATGGCTACGGCGGTTGCGATCATGTTTGAAATCCAGCATCAGTTTGCCGCAGTACGCATAGTAGACAACGAGAAACACCACCAGCATGAGCTTGGCGTGCATCCAGCCCATATGGGAATAGGCCTGCCATGCGTAGTCGATGAGCATCCAGATGCCCATCGCGATGGTGAGGATGGCCCAGGGCAGCACGAAAAAGAACAGTTTGCGTTCCATGATCTTGAAGCGTTCGATGGTTGCCGCGTCCTCGGTCATGGCGTGATGGACAAACAGCCGCGGCAGGTAAAACAGTCCTGCGAACCATGCCGTCATGAATATGATGTGAAATGCTTTGACCCAGAGCATGAAAATCCCTTCCTTAATTTCGATCTTGAGTTAAGGTACATTATAAATATAGCATTAACCCTTGCTTCGCGTGCAGCTAAAGCCCCGGCGCGTTATTGCCGATGATAATAGAACTCTACTCCAAGAGAACAGGAGAAACGTAATGCCATTGTCCCCACATCTTGCGTGTCATGGCTACGGGAAAGGCGCCGGTATTTTCGCATTGATGGTGTGGTTGTTGCTGCTGCCCGTTGCGGGTTTTTCCGGGGATGAGATAGTTCCTGAGATTATCGCCGGCACTAACCGGGTCGATGCTGAGAAACTGATCGAACTGGAGAGTCGCTCGAATCTGGTCATCATAGATTCCCGTCTCCTCGTTGACCGCAGGCAAGGTTATATAGAAGGTTCCGTCAACTTGACGGACACAGTAACCGATTGTGATTCCCTTGCGGCTGTGGCGCCGGATGTAAAGGCACCGATCCTTTTTTACTGCAATGGCCCGCGTTGCCCACGCAGTGCCAGGGCCGCAGGTATCGCGCAGGCATGCGGATATCGCAAGGTCTACTGGTTGCGCGGTGGCTTTGAGGAATGGAAGCAAAAAAAATATCCATACATAAAGAAGTGATAATGAGCGGTTATATCTCCTGATGCGCTTCCCTCGCCTGTCATTACGTACCTTTACCACACTGCTGCTGGTGGTGTTGAGTATGGCATTAGTGCTGTTGAGCGGTGAGATCTACCGTAGTGTTGCCCATGAAAACCAGCGCCATGCCTTGATGGATCTGGTGAAACTGAAGGCAACCGAGGCGTTGACGGATCTGGAGAGTCAATTGCTGGATATTGGTCTGGCCATTCAGCTTGAACCGGAGTTCCGCCGCGCTTTTGAACGCAAGGATACGGATAGGCTGAATTTTGAATTGGACAACCAATTTAATCAGTATGGTGTTGCGACGGGACAGGTAAAGCTGTTAAGGCTGTCTGCCTACGACCTGAATTTTGCATTAATGGCCCAGAGTTCGGCGGAATTGATTGATGCCGGACGCAATGTGATTATTTGTCCATCGCTGCTGGAGCGCGCCCGTGCCCGCACGGGAACGGCGCGCCTGCAGACGATCACCGAGCTGTGCCCGGTGGCAGGAGGCCGACCCTATTACACTGTGCTGGTGCCTGTCGGCGGTTTGCATCCGGTTGGTTATATTCAAATAGTGGCTGACCCTGCACAAAGTCTGCGCTCTATCGATGCCGCATTGGGAATGCCCGTAAGGATTTCCCTAAATGATGGCAGTGAGGTTTTTAGATCCAGCACCTGGCAAGATCAGGATGCCGCACAAAACAAGCTCATTTCTAGCTATACCTTGACGGATGAGCATGGCGGGAGTGTGCTGAAAGTCTCTGCCATGACCGATATCAGCGCATTCAACCGGGATTTTGCCTACGCGCGCAATCTGGTGATGGGCATCGGCGGTGCCATCACATTGCTGGCGGTATTTGTTGCTATCCTGCTATTACAAAAAACCACGCTGAAACCCATCGATTTGTTAACCCGGCAATTACGGGTGGTAAGGCAAGACCGCAAACATCTTGGTGAGCAGGTAGCCGTGCAAGGCGATGCCGAGGTGAGCGAGTTGGCTACCGTTTTTAATGAAATGAGCGGTGAGCTGGATAAGCTATACCATACGCTTGAAAGAATGGCTTTTACTGATGCGCTGACGGAATTGCCTAACCGCGCACGGTTTCAGGAGATGCTTCTGCAGGCGATTTCATTAAGCAGGATGCGTGAGAGCCGTTTTGGCCTGATTCTGCTGGATCTGGATGGCTTCAAAGAAATTAATGATACTTTGGGTCATCATGTCGGCGATGTCTTGCTGCAGCAGGTGAGCGAGCGCTTGAAGAGAACTATCCAGTCAATAAATATCGTATGTCTGCTGGGTGCCGAAGATGATGCGCCGGATGTGCTGGCCGGACAGGAGCCAGTGATGGCACGCCTGGGTGGTGATGAGTTCGCTTTTCTTTTGCCTGCACTGACCAATGCGCAGGAAATCATGACCGTAGCGCGAGAAATCACCGAAACCCTGCAGACACCTTTTGTCGTGGAGGGTAACACGGTGGCGATTGGCGGCAGCGTGGGAATTACCCTATTTCCCGATCACGGCGAGGATGGCGAGACCTTGTTGCGGCGCGCGGATATCGCATTGTACATCGCCAAGAACACCCGCAATGCCTACGCGCTTTATGACCCGGCGCACGATCAAAACAGTGTTGGCCAATTGACCCTGCGGGCCGAATTGCGCAACGCGATAGATACGGGAGAGTTGGTGCTTCACTATCAGCCCAAGCTGCACATCAAAACCGGGCGTATCCAGGGTGTCGAGGCGTTGGTGCGCTGGCAGCATCCGCTGCATGGCTTGTTGATGCCGCCCCAATTTCTTCCTGTTGCGGAACGCAGTGGCCTTATTGGAGTGTTGACGCAATGGGTGCTGGTGGAGGCGCTGCGCCAGCACAATGTCTGGCTACGCGCGGGCCTGGATCTCAAGGTGGCGGTCAATCTTTCCTCGCGCGTACTCTATGATCTGCGCCTGCCGGATCAGATTGCTCACCATTTGATGAGATTTCAGGTGCCCCCTTCCTCGCTGGAGCTCGAGATCACGGAAGACGCCATTATGATCGACCCCCAGCGCGCACTGGAAATACTGGCGCGGCTGAATGCCATGAGAATCAAACTTTCCATTGACGATTTCGGCACCGGTTACTCCTCGCTGGGTTATCTCAAACGCCTGCCTGTCGATGAAATCAAGATAGACAAAACGTTCGTCATGGAGATGGAACAATCCCGGAGCGACGCCGCCATCGTCCATGCCACCATCGATTTGGCGCACAACCTTGGCCTGAACGTGGTTGCCGAAGGTGTCGAAAGCGAGGGGATGTTGAGCATGCTGGCAAGGTTGAATTGCGATACCGTGCAAGGTTTTTATATCAGCCGTTCCATGCCGGGGGATCGGATGCAGGAGTGGTTGTCAAAATCGTCCTATACGCAACACGAGGCAATGATTGCGGAGGGCGTGTGAATGCCGGTAGCAAGGTGATTTGGCAAAAGCAGCCTGTGGCAACAGGAGATAGAGCTATCCATTCTGGGATATAATCCTAAAAACGGCAGTTGATCGCTTCTCTGAACGGCTAGCAATATGTTTTGTGAGACTTTATCGCGCCCTGCGGGTTCACCTGTTTGGTGAGTCCGCTACGGGGCGGATTGCACGGTTTTCAGTGCGCATGGCAGCGTTGCAACTCCTTGGAATGGAACAACCATTCCGCGTCGTCGCGCCTTGCCCTGCACCCTGAAAACCGCACACTCCACCCCGTCCAACTGCCGTTTTTAGGATAATCGTCCTCTAACAACAGGAGACCGAAAATGGCCACACCGAATATCGATGCCGTCAAAACCTATCTGCTCAACCTCCAGGACCGCATTTGCAAGGCGCTGGAAGAAGAGGATGGCCAGGAGCGCTTCAAAGAAGATCGCTGGGATCGCGCCGAAGGTGGCGGAGGCATCAGCCGGGTGTTGACGGAGGGTGCGGTCTTCGAGCAGGCGGGCGTTAATTTCTCGCATGTATTTGGCGACAAGCTGCCGCCTTCCGCCACAGCCCATCGCCCCGAACTGGCGGGGCGCACTTTTCAGGCGCTGGGTGTATCGCTGGTCATGCATCCGCGCAATCCCTATGTCCCCACCTCCCACGCCAACGTGCGTTTCTTTATTGCAGAAAAAGAGGGTGCCGAGCCAGTGTGGTGGTTTGGCGGCGGCTTTGATCTGACACCCTATTATGGCTTTGAGGAAGACGCTATGCACTGGCATAGCGTCGCGCGTGAGGCTTGCCAGCCATTCGGTGAGGACATGTATCCGCGTTACAAGAAATGGTGCGATGACTACTTCTTTCTCAAGCATCGTGGCGAGCCGCGCGGTATCGGCGGGCTGTTTTTTGATGACCTCAACGAAGGCGGCTTTGCCCGTTGCTTCGGCTTTATGACCAGCGTGGGTGATCAATACATCAACGCCTATTTGCCCATCGTCGCGCGTCGCAAAAATACCCCTTATGGCGAGCGCGAGCGCGATTTTCAACTCTACCGGCGTGGGCGTTACGTGGAATTCAATCTGGTCTATGACCGCGGCACCCTGTTCGGCCTGCAATCGGGCGGTCGCACCGAGTCCATCCTGATGTCCCTGCCGCCGCTGGTGAAGTGGCGTTACAACTGGCGCCCGGAACCGGGCACGCCAGAGGCCAGATTATATGAGGTATTTCTCAAGCCGCGCGATTGGCTGGCGGACGAGAAATAATTCTTACGCATCGTCCACGAAAAACACGAAAGGCACGAAAAAACCGCACGTTGTTTTTTTGCGTAAGTCCGGTGACTGACCCATAGAGGTAAGCCCCCGTCCCTGCCGGTATCGGATACCCCCCTTTGTAAAAGGGGGGCAGGGGGGATTTGCGGTGATGGCGTAGGCAACTGCTGTAAATCCCCCCACTCCCCCTTTTGCAAAGGGGGAGGATTGGTGGCAGCCGCCTTGGGCGGCTCACGATTTTATTGGCGCTTTTGAGGTGCTCACCTAATAAGGCCGCAGCTTTGCCGGGGGTAGTTTAGCTGCTTAATCTCCACCGGGTTCGCACGCGCCTCGGCAGGGGATGCTGACGCGTTCGCGCACAGTGGTATCCAGCCGTAGCGCGGTCAGTGTGCCGCCCCACACGCAGCCCGTGTCCAGGTGATGGACGCCTTGCACGTCACATGCCCCCAGCGTCGACCAGTGGCCGAAGACAATCTCCATATCTGCGCTGGCGCGAACTGGCACCATAAACCACGGCAGGTGGCCGGGTGACTGCGTGCCGGGAGCGCCCTTTTCTTTTAGCGCCAGGCGCCCCTCGCTGTCGCAATAACGTAGCCGCGTAAGGCAGTTGGTGATAAAGCGTAACCGGGCTGCGCCCATCAATGCGGCTGACCACTGGTCAGGCCCATCGCCGTAGATGGCGGCGAGGTAGTCGTGATAGCCGTTTCCACGTAATGCACCTTCCACCTCGGCAGCGCAGCCCCTTGCCGTGGCAAGATCCCACTGCGGTGGCAAGCCGGCATGGAGCATGGTGACGCCCAGCGTGGCGTCGTGGTGCAGCAGGGGCTGATGGCGCAGCCATTCGAGCAGTTCGTCGCGGTCCGGTGCGTCCAGTACATCGTGGAACGTATCGTTGCGGCGCGGGCGCGTATGGCCGCCCGCTACTGCGAGCAAATGGATATCGTGATTACCCAGCACGGTCACCGCATGCGCCCCCAGATCCCGCACGAAGCGCAACACTTCAAGAGACTGCGGCCCACGATTGACCAGATCGCCGGCAAACCACAGTTGATCTTGCTGCGGGTCAAAGGCGATTTTGTCGAGCAGGGTCATCAGGTCATCGAAACAGCCCTGAACATCACCAATGGCATAGACTGCCATGCGGGTTTAGTCCTCGATCAGGCTGCGCAGCATCCACGCGGTTTTTTCATGCACCTGCATACGCTGGGTGAGGAGATCCGCCGTGGGCTGGTCGTTGGCTTTCTCGACTGCCGGGAAGATAGAACGCGCAGTACGCGCCACGGCCTCTTGCCCCTCTACCAGCAGCTTGATCATCTCCTCGGCCTTGGGCACGCCGGCGGTCTCGGGGATGGAGCTTAAGCGCACAAACTCGGAATAGGTGCCGGGAGCGGGGAAGCCCAAGGCGCGGATGCGTTCCGCAATCAGGTCAACCGCCAGTGCCAGTTCGTTGTATTGCGCCTCGAACATCAGGTGCAAGGTCTGGAACATCGGCCCGGTCACATTCCAATGGAAGTTGTGGGTTTTGAGGTAAAGCGTATAGGTGTCCGCCAGCAACCGCGACAGTCCATCCACAATCTCGGCGCGGTCTTTTTTCGAAATGCCTATGTCTATCTTCATGAGAGGCTCTCCTTTCTCGTTGAATTTAAGGATTATTTTAGCGTTGCACGCAAATATTGCATAACCCGTTACTGATGTAAAGAACGTTGTTTTTGTTGACATGGCCTGCCTGATCTGGGTATCTTATCCGGCTTTATGTTTGGTTGTCGCCACGTGCGGCGCCGTTCCATCCATTTGTTGTCGTTTAAAATATCGGATAAAGCTATGAAAAGAACATTTCAACCTAGCGTTATCAAGCGCAAGCGTACCCACGGATTTCGCGCACGTATGAGTACGCCGGGTGGCCGCCTGGTGATCAAGCGCCGTCGCGCCAAGGGCAGGACGCGCCTGTCAGCTTGACCTGCGACCCCGTCGCCTTGAACTCGATGCCGGATTTCGATGTTGACTCCAGGCAGGGTTCGGCGCCGGACAAGCGTTTCGGCAGGTGTTGCCGGCTCACCAGCCCCAGTGAATACAAGCTGGTTTTTGATGGGCAATATAAGTCGTCGGGCAGTGTCTTGGCTGTGCGGGCGCGGAAAAACGGCTGCGATTCCGCGCGCCTGGGTCTGGTGATATCGAAAAAAAGCGTGAAAGCCGCAGTGGGCCGGAATCGCATCAAACGCTTGACGCGCGAGAGTTTCCGCCAGCACCGGGCCCGTCTTGCGGGTCTGGATGTGGTGGTGATGAGCCGCGCGGGTGCGGCGGATGTGCCCAACGACAAAATATTCGCGATCCTGAGCAGGCATTGGGAAGCCCTCGAACGATGGAAAAAATCCTGACATTCATGATACGGGGCTACCGTTATCTGCTGAGTCCGTTCCTGGGTAACAACTGCCGTTTTTACCCAAGCTGTTCCTGTTACGCCGAGACGGCAATAAAAAACCACGGTGCGTTGACCGGCTCCTGGATGGCGTTGCGCCGAATTGCGCGCTGTCATCCATGGCATCCGGGCGGCATTGATCCCGTACCTGAAAAAACGGATAAAAAGGCCTGATGGATAACTACAGAATTCTCCTGTTTGCGGCTTTATCGGTTGTAATCCTGCTACTCTGGCAGGCATGGCAGCAAGACTTTGGCGCGCCGCAAACGCCCACCGTTGCAACAACTGGCCCGGGCGCCACTCCTGCCGTTCCTTCTGTCTCCCCGGCAGCAACAACTTCCACCGCTCCCGCACCAGCCCCCGGAGTGCCAGCCGCAACCGTAGCGCCTGCTGTCCAGGCGGCTGCGCTGAAATCGGCGCAGCGCGTCCACGTCAAAACCGACGTGCTCGATGTGTATATTGACACTATTGGTGGCGATCTGCGCCAGGCTGATCTGCTCACCTACCCTGTCAAAGTGGATAAGCCGAACGAACCGGTGCGGTTGCTCACCGATGCGCAGGCGGATTTGTTTATCGCCCAGTCAGGCTTGTTGTCGAGCCGGGCAGCCCCTGATTATCAAGCGCAGTTCAGCGCGGAGCAGACCGAGTACACATTGGGTGCTAGCGGCGTCAGTGAGATCAAGGTTCCGTTGAGCTGGACCGGCCCGGACGGGGTAACTGTCACCAAAATCTACACCTTTCACCGTGGCAGCTATGTCGTTGATGTCGAGCAGGTCGTGAACAACGCCTCGGCGGCGGAGTGGAAGGGGCGGCAGTACCGTCAGTTCCAGCGCCGGGATTCCTCCGATGGCGGCATGTCGCTGATTTATACCTACACCGGCGGTGTTATCTACAGCGAAGCAAAGAAATACGAAAAGATCCAGTTCGATGATATGGCGGCGGAGAACCTGAGTCGTGACGTCCCCGGCGGCTGGGCGGCCATGATCCAGCACTATTTCCTTGGCGCCTGGATACCCAAGGCGGGCGAGGCGAATCACTATTACAGTCAGGCGCTGGACGACAAGCGCTATGTGCTCGGCATGGCGTCTCCCGAGATGGCCATCGCGCCCGGGCAGAGCGGCAGTTTTAGCAGCCGCCTCTTCATCGGCCCGAAGCTGCAGGATACGCTGGAAAAAGTGGCGCCGGGGCTGGAGCTGACGGTCGATTACGGTATATTGACTGTGCTCGCTAAGCCCCTGTTCTGGCTGCTGGAGTGGCTGCATAAGATGGTGGGCAACTGGGGCTGGTCTATCGTGCTGGTCACCTTGATGATCAAGCTGGTGTTTTTCAAGCTGTCGGAAACCAGCTACCGCTCCATGGCCAATATGCGTCGCCTGCAACCTAAAATGACTGCGCTTAAGGAACGTCATGGCGAAGACCGCCAGAAATTCAGCCAGGCGATGATGGAACTGTACAAAAAGGAAAAGGTGAATCCCATGGGCGGCTGTCTGCCCATTCTGGTACAGATCCCGGTATTTATCGCGCTCTACTGGATGCTGCTGGAAAGCGTGGAATTGCGCCAGGCACCGTTTATCCTCTGGATACATGATCTATCCACGCGCGATCCTTTCTACGTGTTGCCGCTGCTGATGGGCGCGACGATGTTCATCCAGCAAAAGCTCAATCCGCCGCCGCCAGATCCGGTGATGGCGAAGATGATGAAGTTTTTGCCCTTTATCTTTACGCCGTTTTTCGCCTTCTTCCCGGCGGGGCTGGTGCTCTACTGGGTGGTCAACAACGTGCTGTCGATTGCCCAGCAGTGGTATATTACGCGCCGCATTGAACAACAGGTCGCGAAAGCTGCATGATAACGGCATGGGCACCCTCCCAGGTTGCCCATTGCCCTGATTGAAGAAATGACTGCACCCACCGATACTATCGTCGCGCTGGCCACACCGCCGGGACGGGGTGGCGTGGGCATCGTGCGCGTGTCGGGGCCGCTGGCATCAAGTATCGCCCATGGCATGCTTGCATGTGTCCCGTCGCCGCGCCGCGCGGAATACCTGCCATTTTGTGATGCCGATGGCTCGGTGATCGACACCGGCATCGCGCTATTCTTCCCTTCCCCGCATTCCTTTACCGGCGAAGATATTCTGGAGCTACAGGGCCACGGTGGCCCGGTGGTGCTGGATCTCCTGATAAAACGCGCCATAGCGCTAGGCGCACGTCTGGCCCGCCCTGGCGAATTCTCCGAGCGCGCCTTCCTGAACGACAAGCTCGATCTGGTGCAGGCCGAAGCTATCGCCGATTTGATCGAAAGCGGCACCGAGCAGGCGGCGCGGGCCGCCACACGCTCGTTGCAAGGCGAATTTTCGGCACACATCAATAGCCTGATCGAACAGCTGATCCACCTGCGCATCTACGTGGAATCCGCCATCGACTTTCCCGAAGAGGAGATTGATTTTCTCTCCACGGGCAATGTCGGCGTGCGATTAAAAGGGATCGTCGAAAACCTGCGTGGTGTTCTGGGATCTGCTCATCAAGGGCGTCTACTGCGCGAGGGCATGACAGTGGTAATCGCCGGCCGCCCCAATGCCGGCAAATCCAGCTTGCTCAATCGCCTCGCCTGTAGGGATGCGGCCATCGTCACCGACATCCCCGGCACCACCCGCGATGTGTTGCGTGAACACATCAACATCGACGGCCTGCCGCTGCACATCATCGACACCGCCGGTCTGCGCGACAGCGCCGATCCCGTGGAACAGCAAGGCATCCAGCGCGCCTGGGGTGAGATCGCACGCGCCGACCGTGTGCTGTTGATGATGGATGACGGGGCGGCATTGGATGGCGTGCAGAGCGATGAACTGCGTAGCATCGTCGAAAAACTGCCGCCGGGGCTGCCCATGACAGTGGTGCGCAACAAGATCGATGTGACGGGGCGCGAGCCGGGTGTCTGCGAGGGAAATCTGGGTCCGGAAGTGGCGCTTTCCGCAAAGACAGGCGCGGGGATAGAGGCGCTACGCCAGCACCTGAAAGAATCCATGGGATACAGCAGCGCCGGTGAAGGCGGCTTCATGGCGCGCCGCCGCCACGTCGACGCCTTACAGCGCGCCCATCAATGTCTCGAAAACGCCGATCATCAGTTTGAGTGTCACCGTGCAGGCGAGTTGCTTGCCGAAGACCTGCGCCAGGCGCAGCAGATTTTGTCGGAAATCACGGGTGAATTTACTTCAGATGATCTGCTGGGAAGGATATTTGCCAGTTTTTGTATCGGGAAGTAGGCTGCAAACAATATGTCTACCCCGTTGGGTTTTGAAATGTTCCCGCACTTGTGTGCGGTACCCATTTCGGAAGCTTGATGGCCCATCACCTCTATATGCAGGGAAGTATTAGCTCAGCTCTTGATTTTTCCCATTTTGGGAATTATAGTTTTCCTTATCTATGGGAAAGATAAACCTTCATGCGCATTCTGGGGTTGCCGCAGCTCGAAGCATTCAAGAAAAAACACGCAGATATTCGCGGGCCGTTGGACGCATGGCGTAAAGAGGTGGAGCGGGAGATTTGGCATTCAACCCAAGACATCAAAAAGCGGTATCCCAGCGCGGATTTTCTGGCTGAAAACCGCGTGATTTTTAACATTAAAGGCAATTCGTACCGCTTGGTTGTCAAGGTGCGCTACCAAGGCGGAATAGTCTTGATCGAATGGATGGGAACCCATGCTGAATACGACAAGAAGAAATTTTAAACTGTCTCAATTTGGGCTTGGCTTAGGAGAAAAATGGCGATGAACATTAAAGTCATTAAGTCCAGCGAGGACTACACGCAAGCAATGGCGCGGCTTTCCGCTCTGATGACGCTCGATCCTGAAGCTGGCTCCAAGGAAGATAACGAGCTGGAGCTGCTGGCGCTGGTGATCGAAGATTACGAGCGTAAAATCGTGCCGCCTGCGGTGCCTGACCCGGTGGATGCCATTCTGTTCCGCATGGACCAAATGAAACTCAGCCGCAAGGAGTTGGAGCAATACATTGGCTCCACTTCCAAGGTCTCGGAAGTGCTGTCGCGCAAGCGTCCGCTATCCCTCCCCATGATCCGGCGCCTACACCAAGGACTCGGTATTCCCGCCGATGTGCTCATAGGGTGTGAGGGTAATGAGATGATCGCCCTTGGCAACGCGCCAGAGTTGGACTATAGCAAGCTTCCTCTCAAGGAGATGCTAGACAGAGGATGCTTTGGCGACTTCAAAGGCAACGCGCAGCGACTAAAGGACTATGCCGAGGACTTGTTTCTCAAATTCATGCACGACCTGTTGCCAAAACAGGCAGAGCCTGCGTTCTTGCGCGCACCATTGCACCAGCGTGGCGTGCGCGGGGCTGACGGTAATGCCCTTCTCGCCTGGCGCCTGTGTGTGCTGAAAAAGGCCCGTGCAATGCCGGTTTCCCGCGAATACAAGAAAGGCATCGTCACGACCAAATGGATGAAGTCTCTCGCGAGTCTATCCGTCTTCGAAGATGGGCCAAGGCTTGCGCGCGAACAGCTAGGTATGGCGGGCATTTCCCTGGTCATTGAGCCCCATTTCAAAGGAACTTATCTTGACGGCGCGGCCATGCTCGATGATGGGCGTCCCATTGTCGCGCTGACGCTACGCCACGACCGGCTGGATAATTTTTGGTTCGTGCTCATGCATGAGCTCGCCCACGTCGCCAAACACCTGGGCGAAGCGAATCCAGTGTTCACAGATGATTTAGAAAGCCCCGGCGAACAAGACCGCGAAGAGCGTGAGGCAGACGATATGGCCCAAGAAGCTTTGATTCCCCATATGGCATGGGGAAAATCAGTGGCCCGCACCAGCCACCTTGCAAAGGATGTCATTGCTCTGGCGGAAAAACTCAGTATTCATCCGGCCATCGTCGCCGGTCGTGTACGGCATGAGGCCAAGAATTACCGCATCCTGGCCAAGCTGCTCGGCCACGGATTGGTCGGACGCCACTTTGTCTAGTGGTCTGCTTCGTAAATAACGAAACATAAAACGGCGTCTTTTGACGCATGACCGCGTTGCAACTCCTCGCCATAGCTACGGCTATGACTCGTCGTTGCGCCTTGCCCTGCGCCAAAATCCATCCGTTTTATTTGTTCCGCCATTTACGAAGCAGACCACTAGCAGCCGAGGGTGGATACATCTTTCTGTGCCCACGCGGACAAAATCAACGTGTGATCCTGTCAACTGCATTTCATTCGTCCCATTTCAAGGGTTTGTGAACAACTCCTGGCGCGCCGCCTCGGTGACGGCAACTACGGCCGGATGGGTCAGCTGGCGCTCCACCGAAATGGCGTAGAACCGTTCAGTGACTTCATCGATCCGGCCGATGGCCTCGACGCCATATTGGCGCCGCACCTCGTCGGCGATCACCGATGGCGCGATGAAGATACCGATGCCGGATTGCCCGAAGGCCTTCATCAAGGCGCTGTCGTCGAATTCGCCCACGATGCGCGGTTGAATCTGCCGTTCGCCAAACCAGCGCATGAGCCGTCCCCGGACGATGGTATTTTCGCCCGGCACCAGCATGGGCGCGCCTTGCAAGCTGTGCGGAAAGCCGCTGCCGTATAAGGCGGCGAGTTTGGGTGTGGCGAAGAAAGTGATGCCGCACTCGCCGAGCTTGTGGCTGTACCCCCTCACATCCATCTCTGAAGGCATCGGGCCGTCCGCGATCACCAGGTCGAGACGCTGAATCGCCAGTTCCGCCATCAATCGCTCCAGCTTGTCTTCCCGGCAGACGATGCGCAGCGGCTCGGAGAGCGCCATCGCGGGGGCGAGTAGACGGTAGGCGATGGATTTGGGTACCACGTCGGCAATTCCAACCCGAAACAGCGTGTGGCGATCCCCAGGATGGCTGCGCAGCATCTCCTCTAGTCTCCCCCCCACCTGGAAAATCTCTTCGGCATAGGAGAGCGCGAGCCGGCCAGTCTCCGTGAGTTTCAGACGCCGTCCGGCCCGCTGGAACAGTTCAACGCCCAGTGTTTCTTCCAGCAAGCCGATCTGGCCGCTGATGGTTTGCGGCGTGAGATTCAGTTGTTCGCAAGCACGGACGATGCTGCCCGTTTTGGCGACGGTCCAGAAGTAGTGCAGCTGTTTGTAATTAAGCATGGCGGCACCCCAATAGTTCGTTAATTCCGAATGATATAACAGAATAACACGACTTTTCTTGGTGATAGTGGGCGCCTATCCTGAATGCGCAGAGTTTACTCACCACCCCCGAGGGGGTATTTCAGAAGGCGGACTTATATGCAAATCAATATTTATGCGCATGGATTTACCACCACCGAAGCCCTGCGCGAGCATGTCACGAGGCGTTTGCATCATGCGTTGGGGGGCTGTGCTGACCACATCTCCCAGGCCAGGGTGCGCCTGTCGGATGTCAACGGCCCGCGCGGCGGTGCGGACAAGTGTTGCCAAATCCAGGTGCGCTTGGCGCACCTGGCCGATGTGGTTATCGAGAATACTGAAGCCGATCTCTATGTCGCCATCGACCGCGCGGCGGAACGGGTCGGCAGGACAGCGGCGCGCCACATTGCCCGGCAACGGCGGCCGGTTCGTATTTCGTCGCGTCAGGAGACTGCTTCCAACTTGCTGATGGAAGGCTGAATCCGCAACCCAATTTTCATAGAGGTAATGCCCCATGAACATGAATTCGCAAATAACGCCCCTTGGCCGTGCCCAGGCATCGGTTCTGGAAACCAATAAGGTTATACGCAACACCTATATGCTGTTGTCGCTGACGCTGGCATTCAGCGCCCTCACAGCGGGCGCGTCGATGGCGCTGAATCTGCCCCACCCTGGCCTGATTATCACCTTGATCGGCTATTTTGGCTTGCTCTTTCTCACCGCCAAATTCAAAAACAGCAGCCTGGGTCTGGGGTTTGTCTTCGCCCTCACCGGCTTCATGGGCTACACCCTCGGCCCTATCCTCAACAGCTATCTCAGCCTGCCCAACGGCGGTCAGGTCGTGATGACCGCGATGGGCGCGACCGCAGCCGTTTTCCTCGGTCTTTCCGGCTACGCCGTGACCAGCCGCAAGGATTTCAGCTTCATGGGCGGCTTTCTCATGGTCGGCATCCTGGTGGCCTTCCTTGCCGGCCTCGGTGCGATATTCTTTGAGCTGCCCGCCCTGTCGCTGGCCGTCTCCGCCATGTTCGTGCTGCTCATGGCGGGGCTGATCCTGTATGAGACCAGCAACATCATTCACGGCGGCGAGACCAATTACATCATGGCAACAGTGACGCTGTTCGTCGCCATCTTCAACCTCTTTACCAGCCTGCTGCACCTGCTGGGCTTTGCCAACAATAGCGAGTAATGGCGTGATTCAAGCAAATCTGAATTCAATGAAAGTGGCAGGGGCCATGACACGTATGAAGGTCATTGTGATCGCGCTGGCGGTCATCGGTCTGGCGGGTTGTGAACAGGCTGAACAGTCTGCCCAACGAGTGTTGGGCAAGGCCGAGCAATCGGCGCAGGGGGTGATCGACCAGGCCAAGCAGGCCGCTGGCAATCTGCTCGGCCCGTCGGGCGAGGATCAGGGCAAGGAGGCTAAGGAGAAATCCAAGGATGCAGGCGAAGAGCATGAGCAACAATCCGCCGAAGGCAAGGACGAATGACGCGACTGAGTTTCACAGAGGCGGGTGGATGCATGCTACACTCGTTCCTATCCGTAACCGCAGGAGAAAGTAGGCAATGATTTTGAACAAACAAGAACCATGTTCGATCCCATCAACAACGCCGTTAGATGCCGCGTGGAATTGGAACTTGGCTGTCATTGATGCGCAGAACTGGGTAAAAGACATTTTTGTGAAACCTCGCGTCACTCGCTACCCGGTCAAATTGCTGCGTTACTGGTTTATGTACAATCTGATCCGAGAGGAGCGAACCCGGCTTGGGCGGCCGTTGCGCGTGTGCGAGATTGGCCCCGGCTTGGGCGGCCGTTGCGCGTGTGCGAGATTGGCGTTGACCGAGGGCAAATGCTGCGCTTCACGCGAGATGCCGGGTTTACCGATATTGAATCCTGGGTGGCGGTGGATTGCAGGCTGCAACCCGAATTGCGCGAGTCTGGCTATACCAGGCAGATCGAGGCCAATGTTGATCTACCCGGTTTTTTCCTGGATGAAAAATACGATGTGATCATCGTGCTCCACCTTCTGGAACATCTCTTTGAGCCGGAACAATTGACCCATCGGCTGTCTGCCGCGCTAGCGCCCGGCGGGGTCATGATCGGCGGTTTTCCTGTCACGCCAAAGTGGGCGGCATCCTATTGGCAGAAGAGAATCCGTCGTACCGCGTCAAAATTTGGCCACGTTAGCGTATTCTCACCGCGACGCGTGAAAAACATGGCGAACAGTTCCGGACTCCGCCTTGATTTTATTTCTGGCGCTTTCCTTATTCGGAAAACCGGCTCATTTATTGAGAATTCCAAAATATGGCTACGGCTTAATTTGCTCTTTGGTGCCCTTTTTCCTGCGCTGGGCGGCGAAATCTACTGGCGAATGCGTAAATGATAAACAACCGAGTAAATTTGATCGCCGTCACCGCCGCGTTAGCGTTTAACGTGTCATCCTCCTGGGGACAAGATTCAACGGTCCTGGAAAATACGCCAGCCTACCAGGCGGCTGGCGATCACGCCGACCATTCCTCACCGGCGAAACGCACGCCGCGTGAGGCAAGGCGCACGAAAAAAATAACCCTGGCCCCGGCAAAGACATCCGGGGAGCAGGAGACAATGCCGGACATGGACCATGGCGCGATGGACCACGATTCAATGCCGGCCATGGAGAAAGGCGGCATGTCCGGTACGGCACCAGATTCGGGGAAGACCGGCGACATGAGCAATATGAATCACGACAGTGGCGGCATGAACCATGGGGCCATGCCCATGCAGGGTGGTTCCGCCCCGCCCGATGCCCGCGACCCGCACGCCCATTCTGACGGCTACGACTTCGGCCCGATCCCACGACCACGGATGGGGGACGAGGATAAATTTGGATCCCTCCTGATCGATCAGTTCGAACGCGTGGTCGCGCGCGACAACTCGTTCACATTCTATAACCTGCAGGCCCGGTTCGGCCGGGACTACGACCGTGCGGTGCTCAAGGCCGAGGGCAATACCGATGGCGGCAAGTTTCGGGACGCACACACCGAGCTGCTTTGGGGACACGCGGTGGCCCCGTTCTGGGATACACAACTCGGTGCGCGCTACGACAGCGGGACTGGGCCGGATCGCCGCTGGCTGGCCTTCGGCGTCCAGGGGTTGGCACCCTACTGGTTCAATGTGGAGGCCACCGCCTATGCCGGGGAACAGGGGCGGAGCATGTTGCGGTTCGCAACGGAATACGAACTGCTGCTGACCCAGAAGATGATTCTCCAACCGCGCGTCGAGGCAAACCTTTACGGCATGCGCGATATCGAGCGCGCGCTGGGTTCCGGCCTGTCTGACTTGGCGGTCGGTCTGCGTTTGCGTTACGAGATCAGGCGCGAGTTCGCCCCCTACGTCGGCGTCGAATGGGCCAGTAAGTTCGGTGGCACCGCCGATTACGCCCGCAACGCGGGGCAAAAAACGGCGGAGGCACGGGCCGTGGCCGGGGTTCGGTTCTGGTTCTAGCCTCTGAGGCTTGGTGGCAGTTCAGCGCAATAAATTACTATACAAAGGAAACATAGAATGTTTGAAATCATCCCCAACTGGCACCCCATCTTCGTGCATTTTACCGTAGCGCTGTTTTCGCTCGCGGTAGGACTTTTTGTAGTAACCCCGTTCATGAAATCGCCCTTGAAAGAACAGTGGCAGACCGTGGCTCGCTGGAACTTGTGGTTCGGTGCGGGCCTCACCATCATTACCGGCCTGGCGGGGCTATATGCCTACAACACTGTGGCCCACGACACGCCTTCCCATGCCGCAATGACGGAGCACCGCAACTGGGCCATCATTGCCATCACACTGATTGTAAGCGGCCAGCCGTCCCACCTGTAGTTTTCCGCGAAGCCCGTGCACTCTTGCTGCTTTTTCGGAGGGACTCCAGATGGCGAAGAGGCATGGGCAGGAATTCTGGCGAGAGCATCTTGAAGCCTGGCGTCGAAGTGATC
>JACPOZ010000003.1 GCA_016191235.1 Gammaproteobacteria bacterium
TGCCCAAAGCGGATCGCTGGCGTGCCCTTGTGCGCTACATCGTCGGCAAAATCATTGCGGTCGAGCCAAAAAACCTTACGCCCCCCGGCTTGTCTCCGCCCTGGTTGGCTTCTGGGATCTGCTAACAGAGGAATTTAGGATAATCGACATCGTGGACCCGATCCAGCAACGTAGAAGTTGACGAAGAAAACATATAATTGACCGCGATGCCGACCGCGAAGATCAGCACAGCGACAACCGGTAATGACCATATCTTTTGCTTGATATTCATTTCGCATTCATCCCTATGTGGTGGCCATTTGCCATCATTCTTTGAGCCTCACTTCGTCTGTAGCGGACGGCTTCCAAAAAGATTTAGCGGTTTTATCAAGAAGCTCTCGGAAAGCTGGCAAAGATAGGTCTTCGGGGGGGGGTAAATAGAGGAATGGTAAAAATGGAGAGACCGCCACCGTTGACAAGCAGCTCTTGCAGGGGGTGGCTATGTGACAGTAGACGGGGGGCTGTCTATGCAAAAACTGGAGAAAACCCTCCCCAGCAAGTCATCGGAGCTAAACTCGCCAGTGATTTCGGAGAGGATGTATTGCGTCTGGCGCAGGTCTTCGGCGCGGTGATGTTCGAGCTGGCGGGCCATAAAACTACCCGCCCCGGGTTTGGGCCGAGGTCGGTCGATTACATTAGGGGGCGCGTTGTGCGGCGCGCACAGTGAACATAATGATGACGCGCCCATCAACCTGCGTGCAGTCTCAACTTTGACCAAACACCAGTAACAAAATCCCGAGAAGCGTGGCTAAGATGCCTAATGTGAGTATCATCCAGTCACCCTGCGCCAGACCGGGTTCAAGCGTGGCCTGATCCGGCCGTTCGGGATCGTAAAAGACCCGGACTCTCGCACCCACGGGAAATTTCTTGACATAACTCGCAGCGAATTCCGGCGTCGGATTAGTCCCGCCCGGAAATCCAAGTTCGCGCCGGTAGGTTTGGACGCCCACCCTGTAGCTGAACAGGATATGCGGGAACAGATCGTCGGTATCCGAGACGAGCCTGGATTCCTCGATTGCGCCTTCGGTGGAGGGCCAGCGCAGCGTTCGCCGGCCCCTGGCGATGATCGCCAAACCCCAGAGGGTGGCGGCAACGCCGGCAACGACGAAGAGCACAAGAATGATTACATAGGGATTCCACATAGGGATTCCAGCCTTGCATCAAGGTACTGATGAGGTACGGCGCACGTTGGCGCAGTGTAATGCAGGGGGATGTTTTTTTAAACCTAAAAATGGCAGTTGGACGGGGTGGAGAAAGTGTCCGTTTTTTTACCCTGCACCAAGAAGTGCCAGCGTTGCGAGGGTGGTTACTTCGGTAATTTCGACCAATGCCCCGGCGGTATCGCCTGTTGCGCCGCCAATGCGCTTTATCATCAGCCGACGCAATGAGATAAATACGCTGACGCAGGCCAGCAAGAGCCATAGCCCTTGCGCGCCGGCGGCGCCGATGAGGGCTATGGCTGTGACGGTGATTACGATCATGCCGGATTTTCTGGGCAGGTGTGCTGCCATGGCTGATCCCAGGCCATTGGCACGTACATAGGTGGTGGTGAGGAACAGCAGGGGGAGTGCGGTGCGGCCAATGATGGGGGCGGCAATCAGCGCAAAGGTGTTTTGCGCTGATATGACAGCCGCGAGGGCGGCGAATTTGATGAGCAGCACAACCACCAGCGCAACCACGCCAGCGGGGCCACAATAGGGGTCTTTCATGATGGCGAGCGTGCGTTCGCGGTCGCCGTGACCACCGAGCCAGGCGTCGGCGCTGTCGGCGAGGCCGTCGAGGTGTAATGCGCCGGTGATCAGCACCCAGGCGGCGAGCAGGAGCGCAGCGCGTAATAATATGTCGGCGTTGTGCAACAAGGCGTTCAGTCCGGCGAGCAGCAAGCCGATGAGCAGGCCTACCAGTGGATAGTAGAGCATGGAGCGGCCGAGCATTTGCTGGCCGGGTATTTCACGCAGCCGGATTGGCAGACGGGTGAGAAATTGCAGCGCGATGAGTAGGGGTTGCAGGATGTTCACCCTTAAAACCTCTTTTTGTCCACGAAAAACACGAAATTCACGAAATAAAACAAAAATATGGACCGCTTCAGCAATTCACCGGGTGGGTAGCAAGCGAAATGGTGATATGTAACTGAATATTTTCGTGTTTTTTCGTGAGTTTCGTGGACAACGGAGTTTTTTAGATTCATTGTGGATTTACACCCTACCCCTGCTCCGTTAAAAGAAATGAAATCGGAATCAGCACTTCGTGGATACGGCGGCTTCGGCGAAGGTGGCCATGCCGTTATGGAGCGCGCAGGCCAGCCGCAACAGTGGCACGGCCATTGCCGCGCCGCTGCCTTCGCCCAGGCGCATACCGAGATTGAGCAGGGGTTTGGCGTCGAGGGCGGTGAGGATGCGGGTGTGGCCGGGTTCGGCGGAACTGTGGGCGTACATGAACCATTGCGCGGTGCCGGGGCACAACCGTTCGGCGGCAAGCGCCGCCGCTGAGCTGATGAAACCATCCACCAGTATGGGCAGGCCTGTTTTTGCGCAGGCAAGGTATGCTCCCGCGAGGGCGGCAATCTCGAAGCCTCCCAGGCGGCGCAAGGCCTCGCTGGGGTCGGCAAGATGATCGGCGTGCAGGGTCAACGCGCGCTGGATGACTTTAATTTTATGACCTACCCCGGCGCGGTCGAGGCCGGTGCCTGGTCCCGCCAGGTGTTGCGGTGTTTCATTGAGCAGCGCGCACGCCAGTGCAGCTGCGGCGGTGGAGTTGCCGATGCCCATTTCACCACCAACATAGAGTTGCGCCCCGGCCTGTTTGGCACGCGCGGCGCTGTCTCGACCGGCGCGCAGTGCGACGGCGCACTGCGCGGGGGTCATGGCGGCTTCTACGATGAAATTGGCCGTGCCCAGCCCGAGGCGCAGGTGTGTGACGTTTGCTGCATCGTAAGGATCATTCACCGTGCCCAGATTGATGACTTCCAGGTCAGCGCCCAGCGCCCGCGCCAGCACGCTAATGGCCGCGCCGCCGCGCGCGAAATTACGCACCATCTCGCCGGTGACGGACTGGGGGAAGGCGGAGACGCCCTCGGCAGCAACGCCATGGTCGCCTGCAAACACGGTGATCCATACTGCGTCAACGGCGGGCCGTTCCGTGCCTTGCATGGCCGCGAGGCGTGTCGCCAGGTTTTCAAGTTCGCCCAGTGCGCCGGGCGGCTTGGTCAGTTGCATTTGCCGCGCTTGCGCGGCGCTGTGCGCCGCCGTGTCCAGGGACTGACAAGGGGTGTATAACCATTCGATATTCACAAAGACTCTCCTTTTAATATCAGGGGCAGGCCCGCAACGGTGAGTGTCACGCGTTCGCACAGGCCCGCCAGTGCTTGATGCAGCCACCCGGCTTCGTCGCAGAAGCGGCGGGTCAATTCGCCCAGCGGCACCACGCCCAGCCCGGTTTCGTTGCTAACCAGAATGATATGTCCCGGCAGGTGGGGCAGCGCAGTGAGTAGCGCCTCGCGTTGTATGGCGTAACCTGCACCGTTGTTATCGATCAGCAGGTTGGTTAACCATAAGGTCAGGCAGTCCACCACCAGGCAGCGGTCGGGTTGGGCATGCGCCTCCAATACCGCAGCCAGAGCGTGCGGCTCCTCGATCAGTTTCCAGCCGGACGGGCGTCTGAGCTGATGTACTTGGATGCGCTGGCGCATTTCTTCGTCGCCCGTTGTCGCCGTGGCGATGTAGGTGACGTGCAGGCCGCTGGCCAGGGCGCGCTGTTCGGCCAGACGGCTCTTGCCGGAGCGTACGCCGCCCAGGATCAATTCCTTCATCCTTAAAACCCTTTTTTGTCCACGAAAAACACGAAATTCACGAAATAAAACAAAAAGATGGATTGCTTCAGCAATTCACCGGATGGTTGGCAAGTAAAGTAGCGATATGGATATGTATTTGAATATTTTCGTGTTTTTTCGTGAATTTCGTGGATAACTGAGTTTTTTAGGTTCATGGGGCCACGTCCTCTTTGGCGGCGAGATTCAATCCCAACAGCCGGGTCAGGGTGACCATGTCGAGATGCGCATCCACCGTATCCGCCAGACGCTCAATAGCGCCCTCGCGCAAGGCGGCGTAGTCCACGGGTTGCGCCCCTGCAAGCCCTGCCCAGCGCAGCAGCGCCAAACAAGCAGCGCTGGTTTCAAACACGCCGTGCAGGTACGTGCCGAGGATTCGCCCATCGTTGGACACGGCGCCATCGGTGCCGCCGGTGTCGAACAGTACAGCGGGGGTTTCAAGCGCAGGGCCGGTAGTGACGCCCGCATGGATTTCGTATCCCGTGACCTCCGCCCCGGAGGGTGCGAGTGCGCCGCGCACCATGCGCAATTGTTTCCCTGGCTCCAAGGTTGTACGTATATCGAGCAATCCCAAACCCAGGCTTGAGCCTGGCTCGCCCTCAAGGCCGTGGGGGTCGTGAATCTCATGGCCGAGCATCTGATAACCACCGCAAATGCCGATCAGCTTGCCGCCGTAACGCAGGTGACGCTGGATGGCCTGCTCCCAGCCGTGTTCACGCAACCAGGCAAGGTCGGCACGCACGCTCTTGCTGCCGGGCAGGATGATGAGATCGGCGGGCGGGGGCGCTTCGTCCGGCCCTACATAGCGGAACGCGATTTGGGGATGCAGGCGCAGTGGATCGAAGTCGGTGTGGTTGCTGATGCGCGGCAGTGCTGGAACAATGACGTGCAGGGATGCACTAATGTCGCGAGAGCCATGGATGGCGGGAGCAACCACGCGCAAATGTTCAGTCTGCACATCAGGCAAAGTCACGCCGCGCGGCAGTGCATCCTCCGCCTCCAGATGCAGCCCATGCAGATAGGGCAGTACGCCAAGCACCGGCTTTTTTGTTTTGTCTTCCAGCCAGTCCAGACCCGGCTGGAGCAAGGCAAGATCGCCGCGAAAGCGGTTGATGACAAAACCGGCGACACGCGCCTGTTCGCTTTCAGACAGCAGCGCCAGCGTGCCGACGAGGTGGGCGAAGACACCGCCACGGTCGATGTCGGCGATCAAGATGACGGGGCAATCCACCGCCTCGGCAAAGCCCATATTGGCGATGTCGCCCGCGCGCAGATTGATCTCCGCAGGGCTGCCCGCGCCCTCGACCACAATCGCCTCGTATTCGGCCAGCAACCGCGCATGGGAGATCAACACGGCGTCGCGCGCCACGCGCTTGTAGTCGTGATAGGCGCGGGCCTCCATATTGCCAATGGCGCGCCCATGAATAATGACTTGCGCGCCCACATCAGTGTTGGGCTTGAGCAGCACCGGGTTGAAGTCGGTGTGGGGTGGTAAGCCACACGCCTGCGCCTGCACCGCCTGAGCGCGGCCGATTTCGCCGCCGTCCGCAGTTACGGCACTGTTCAGCGCCATGTTCTGGGGTTTGAACGGCGCCACGCGCACACCCTTCCGCGCCAGCCAGCGGCACAGGGCCGTGACCAGCGTGCTCTTGCCGGCATCGGAGGTGGTACCCTGGACCATCAAGGTGCGGGCGGTCATGCGCTGGCCTGGGTGAGATTCATCGCAATCATGTGGGCCAGCGCAGTGTTCAGTCGCTGCCAGTCAGACTCGCATCCCGGCAGACCGAAGCGCAGACTGCATGGTTCGGTAAACAGACGCGTCAGGATGCCCGCGCGCGCGAGCCTGTCATGCAGATAGGCCGCCTGCGGCGTGTGCAGCCACTGGAACAGGGCACAGCCGCCGTCGGGCGCGAGTCCGTGCTGCGCAAGTAACGCGCGCAGGTGTGCGCTGTCGTCGAGAAGGCTTTGGCGCGCCCTGTTCTGCCACACGCGATCTCCAAGCGCCGCCGTAGCCACCCAACGCGCAGGCGCGGTGACAGTCCAGGGACCAAGGAGCGTGTGAAGTCGCGCCAGCAATTTAGGTTGCGCGCACACAAAACCCACGCGCGCGCCAGCCAGGCCGAAAAACTTGCCCAGCGAACGCAACACTATCAGGCCGGGCCGCGAGCTGTGATTGCAAAGGCTGTGTTCAGGCGTGATATCCATGAACGCTTCATCCACCACCAGCCAGCCGTCACGGGCGGCGAGCTGCGCGTGCCAGTCGAGCAATTGATCCACCGCGAAGCGCGCGCCGGTGGGATTGTTGGGATGAATGAGCACCAGCACATCCGATGACGGCACGGCATCATTCACTTGTTCGGCGGTGACGGGTATCACCGTATGACCAGCGCGCCGCCAGGCTGCCGCATGCTCGGCGTAGCTTGGATCAAGCACACTGACACGAGAGTGCATGCGCAGTTGTGGCAGCGTCTGGATCGCCGCCTGTGTACCGGCGATCGGCAAGAGATCTTCGGCGCCGTAATACTCTCGCGCAGCCTGTTCGAGTCCGTCATCGTCTTCGGGAAGGCGTGACCAGGCTGAGGCCGGGACCATCGTCACGGGCCAGCCGTTGGGATTGATGCCGGTGGAGAGATCAAGCCACTCTGAGAGAGGAATATCGTAGCGCGCAGCGGCCAGACGCAAACGGCCGCCGTGGTGCAATAGGCCCTGCTGCTCAGCGTGCCGTGACATAGTCGACCAACCATCCTCCCACAAACAAAACCAGCAACCAGATCACCAGTGAGCGACTTATCAGGCGCAGCGCGCGGTCAATGTCGTGGGCATCAGGTGTATGTCCTTCACCGAGCGGTGAACGCGTCTGCGTCACGCCGTGATAAATCGCTGACCCGCCGATCAACACGCCGAGACTGCCGGCGCCCGCTGCCATCACTGGTCCGGCATTTGGGCTCTTCCAGGTGGTGCCTTGGGTATGCCAGCATCGCAGCGCGCGCGTAAAACGGCCGGCCACGGCATAGCCCAGCGCCGTCAGCCGCGCCGGCACGAAGTTCAACACATCATCCAGCCGCGCCGCAGCCCAGCCGAAACGCAGGTAGCGTTCGTTGCGATAGCCCCACATGGCGTCCAGCGTGTTGGCAAGACGATAAAGCACCACGCCCGGTGCGCCCGCCACCACGAACCAGAAGATAGCACCGAAGATGGCGTCGTTGCCGTTTTCCAGCACGGATTCGACTGTCGCTTTGGCCACGCCTTCATGGTCGAGTGCAGTCGTATCGCGGCTGACCATGAACCCGACCCGTTGCCGCGCCGCGGGCAGATCATCCGCTGTCAATGCATTGCGCACACGCCCGGCATGTTCACCGAGGCTGTTCCAACCGATGGCGAGATAGAGCAGCAGCGCATCGAGCGCGGCACCCCAGGGCAACCATTGCGGAAGCCAAGCGAGCAGGGTAAACGGTGCGACCAGCAGCAGTACCACTGCTACACCGCGTGCGCGCGAGTCAATATAGATGCGTCGCTCGAGCACTTGCGCAAGGCGCCCGAAGCCGACCAGCGGATGAAAACGACGCGGCTCGCCGAGACAGGCATCAAGAACGAGTGCCGCGAACACGACCAGCGCCGTGGTCATGGCTGCTCTTCCGATCTCTGCCCGGTGAGCGTGTTACCCCAGTTGTCGTGAAACACCAGCTCGTGCAAAGGCCACCCTTGTCGCCAACCTTCCTGTTCCAACATCGGTGCCGAATAAAACGTATCCACCGGCCCCATACAGAGAATCGCCACGGGCTTGCTGCCCGGTGGCATCTTCAGTAGTTGGGCCAGTGCCGCAGGGTTGAACATCGAGATCCAGCCCAGGCCCAGGTTCTCGGCGCGGGCGGCGAGCCACAGGTTCTGGATGGCACAGGCCACAGAACACAGGGCCATCTCTTCCGGCATGGTGCGTCTGCCGAACACGGTACCGTCGTCGGGGGCAAGTGCGGCCACCAATAGTTCAGCGCACTCACGTATGCCTTCCACCTTGAGCCGCAGGAATTCCGATCCGCGTTCGCCCAGGGCATCGGCGGTCGCGTCTCGTTCGGAAGATACCAGTTCGGCGACGCACGCGCGCAGGTTTTCATCGCGAATGCGTATGAAGCGCCAAGGTTGCATGAGTCCAACGGACGGCGCCTGATGCGCGGCCTGCAGTACCCGCGCAAGCGTTTCCTCATCGACCTGCGCTCCAGCCGCGAAGTGCCGCATGTCACGGCGTGCGTCGATGATGCTGTAGAGGCTGTGGCGATCTTGCTCGGAAAAATGCACCGAGACCGACGCGCGGGGAAGAGCACAAGCGAAGGGTTCTGCGAGTGTCGCGGGAGTCAGCGTCATGCTCATATTGCCCAACGGTGAATGATGCCATGCAACTGACGCAGGCCGTCGGTCAGCGCCGCCGGGCCAGGCTGCAATATCTCGGCGGATTTGATTTCATACACATGGCCGGAACGCACCGCCGGAATCGTGGCCCAGCCTTCGCGTTCGCATACCTGTTTGGGGCGAAAGCGTTTGCCGCACCAAGAGCCAATGATAATATCCGGGGCGCGGCGCACAACCTCCATCGGATCGGCGATGATGCGGCCCTTGGCATTGGGCGCTTTGGCCAACTCCGCAAAGCAGTCCACGCCGCCTGCGATGCCGATCAGTTCCGAGGCCCACCCGATGCCCGAGATCAGCGGCTCGTCCCACTCTTCGAAATACACCCGTGGCCGGTGCGATAACCGGGCTGCATCACGGCGCACATCTTCCAGCCCTTGCTCAAGCTGCTCGATCAGCGCCGCCGTTTTTTCATATGCGCCTATCAATCCACCCACGGTCGCGATCATGCGCAGCATGCCTTCCACGGAGCGTTGGTTGAAGACATGCACCTCGATGCCTGCGCGGATCAGTTGTGCGGCGATATCTGCCTGCAAATCTGAAAAGCCCAGAACCAAATCCGGTTCCAGCGCGAGGATTTTGTCGATCTTGGCGCTGGTAAACGCCGCAACCTTGGGCTTTTCCTTGCGCGCCTGGGGTGGGCGTACCGTGAAGCCGGAAATACCGGCAATACGATCCTGTTCACCGAGCAGATAAAGGGTCTCGGTGGTTTCGGCCGTGAGGCAAACGATACGGCGCGGTCCTCTCATGGCTGAAACAGCCTCGCCGCTGCGGTAGGACTCGATGGAAGATAAAAATGGATGTACGACGCGGTGAGCTTGCCGTCGCGATAGACAGCCTCGCCTGTTTTGCCACCGTTGGGGCATTGCCCAAGCGCCATTGGCGTCAGCGATGTGGTCATCAGCGAGTGATGGAAGGTATGGCCGCGCAGTGTCCCTTCAGGCAACGCGACCTGTTGCAAGGCCAGCGCGGTAAACCGTTTTTGCATGGCTGCGTGGCCGGGCAGTAATCCTGCCATATCCTCGCGGTGCCCTTGCACACCGGTGAGTGATTCCAGCAGATAGAGCATGCCGCCGCACTCGGCGACGATGGGCTTGCCCGCCGCGTGATGAGCGCGCACGGATTCGATCATGCCGTGGTTGGCGGCGAGTTGCGCACCGTGCAATTCCGGGTAGCCGCCGGGCAGATACAGACTATTCGCTTGAGGAAGTGCGATGTCGCACAAAGGTGAGAAAAAGACCAGATCCGCACCCAGGGCGGTGAGCAGGTCGAGATTGGCCTGATAAAGGAACGAAAACGCCGCGTCACGCGCCACCGCGATGCGCACACCTTCGAGCAGTGGCGACAGCGGTGTGGTGTTCACCGGATCAAATGTAGTGGCATCGGGAAGATTGGTAAAACCGTGTTTCATCCAGACATCCGCCAGGTAATCGAGACGTTTTTCGATGTCTATGATTTCCACCGCTTGAACCAGGCCGAGATGCCGGTCAGGAAGCGCGATACCGGCATCTCGTGGCAGGCTCGCCCACAAGCGCAAGCCCTCGGGCAGGCTTTCAGCCAGCATGGCGGCGTGACGCTCCCCTGCAACCATATTGGCCGCCACGCCCGCGCAGACAAGATCTTCCCGGTAATGTGCCAGCCCATACGCGACAGCACCGAAGGTTTGGGCCATGGCGCCGGCGTCGATCACGGCGAGCACCGGCAGGCCGAATTTGACGGCGAGATCCGCGCTTGAAGGTTGTCCATCAAAAAGACCCATCACGCCCTCAACCAGAATCAGGTCCGCGCCGGCCGCCGCCTCCCACAATAATTGCCGGCAATGCGCCTCGCCGACCATCCACAGGTCGAGCTGATACACCGGGTTTCCCGATGCGCGCTCAAGAATCATGGGATCAAGAAAATCCGGCCCCGTCTTGAACACACGCACGCGCCGCCCCTGGTTGCGGTGATAGCGCGCCAGCGCGGCCGTGGTGGTGGTCTTGCCTTGGCCTGACGCGGGGGCAGTGATGAGCAACGCCGGGCAGTGGCGGGATGCACTCACAATTCAACACCGTTTTGTGCGCGTATGCCCACCTGGAAGGCGTGCTTGATGAGGCTCATTTCGGTAACGGTGTCCGCAGCCTCAATGAGTGCGGGGGGTGCGGCGCGGCCAGTGATCACCACATGCTGATGAACGGGGCGCGCACTCACGGCATTGAGCACCTCATCCAGCGACAGATAGCCGTATTTGAGCGCGATATTGAGTTCGTCGAGCACCACCAGCGCAGTGTCTGCATCACGCAGCAGCGTTGCCGCCACCGCCCAAGCCGCTTGTGCCGCCTGAATGTCACGGCTGCGGTCTTGCGTCTCCCAGGTAAAGCCTTCACCCATCACATGGTAGCTGATTTCTGGAAAACGCCGGAAGAACGCCTCTTCGCCGGTGGAAAAACTGCCTTTGATGAACTGCACCACACCCACCCGCATACCGTGGCCGAGTGCCCGCGCTACCATGCCAAAGGCCGCCGTACTCTTGCCTTTGCCGTTGCCGGTATTGACGATGAGCACGCCGCGCTCTTCCGTGGCCGACGCGATATGGGCGTCCACCACGGCCTTTTTGCGCTGCATGCGCTGCCGGTGGCGCTCTTCTCTTGAGGTATCCGGCGCGCCCGGCACGTCGGCCACGTCGCTCATCTTGAGATAGCGCTCGCTACGCTGTGCTTGTTCACAGCAGCCAGTGCGGCGTGAATCACCACCGTAACGCCAACGTAGAATGCCAGCGATGACAGATCATGCGGGAAGTATTTCACCAGCCGCGCGCCGAACTCCACCAGACTGGTCTGCGCAAAGCGGCCTGAAAGAAAGTAAAAACCGCCACTGGAGAACAACTCACACAGCAGCGCGCCAGCAAGCAGGCTGAGCGTGAGCGGAACCATCGTCGCCATCGTGGCGTAGTGACGTTGCGCATACCAACGGCCCGCGAACCAAAGCGCACCATAGGCCGGCAGCAAAAATGCGTAGGCCGGTGTGATGCAAAATGTGCTGGCGCCGCCCCAGGTGACGGCAGAATAATCCAGCAGCGCCACCGTAGCGATTAGCGCGGAAAACACCCAAAGGGGACGCAGATATACCCCGGCAAGAAAGAACACCGCCCAGGACGCGCCTGGCAGGTGTTGCAAGGTGGCGAAATGCTGGCCGCGCGTGGCGGCCATCAGTGCCACCAACACAACGCCAATCATAATCTGGTGGCGTGGAGCAAGCGTTATCATGTGCCTTACCTCTTATGTGGGTGACTTGCCGGGTTGGTAGCGGAACGTGATAAAAAAGTTGCGTCCCGCCTGATTGTAATACGACGCCGTTTCATAGCGCTTATCAAACAGGTTGGCGATGCGCGCCTGCACCAGCCAGTTTTTGGCAAACGCACGCTCGACACGCAGATCAAGCGTAGTATAGCCACCCATGGTGCGTGTATTAGCGAGGTCATCGAAACGCTTGCCTTCAGCAAAAAGCGTTGCACCAACACGGTAATGTCCGAAACCACGATCCATATTTACCCGCAGTGTTTGTTCGGCACGGCGCGGCAGTACATTGCCATTGTAAGTGCCAGACGCACGGTTCTCGGGATCCAGCAGAGTGAGGCTGGTATTCGTGTGCCAGCCGGCGAGCTGTGTGGCAACGGTGCCCTCCACCCCGCGTATCCGGGCCGAATCAATATTAACGGGGGAGAACGTTGCTGGGTCAAAGCCAATCAGATCATTAACTGCCGTCCGAAAGACATGGGCCGACCAACTGCCCCACGCCGGTGTGCCTCGCAGGCCAAGCTCGATGCTGCGTGATTGCTCCGGTCTCAAGTTGGGATTGCCATAACCAGGAAAATAGAGCTCGTTAAAGGTAGGTGCCTTGAACGCCGTGCCGTAGTTAGCGGTTAGGCGCACTAGATTGTTGATCGCGTAGCCCCAGGCCAGCCCGCCCGTGGTTTTCTCGCCAAATTGCTGATTTTTGTCGTGGCGTACACTGGCCTGCACATCATGCGCACCGAACGCTCCCTGGTATTGGGTGAACAGCCCTTTATTGTCGCGTGAAGTAACGTTGTAAATAGCAGTACTGTCAACATGGTCGTTTTGGTAATCAAAACCCGCAGTCAACAGGTGATGTGCCGCGATGGAAATATCACCTTGCAGCGACACGGTGTCACGCTCGGAATTGAAGCGGCTGCTGAAAATGCCATTCTTGAAGTTATCAGAGTCATCCTGGCTGCGCCCGGCGGCCAGAGACAAGCGTAGCGCATCTACAGGATTAAGAAGCAAACGGCCTCCATACACCTGCTGAGTTGATTTTGATTCGTTCTGGAAACTGCCGTCGTAGTGAACCCGGCCTTCAGTGCCCAGCCAATGCAGGTCTACCTCTCCGAGTTTGCCGAAACGATAGCCCCCACGCAATGTCCCCGATTTATTGCGGTAACCGTCCTTATCCGGCTCCACGGTAAAACAACCCGCGCCGCCGGGAAAAGGCTTACCGTTGCAGGCGTTGAAACCGCTGCTATTCATACCGCTCATACCGACATTAAACCAACTGTTCTCGCCGCCGCCCGAAACTCCGGCGGAAGTCTTGAACGTGTTATAGGAGCCCCCGCCCACGCTGAAGGAAGGTGTCAACGCCCCACCGCCCTTGCGCGTAAAAATCTGGATCACGCCACCGATAGCCTCTGAGCCATACAAGCTTGAACGTGGTCCACGCACGATCTCGATGCGCTCAATCTGGTCTATCGGGTAATCCTGAAACGGCGCTGAACCTGTGGTCGCGGAACCGACCTTGATGCCGTCGATCAATACCAGCACATGATCAGATTCCGTGCCCCGCAGGAAAAAAGAAGTCTGCTTTCCTAACCCGCCATTATTGGCAATAGAAAGCCCAGGCGTGCCGCGCAACACATCTTGCACAGACTGCGCCTGCTGGCGTTCAATATCCTGGCGGGTGATGACAGTCACCGACGCAAGGGTTTCATCCACCGTCTGCGCGGTGCGGGTGGCGGTAACAATAACGGTATCAAGCGGTGCGGCGTTGTCCGCAGCATAAATAGGGTAAGGGCCGAGCAAAAGCATGGCTGTCGGCATAAGACGCAGTTTCATTGAGTGTATTCCTCTCTCGCGCAAGCACGCGACGGCGGGTTGGAAATTAAGGCACGCAAGAGGAGAACAGCCAGGCAAAAACAGGGGATGAGACCTGAACGCCCGGACATCGCCCTCCGCAATGTCATCACAGCGCAGCAGGCCGGTCTCCGGGCTTACGAGCGGGAAAATTCCCAAGAGCAGCGCCTTCCCATGCAATGCACAGTGGCGTGTTGCTACTCTTTGACTCGCATACCGTTGCGGGGGCAGCGCCGGCTTTGTTCTAACACCTTGAAAGGCAGAACACACCGGCTTCCCGTTTAAGCCCTGGGGCGAATGCCTTCGGGCCACCTGAAGCGAAGGGCGAATTGTAGAGGTTGGCGGGAAGAAGCGTCAAGAGCTGAAAAAGGCAACCCCGTACCGAAGAGGGGTGTTGCAATACCGAGCAAAACAAAGTAATGCGATGGCCTTCGATACGGGACTACCCTCGATACGTCACCTCATTTCATCATCTTCTGCAACTTGTCTTTATCAGACCCGCTTGGTTGATGATCCAGGTTAAGGATGATGCCCGCCATATCCCGCACGTCGGCAGGGGCGGAAGCATCGTTCATCACCTGTTTGAGCTTGGGCTTGTCGGCATCCGCCGCTGCGTGATTAAGGTTGGAAATTGCGGTAGCCAGCACGCGCTCTTGCGCCGTGGTAGCGCTGTTGTCGATGATGGCTTTCAGCGTGCCTTTTTCTGCGGCACTGGGGCGATGCTCAAGATGGGATAGAATACCTGCCATTTCACGAACCGCCTGTGTTCCGGCGAGCGCAAGCTGCGCTCCACAGATGAGACATAATAGGGGTAGAGAGAACAAAAGTTTTCTGATGGTCACGGCGCACCTCCTGGTTGTACGAGCGAATGGAGACCAACACTTCTTGCCTGTGGTCTGCACGTTAATATTAGTAGCATTGGCGTAGAAAGGGTAGATATTTGGCTTTTTCGACATGAAAAGGGGTTGACAGGAGAAACGAAGAGCGATTACCCGTTGCGTTGCAGGGAAAAACTGCCTATCCCATTGGGAGTAGGCCACGCCGCAAGTCATGGGCGCTCACGCTGCTCAGAATGCGTTTCCTCGCGCATGCGGGCCAGGATATGCCTGGTCATGCCAGTCGCCAATTCATGCTCGCCCATGAACACCTTCCCCATGCCTTCCTTTTGCAGCAGCTCGGCTTCTTCCTCGTTGTGGGTCCGCAGCACGGTCTCAATCGCCGGATTGAGTGTCCGGGCGATCTCCACCATTTTGCGCACGTGAAAGGTGTCCGGGGTCGCGATGACCAGCATGCTGGCCCCCGCGATGTGCGCCTGAATCAGCACTGCGGGATCGGATGCGTCTCCATATACTGCGGGGATGTTTCGTGCGCGCAGTTGTTCGACAAATTCACGGTTCTGCTCGGTAACCACATAGGGTATGTTCCTTTCGCTGAGCGCCTGGGCGATGCGGCGTCCGACGCGCCCATAGCCAACCAGAACCACTTGGCCGGCCAGGAACGATTGATCAACTGACATCGGAAGCTCGGCGAGCGGGTCATCTCTTTGCTCCAGCCGCCGCGCGAGGCGGGATCGTGTGCGTATCCATATTTGCGCCGGTTCGATGGCCGTGAAGATGAACGAATTGAGGGCGATAGAAATCAGGGCTCCAGCGAGAATCAGGCTTTGACCCTCAATGGGCAACAGACCCAGCGCGACACCCAGTCCGGCCAGGATGAACGAGAACTCACCGATCTGCGCCAGACTCGCCCCAACCGTGAGCGCTGTGTTGAGCGGGTAACGGAACGCCAGCACCAGGGCGATGGCGGCAAGGGTTTTGCCCACCATGATGATAGCCACCACCACCAGCACCTTGATGGGTTGCTCGATCAGCACCTGCGGATCAAACAGCATGCCAACCGACACGAAGAACAACACCGAAAACGCATCACGCAATGGCAAGGATTCGTCGGCGGCACGGTGACTGAACTCCGACTCGCGCATCATCATGCCGGCGAAGAACGCACCCAGCGCGAACGACACGTCGAACAGCACGGCCGAGCCATAGGCCACTCCAACAGCCACAGCAATCACGCACAACGTGAACAGCTCTCGTGAGCCAGTGCGCGCCACCAGCCAGAGTACGCGAGGGAATACGCGTCGCCCCACCACCAGCATCAGCGCGATGAATGCGGCGACTTTGGCGAACGTGATCCCCAAGGTTATCCATAGACTCCCACCAGAGACGATATCTGCCTTACCGCCAAGCAGACTCGCAAGTGGAGGCAACAGCACCAACACCAGCACCATCACCAGATCTTCGACAATCAGCCAACCTACGGCAATGCGCCCATTGATCGACTCCAGCACACCTCGGGTCTCCAGTGCACGCAATAGCACTACCGTGCTGGCAACCGACAAGGCGAGTCCGAAGACCAGCGCTGCGCCGATATCCCAACCCCAAAACGTGGCGGCCACCATCCCCAGCACCGTGGCCACAGCGATCTGCACTATAGCTCCCGGGACGGCGATGCGCCGGACAGCAAGCAGGTCGTCCAGCGAGAAATGCAGCCCGACACCGAACATCAGCAGCATCACCCCTATTTCGGCAAGTTGGGTGGTCAGCGCCACATCCGCGACAAAGCCTGGTGTGGCCGGACCGATCACGATCCCCGCCAGGAGATAACCGACCAGCGGCGGCATCCTCAAGCGCGACGTAATAAAACCCAGAACCATCGCCAATCCCAGCGCGGCGGCAATGGTTGTTATCAGACTGATATTGTGAGGCACTTGATTGACCCTGTAGTGTGGCGCAGACACATATTCAATACCTTTCCGGCTATTGCCCCCAAGACTGGGGGCACCATCTACCGCCACCCGTTTTCCCGCAATAGCGTTTTTTGCCTTTCGCCGTTTCGCGCCTCATAATGATCACATTATGACATACAAACCCTATTCAGAATCCTGCGATCAAAACAAAGACCCGATTCTCGCCGTACTCCAAAAGGAGTTTGCGCATGCGCGCCGGGCACTGGAGATCGGCAGCGGCACGGGGCAGCACGCGGTCTATTTCGGGCGGCATCTCCCGCACCTGATGTGGCAGGCCAGCGATATGGCGATACATCATGATGGGATACGCGCCTGGCTGGATGAAGCCGCGTTACCGAATGTGCTGCCACCGCTGGCGCTCGACGTGGATAACGATCCATGGCCGAGGACGCAGGTGGATGCGGTATTCAGCGCCAATACCACACATATCATGTCCTGGCCGCAAGTGGAGCGGATGTTTGCAGGCGTCGGGCACGTCTTACAGGACAATGGGGTGTTTTGTTTGTATGGGCCGTTCAATTATGACGGCGCGTATACCAGCCCCAGCAACGCCCATTTCGACATGTGGCTGAAAACGCGCGACCCGTTGAGCGGAATCCGCGATTTTGAGTCGCTGGATGGACTCGCGCAGACAGCGGGCATGTCTTTACTAGAGGATTATGCCATGCCCGCCAACAATCGTACTTTGGTGTGGCGCAAAGAATTAAGAACCGTTAAGGGTTAAACACCATGCACAGAAACCCATTACTGGAAAAACTCGATGCCTACACCGCGTTCGATCAGGCCGAAAAACGCATGGCGACGATGATTGAACGATTTGTACATGCCCATCCACGCTGTTTTGAACGCTCACTGGAAATCGGCCACATCACAGGTTCGGCGTGGATTGTCGACCGGGAAAGAACCCATGTGCTGCTGACCCATCACCGCAAGCTGGATCGGTGGTTGCAACTGGGCGGCCATGCCGACGGCGACCCCGACATCCTGAACGTCGCCTGGCGCGAAGCGCGCGAGGAATCTGGCCTTGAGGGGATCAAGCCAGTGTCGGAGGCCATCTACGACACCGACGTACACCGTATCCCCGCCACACCCAAGGAACCCACCCATTTTCACCATGACGTGCGTTTTCTGTTCGAGGCGGATCGTCATGCGCCGCTGGTGATCAGCGTTGAGTCGAAGGATCTTGCCTGGGTGCCTATCGCAAAAATAGGCGACTACAGCGTGGATGAATCAATAATAAGAATGGTCTATAAGTTGCGCCGATAGCCAGCGTTTTTACATCCGGCGGCTGGAAACATAGCAACGGTTTAAGAATCACGAGCAGCTTTACGCACGCCCAACTGTCGCTTTGGAATTCAGGATGATTTACGTATTGATAAACACCACCAGGAACCCCACTTTAATTAGAGGGATTGCGGCATTAATCCCGGGATCTTGCGAAAACCCAAGGGGAGGTATTTTATGCAACCCAAAACTGCCACAAACCAGGGAGGCATGCTGAGCTGCGAAGTCTGCCTGAAGGAAATTCCCGCATCGGCCGCCAAGAGCGTCGAAGCCGAGGACTATGTCCACTATTTCTGCGGGGCGGATTGCTTTGATAGGTGGCTGAAGAAAGAGGGAAATTCCGTAAAAATGGTTAAAGATTAAGATAAAGTGCCGCAGCTCAGTGCGGCGTTTCAACACTCTCCTTGTGACGCATAACTTCCTGGAGGGAACGGAACGCGGTTGCATCGAAATCACGGAACACGAGGCCCATTCCCTCTTCCGCTAGGCGCGCGACCTTTGCCCGGATTTTATGCTTGATACGCTGCGCGCCTGAACCCAGCATAAAAATCAACTCAACCTGCGCCTCCTTTGGAAGCAGCGGTTGAGCAGACTCAAGAAATACCCCGCCCAAGCCAATATCCCGTGTCTTGCACACCGATATCTCTTTGCCTTGAAAAAATAGCCCGACATCAAGATATATGGGCGCCCGTGCTGTCCAGCGGCGTTCCATAATATTACTCTCCGATTTTCGCCCATTTGGAAATAACATAAAGCAAAGACACCCCCAAAAAGGCCTCCCTACCCAATCGCAACTGACGTAAAAATAACGTCGTTATCAAAGCAGCAAAATCCGAGCCATCACACGAGACAAACACCGCAACCAATTGTTATTAATAAATTAATAAAATACAATAAAAGCATTATCTTATATAAGACAATCAAAAATGACGCGCAGTGTAAAATTTACCGACACTTATTCGTCAATAATTTACACTTTGATCGAGACAACAAAAAAATCGGGGGGAGTGTGCCGCTCTTTTTAAAAAATCAAACACGACAAACAGGAAACGCCATCACCTCGTCAATCGTTTGAGCCTTCACTGCAATCATGAGCAACCGGTCCACCCCCAGCGCGACACCACAACAATCCGGTAGACCGTGTTGCAGAGCAGCAAGCAGGCGTTCATCCGGGAGAATATCGGGCAGACCGGCAGCACGGCGTTTTGCCCGATCCACGTCGAAACGGCGCCGCTGCTCACCAGCATCACCCAGCTCGTGATAGCCGTTAGCCAGCTCAATGCCGTTGATGTACAACTCAAAGCGTTCCGCCACCGCCGGGTTACCGGGCCGCACGCGCGCCAGAGCCGCCTGGGTAGGTGGATAGTCAAAAATGAAGACGGGACGCCCCACGCCAAGCTGAGGCTCGACTACATGCGTCAACAGCAGATCCAGCCAACCATCCCGGTCACCATCATCAAGCCCCGGTGGCTCACTTATGTTTTGGATCAAGGCGCAATATTTAAGTTCCGCCACCGTTGCGGCGTGGGGGTTGATACCGGCATGGCGGGCAAAGGCATCGGCATAACTGAGACGCTCCGCCTGCGGCGCGCCGATCAGGAGACCTACCAGAGTCTCGACCTCGCTCATCAGCGCCGCAAGATCAAATTCCGGCCGATACCACTCCAGGAGGGTAAATTCAGGATTATGCCGTCGCCCCGCCTCTTCGTTCCTGAACACCTTGCCCAACTGGTAGATCGGCCCACTCCCGGCGGCGAGCAGACGTTTCATAGCGAATTCCGGAGAGGTTTGCAGGCACAGGGGGCGTCCTTGCGGGGCGCCGGGGCCGGTATAGCAGGTGGTAAAGCTGTGCAGGTGGGGATCGGTCACCGTTGTAGAGGACAGTATTGGCGTTTCCACCTCCAGCACACCGCGCTCGGAGAAAAAGGCGCGAATGGCGGCCAGCACACGGGCGCGCAGCCGCAGGTTTTCAAGGCTTGCGGTGGGCAGCCATTCGATGGAAAGGTTATCCTGCAAGCTGCACTTTAATAAGCATACTGTTCACTTAATTATGATTCTGGAGTTACATTGTTGGGTCCGCTTCGCTTGACCCAATCTACTTTAAGTGAACAGTGTTGACTTTAAATGCTATTTTTTTCACGACCAAATTAAGCCTTGGCCCGCGACAGGTATTCCCCGGTACGCGTATTCACCTTGAGCAAATCGCCGATCTCGACAAACAGCGGCACGCGCACCACGGCGCCCGTTTCAAGCGTAGCCGGTTTGGTACCGCCACCCGAGGTGTCACCGCGCAGACCAGGATCGGTATCCACCACCTTGAGCGTAACCGTATTCGGCGGCATCACGCTGAGCGGTACGCCATTCCACAGCGTAATCACACAGACATCCTGTTCCTTGAGCCATTTGACGGTATCTTCAACAGCGGGGGCATCCGCGGCAATCTGCTCGAAGGTCTCCGGCACCATGAAATGCCAATGCTGGCCATCGCTATACAGATACTGCATCTCGACATCGACGACATCTGCGGCTTCCACGGTGTCGCCGGACTTAAAGGTGCGTTCGATGACACGGCCGGTCTTGAGATTGCGGAATTTAACACGGCTAAACGCCTGCCCTTTACCGGGTTTGACGAACTCATTTTCCAAAATCGAGCAGGGATCATTATCCATCATGATTTTGAGACCCGACTTAAATTCGTTGGTGCTATATGTGGCCATGCCATCCTCGTTCAAAAATACAGCGGTTGCGTGAGAATGCAGGATCAGCAATCCCACACCCTGCCTTTAGACTCCGGTAAACTATGTCTATGTTACCGCGAATTTTACCATCTTGGCAGACCAGTTCCTGGCAAAAATTGCTTGCCCAGGCCATTAGCGACCCGCTTGAGCTGCTGGCGATGCTTGATCTTGCTCCGGATGCGCTGTCTTTGGGGCAGGCTGCCCGGCGCCAGTTCGCACTGCGCGTGCCGCGTGGCTATGTGGCGCGGATGCGCAAGGGCGACACTGACGATCCGTTGCTGCGCCAGGTATTTCCGCTCAGTGACGAAGAATCCCTTGCCGCAGGCTTTAGCGCCGACCCGGTAGGCGACCTTGCCGCCATGCCCGCCCCCGGCGTGTTGCATAAGTATGAAGGGCGCGTGCTGCTGGTGACCACCGGCGCGTGCGCCATCCATTGCCGCTATTGTTTTCGCCGCCACTTTCCATACGGCGACGCCAATCCCGCCACCCATGGTTGGGATGCGGCGCTGCACTATATCGCCGCCGACACTACCGTAAGCGAGGTTCTTTTAAGCGGCGGCGACCCGTTGACACTTACCGATCAGCGCCTGGCTCCCCTGGCGCAGCGATTATCCGCCATCCCGCATCTTAAACGGCTACGCATCCACACGCGCCTGCCGATCGTGCTGCCGGAACGCGTGGATGACACTCTGCTTGCCTGGCTGGGCGCTAGCCGCCTAAAACCGGTGATGGTGGTCCACGCCAACCATGCCAATGAGATTGACGACCCAGTACGCGATGCGCTGTCGCGCCTTGCGCAGGCTGGGGTGGCATTATTCAACCAGACTGTGCTGCTGCGCGGCGTGAATGACTCTGCGGTAGCACTGGCCGATCTTAGCGAGGCCCTGTTCGACGCCGGGGTCACACCGTATTACCTGCACCTGCTCGACAAAGTGCAAGGCGCCGCCCATTTTGAAGCCGAGATAACGCACACACACAGACTCATGACAGAACTGCGCAACCGCCTGCCCGGCTATCTTGTCCCCCGCCTTGTACACGAACAGCCCGGCGCGCCGAGCAAGCTACCCCTGCTGTAAAATCCGCTTAACAATAGATATTCCAGCTCTCAAAAATCAGCGGAGCAAGCCGATACAGTGGCATGAACCCAACTGATTGCTGGAAATATCCCCCATGGAAAATAGCGGCATCATATTGCACTTCCCACAAAAAGACGAACCCCAGAATTTAGCCTGCCCACCCCATCCCCTGAAAATAAAGGAGTGGCTGGAGCGTCTGCCGCTGGACAACACCGGCGAAACAACGCGCCTGGTCTACCAGGAACTAACCGCGCTGAACCGCACGACAATTGGCACCCAAAACCGTTTCCAGATTCTCGAATCCTTCAGGCCAGCGGTCCATCATGTCGCGGACGCGCTAAAAAAACATTACCTCTGCTCAACCTTGCCCTTATCCAGCATCGCCATCAAAACCGCGCAACTCACTCGGGAGCTCTACCTGGAGATGGCGAACGGTTACAAGATCATCATCGACAACCTGCTGACCAATGAAGCCACTGCAAGCATGACGCTGACGCACATGCACCGCGCCATGCGCTACCTGAGCGAAGCACTGCTCACCTCTTATCAGATGTATGCGCCCCCCCCGGCCACGGCATGGCACGATATGCATCAGATGTACCGCTACGCGGAACATAAAAAGCTGCACGAAAGCCCCGTGCTGGACAGCCAGCACACCCTCAACCCGCAGCGCAGCATCAACGATCTCTACAGGCAGGCCTTGCTGCTGGCTTTGGCGAATCCCTACCAGCTATCACAGGATGGGATCACAGAGGTATATACGGCACTGGTCAAATTGGCGCCTTATGGCCTGTTGAATACAGTATCGAACCCCGACGACGCAGCGGGATCGTTCATCATTAATTTAACGGGAGATGATCCGCCCACATCGCTGGCAGTGAGCAAAAACTGTGGTGCCGAATCATGCCGGGCATTAGACACCACGGATTTGATATATCACCTCTATCAGATATTGGAAAACGAGGCCGGATCACCAGAGCAGAACGCCACACGTGAAGATACTACCTCATCACCAGTGCCTTCTGGCTTGGCGCGATGGCTGATCTCGGCATGGGGCATCGTCTCCAGGCGTAGCTTTGCGCGCCTGAGAAAAACCGGGCGGGTCAATGTCGCCGTCGGACTCGATACCATCCATCACTTCATCGGCAAAACATCCGTGGTGGATGCAACGCTTTCTTTCAGAAAAAAAGATATTCACCCTGCTCCTTCCTCACCGCCCAACCCGCCTAGAGAAAACAGCGATCCTATCGCCCTGTTCTCCCGAGGTCTTCAAATCGCTGCGCATAAAAACATGGATGTCGCCCGCACCCACGCAACACATACATGCACCATAATCAACGAAAGCGCAGGCGGCTCCGGTTTGTTATGGAAGGGGGACGGAAATTCAGCTCCGTTCAAAACCGGAGAAATAATTGGCATTCAATCCACCAATGGAGTGAGCAACAATGAATGGGGAATCGCCGTCATTCGCTGGTCAAAAGACGTAACCAGCCCGGAAGTGGAATTCGGCATTGAGATGCTGGCGCCAGCCGCCGAGGCAGTGTTGATACGCACCCATGCTGCGGACCGATCCGGCGATGCTCCGCTTAATGGCTTGCTGTTGCCCGAACTCAAAGCCACCAACCGGTCTGCCACGTTGATAACACCTGCAAACGCATTCCAGACCGGCAAGGAAATCATCTTCAACACGAACAGCGGGACACGTCATGCGCTGCTCACGGAATCCTTGGAGAACACCGGCAGCTTCATGCAATTTCTTTTCATGCCCGTTCAGGTTATGAGTCCGGAAACCCTGGCTTCCGCCGCCCAGACACACGACAAGGATTTCGAGCTACTTTGGGCCTTTATATGACTAAAGGTGCCCCCCTTGCATACACATCTCGCATACAGCCCTCATTCAACGGGAATTTTTTTCCGTATTCCGCATCATACTCTAAATATTTGAAAATCCTGGCCGATAGTAATAATACCCCCTGAAATATGTTCAAGGAGAATGGCCCGCCATGGAAAATACTGCTATCCGCTTGCAAACGCCATGCCCGGACAAAAGCCTAGGCATGGCTTTTGATCCACATCCTGTCAAGGTAAAAGAGTGGATCGAACATTTACCTCGGTTCAATACCGGAGAAACCGCACACGCGCTCTATTGCGCACTGACCACGCTGAACCGAGTCATTCTTCCGGTACAGCACCGTTGCCAGATTCTGGAATTGTTCAGAACCCCAACCCGCCAAGTAATAACGGCACTGAGAAAACAGTATATCGGCGCAGCCTTTCCGTTATCAGACTCATGCCTTAAAGATGCCCATCTGGCGCGCGACCTCCAGAACGAAATGGCGAATGGCTATAAAGTTTCCCTCAACAACCTGATCACACATCAGTCCTCGGCATTCACCGCCGGCAAGGCGTTGCTGCTGCTGCACCATGCCATGCAGTATTTGATTGACGCACTCCTCACCTCCTATCAAATATATACACCCTGCCCAGGCATCGTATGGCGGGATATTCATCAATTGTATCGTTACACCGAACAAAAGCACCTCCATGAAAGCGCCATCCACAACACAGAAGGCGCGGCGATTCCACACCACAGCATCGGCGATCTCTACAAGCAGGCGCTGCTACTGGCCTTGGCCAACCCCTACCATTTATCGCAAAACGAAATAAATACTGTAGTTGGGATGCTTGGCGAATGTGCCTCCCTCAGTAGCCTGGGACACGTTTCCGGCGTCGCCAATCTGACAGAATCATTCCTGATCGACCTTGAAAAAGACGAGCCAACTTCATCGCCAGCGACCCAAAAAAACTGCTTTTCCAAGTCATGCCGGGTGCTGGACACCTCATCCCTGATAAATCACCTGCGCAACACGCTCAGTCAACAAGAGGCCCAGACATCCCAAAAATCACCGTTGCCGCACGACCTTTTACTCAGACTCATGTCGTCATGGGGAACAATCCCGCAACGCAACTTCTCCCGCATCAATAAAAACTCGGTACTTGTTGTGACAGTAGGCCTGAGCGCCATTCATAACGCCATTAATGCAGCTCCAACATCGCCCAACGAAACACGCAAAGGCAAAGCCAGCTTTACCAGCCGCCCTGTAGCCGGGTTATATGGCGAGGAAGAGAGCTGGGATGAGCAGAAAGTGGAAAAAGATCAACAGGATATATGGAATATTTTCAATCAAACCACCTACTTTGCAAAGCAACAGGAGACGCAACCGGCACCACTCCCGGCCGCAACACTTCCTTTTGCAACGTATGAGTGCGCCGTCGTCAACGAAAGCGCTAATGGCGCGTGCCTGGCGTGGGAAGGAAACAAAAAAACGGCGAAATTCAAGATTGGTGAGTTGATCGGCACCCGCATCACAAATCAGGGCAATCTTCAGGAATGGGGCGTAGCGGTCATCCGCTGGATGAAAAACGTCAAAAATTCGCGGATGGAATTTGGCATTCAGATGATCGCCCCCATCGCTGAGCCAGTAACACTCAGCCGATGCGGCATGGGGAAGGGCACCATTGATCAGACGGCAGGGCTGCTATTGCCAGAGATCAAGGCCATCAATCAACCAGCCACTTTAATAGTACCCGCGCATATCTTCAGCGCCGGAAACAAAGTGGCCATAAAGACACATAGCGGCAAAGGTGGAAACATGCAGACCGCGCAGCTCACCGAGCCCCTGCAAAACACCGGCCTCTTCGTGCAATTCCGTTTCACGCCGGAACATGACATCAACGATGACACGCTTGCGTCCGGCGCACAGATGGGAGACAAAGAATTTGAATTGATGTGAAACACCGCGGACGGCCTTTTAACTCGTCAGCTTCGTGACGGCTTTTCTCTCCAGGCTTTACCGGCTACTCCTACTGTACTGTTTGCCGGAAAAACTCCGTAAGCAGCGCAGGATAACGAAGCGTCCCACCACCGCTTAATGCACCTTTTGCCAGCTCTATAGCCTGCACAGACTCTTCGGGCACAGGCAAAAGGCACCGAATATCCCATTTGGAAGCCTTTTCAAGGCCGAATCGCGCATAAAACTCGGGATGCCCCACTACCACAATAGCCTTGTGCCCAAGACTCGCCGCCTTGGTGATTGCGGCCCGCACCAAGGCAGAGCCTATGCCGCGATGCGACTGCGAGGGAACCACCGCCATAGGTGCCAGCGCCAGTACATCCATCTCACCTCCTGGACGGCCAAGATATGCACGCGACAGCAGGATATGCCCCACGATACGGTTATCAATTTCAGCAACGAGGGATAATTCGGGAATGTAATGCTCGGACTGTCGCAATGCAGTAACCAGAATAGCCTCCGCTTCGCCTTCGAAAGCGCTAAGATTGACAACATCAATCGCGCGCACGTCAGCCGCTGTTTCCTGCCGGACGATAATATCTGCCATAGTCATTTTATTGTTCTCCTCGCTTGGATACAGCCTACATCGGCGGCAAATCCATTTTCTTTAAAACACACTGCCCCAAATGACAAAGGCGCCCTTCAAGGGCGCCTTTGTTTACTCCATTAATTAGCTACGCTGGGAACGTAGCGTGGCAATGCGCTCTTCCAACGGAGGATGGCTCATAAACAGGCGCTTCAGCCCGTGACCGATCCCACCCGAAATGCCAAACGCAGCCATCTGGTCCGGAAGATGAGCCTGGTTAGCCCCCATTTTCAGACGCTCCAGGGCAGCAATCATCTTTTCCCGCCCGGCCAGACTCGCACCACCCGCATCAGCGCGGAATTCACGGCGGCGGCTGAACCACATGACGATGGCGCTAGCCAAAACACCCAGCACCAGCTCAGCAACGATGGACGTTACCCAGAAGGCCGGGCCATGGCCACGCTCCGTCTTGAATACCAGCCGGTCCACCAGATGGCCCACCACCCGCGACAGCACGATCACAAAGGTGTTCACCACCCCTTGGATCAGCGCCAGGGTTATCATGTCACCATTGGCGACATGGCTGACCTCGTGCGCCAGCACCGCCTCAGCCTCATCCTGGCTCATGGAACGCAACAGGCCAGTGCTCACCGCCACCAGGGCGTTGTTACGCCGCATGCCAGTGGCGAAGGCATTCACATCGGGCGAGTCATAAATCGCCACTTCCGGCATGCCGATACCGGCCTTTTGCGCCTGGCGCTTCACGGTGTCAACCAGCCATGCCTCGGTGGCATTCGCCGGGCGCTCGATCACACGCGCCCCGGTCATGTTCTTGGCGCTCCACTTGGAGATCGCCAGCGAGATAAACGAACCGCTCATGCCGATGATGGCGGCATAGATGAGCAGCGAATTCATGTTCAGATCAACGCCCTGCTGATCGAGAATACCTTCAATTCCTAACAGACGCATCGAAACGCTGAGTACAACCAGCACGGCGATGTTGGTAAGCAGGAACAGAAAAATGCGTTTCATTCAAAACCTCGTAAGTTATAAACACAAGTCATGAGATAGGGGCAGATCATGAAAAGTTCAAGTCTTCCGTAGCCGGAGAATCCTACAAATGAAAGTGGATTTTATCATAATTACAATGTAACTACTCAGGTACCCCGAGGCCGATCACGTGAAGCGAGGCTGAGGTGGGCTACCCTGAAAGGTGAGCGCGAGAGCGTGGTACAGGTTTTGGCGCTGCTTGTGCAAAGTGGCGAGGTAGGAGCGGATGATGCAGAA
>JACPOZ010000006.1 GCA_016191235.1 Gammaproteobacteria bacterium
CAAGCCTTGTGGCATCAGGCAAAATGCATCCTGAACCTGTTGCAGAAAATGGGAGGTTTTTTCAATGGCTATTTCACGCAAACCCAAACGGATTCTCGACGCATACCGATTCCCCTGTTTTCGCCCGCTGGAAAAGATACGCGGCATCTTTGGCGACTCCAAAGCACGGATCATCACGCTCGTTCGGCGCTCAAAAAAACGGCCTGCAACAGTTGCGGAAGAACGCGCTCTGGCTGGTACGACAAGAAGCTTCGGCAAGTTCGCGACCTCTCCTGTGGCGACACACGTATCTATCTGGAAATCGAAATTCGACGGGTGCTTTGTCGGCACTGCGGGAAAGTGAAACGCGAACGACTCGACTTTCTCGCCGACACCCCACTCTATACCAAGCGGTTTGCTTGGTATGTAGGCAGACGGTGTCGCGCCAGCACGGTGTCGGACATTGCCCGCGAATTGCTTCTGGACTGGCACACCGTCAAGGAACTGGACAAGCAATACATGACCGCGCAACTGGAACGCGCCGGAACGCCAGCACCCAAGGCCATTGGCATCGACGAAATATCGATTCGCAAAGGACATACCTATCGCATTGTAGTCAGCGACTTGATCCGTGGTCGTCCCATCTGGTTTGGCGGCGCCGACCGTTCGGAGGGCAGCATGCGACAGTTCTATGACTGGCTGTTCGATGCGAAAACCAAAGGCATTCGTCTTGCAGTGATGGATATGTGGAAGCCCTTTCGTAACGTAACCAACGAACGCGCTCCGCAGGCGGCCATCCTGTTCGACAAATTCCACATCATGAGCCATCTCGGCGATGCCCTGGATAAAGTCAGAAAGATGGAATATGCACGTCTTCAGGGCAAGGATAGGCGCTACATTAAGGGGCAGAAATACGTACTGCTTTCCAATCACGAAAATCTGACGCTGGACGGCAGACGTTCTTTGAAGGCTTTGCTGGCGGCGAACAAACGGCTGAACACGGCGTACCTGCTGAAAGAGTCGTTTGGCCAGTTGTGGGATTACAGGAGCGAAGCATGGGCGCGGCGTTTCTTCGAGAATTGGAAAGCCAGCCTGAAGTGGCAACGCCTGAAACCTTACGAGTTGTTGCCGGGATGATTGAGCGCCATTGGGATGGGATCGCAGCCTATTGCAAGCCAGAGAATAAAGTTTCACTCGGCTTTATTGAGGGACTCAACAACAAGATACGCGTCATCCAACGCCGTGCATATGGTCTGAGAGATGAAGAATATCTGCGACTAAAAATACTCACGTCTATGCTCCCGAGGCTCTAAAAAACATGAAATTTACCCACACGATCACGCGAAGAGCCCATATTTTATTTGCAGGCTTAGAGTGTCACGAAAATATCAGAAAGCATACTCGGGCCATCTGAAGCATTGATTGGTTTGAGGACATAACTTGTAATTCCTTGCTTGCTGCATTCCATGATTGAGTCCTTGTCGGCAACTGAAGTAAGCATTATTACTGGAATGGCCTTGTTAGTTTCCCGAATCTTTTTCAGGGTTGCTTTTCCGTCCATTATTGGCATGACAATGTCCAAGAATATCAAGTCTATCTTCTTGTTGGAGGTATCGAGTATTTTTATCGCTTCCCGGCCATTTTCGGCTTGAATAACGTGTTCATATCCCATCGTTACCAGAACGCGCCTGAGCGATTCACGCATTATATGCGTGTCGTCAACAATCAGTATCGTTGAATTTTTATCTAACATCATTCACACCGTCATTTAGCTCAAAAGATAGCTGAAATAAAATCGCCCAATATTTTTTATATCGATTGGAACAGTAAAGATCTGTTTAACATCCGTCAATAAAAACTCGCTATCTTGCTTGTTAAATATATAGAGAGGTGCACTGAAGCTAATTCTGTACTTTGTATTGTTTATACTACGAGTCGCAAGCCCAATAACCGTGTTCGAGAATTCAGCCAGCGCCTCTCTGATGTCATCATTTAATACTGTAAAATTTTCAATAGTACCCAACATCTTTGAGCGCACTCGATTTCCAATCGCTATGGATGTGCTCAGATCAAAATTCATAATTATTTTTCCAGAAGCAGCAATATCACCAGAAGTTTTTGAAGATACACATACTGCAAACTCTTTAAAGACAAACACGTCAAGTGGGTCGCTATAACCTAGAAGGTCACTTGTACCATGTAAGTCAGCCATGCGGTTCAGGGCAACAATTGTTTCGTTAATTAATGGCAACAATATCGAGTTACGTATATTGTCGGGTAGTTCACCTTGTAGTTCCATGTATTTAGATGTTCTGCAGTTATGGTTTACAGGTATAGGATCGGCATTAATGGGAATATACTTAACCCTACCTCAACATAAAAATCGATCATGACCCTCACCGAACTCCGCTACATCGTCGCCGTCGCCCGTGAGCGCCATTTTGGGCGCGCGGCGGAGGCGTGTTTTGTCAGCCAGCCTACGTTAAGCGTGGCGGTGCGCAAGCTGGAGGATGAGCTGGGCGTGGTGCTGTTCGAGCGCGGCCCAAGTGAAGTAACGGTGACGCCGGCAGGAGAACGCGTCATCGCACAGGCGATGCGCGTGCTGGACGAGGCGCGCACGCTCAAAGAGCTTGCCAGACAGGGGGAGGATCCGCTATCCGTCCCAATGCGCCTGGGCGCGATCTACACCATCGCACCTTATCTATTGCCCCACCTGATTCCGGTGCTGCATAAACGTGCACCGCACATGCCGCTGCTGATCGAGGAAAATTATACCGGCACACTGACCGGACGCCTGCAGCAGGGCGAACTGGATGTGATCGTGATCTCGCTGCCCTTTGAGGTGCCCGGCATTATCACCCAGCCGCTGTACGACGAAGATTTTGTGGTGGTGTTGCCCGCTGGGCACCCGCTGGCGAAAAAAACCGCCGTCAAGCCGGCGGACATCGCCGATGAGACGGTATTACTGCTGGGCGCAGGTCATTGTTTCCGTGACCAGGTGCTGAGTGCTTGTCCGGCCTGCCATCGCGGCAGCGCCGTACCCGGCAGCCTGCAAAAGACACTGGAGGGCAGCTCGCTGGAGACTATCCGACTGATGGTAGCTTCCGGTGCGGGGATCACGGTGCTGCCGGGCACTTCGGTAAGCATACGGCACAACAAACTGCTTGCTGTGCGCCCCTTTGTTAAACCCGTCCCCACCCGCAGAGTAGCGCTGGCCTGGCGTAAGAGCTTCACCCGGCCCGAAGCGATTCAAGCCATCCGGCAGGCTATCCTTTCCTCGGATCTGCCAGGCATACGCCCTATTATATGATAGTAATAAACTATCAATATAATAATAACGATTAATTAGATTAATTACTCTTGTGCGTCTAATATGCATCTTACGTGGTTACGGCCACATCAATGTGAGATGTCACACCCTTGGATACACAGGAGAAAATCATGAAACACGACGGTTCGGTAACCATCCAGAATCTTGAAGCGGCCTTCGCCGGCGAGTCGATGGCATATATCAAATATATGTACTTCGCCAAAATCTGCCGTGCGCAGGGAGACGAGGAAACCGCCAAGGTCTTTGAAGATACGGCGGCGCAGGAGGTGCAGCATGCCTTCGGCCACCTTGATTTGCTTTACCCTAAGGACCGGATGGATGCCGCACGCTGCCTGGATATGGCAATTGCCGGGGAAACCTACGAGTACACCGAGTTGTACCCCAAGTTCCGGCACTTGGCGGTGCAGGAAAACAACGAGGCGGCGGTGCGTGAATTCGACGAACAAATCGCCGAGTCCGTCGAACATGCGCAACGCTTTCAAGCGACGCTGGAAAAAGCCGCCAAACGGTTTGCCGCCTTGGCCAAGGTTGAGGAGCGTCACGCCAACCACTATCGTGCGACACTCGCCAAAGTGCGCGGTTAAGTTGCTCATTTAAGAATGATTAAGAGGAAAGAGATGATGAAAAAATGGCAATGTGTAGTCTGTGGCCTGATCTATGATGAAAGCGCCGGAATGCCTGCGGAAGGCATCGCTCCGGGTACGCGCTGGGCGGACATCCCCGATAACTGGGCCTGCCCGGATTGCGGGGTAGCAAAAAGCGATTTCGAGATGGTCGAAATCGCGGCATAATCCTATAAAAAGGCGGTTAGCCACAAAGGACACAGACATAATGCAGGTTCTGCGTGTTTTCCTCTGTGTTCCCTGTGTCTCTGTGGCTTTTTATTCGGTTTACCTACATCATCACTCCTGGAGATCCCATGAACCCCATCATCATCGTCGGCAGCGGTCTTTCGGGTTACACCCTGGCCCGCGAATTCCGCAAAATCGACAAAGAAACGCCATTGCGGATCATCACGGCGGATGACGGGCGCGTTTATTCCAAGCCTATGCTTTCCAATGCCTTGAGCAACGGCCGGACACCGGATCAGCTGGCCACGGCTGACGCCACACAAATGGCGGCCCAATTGAATGCGGTGATCCAGACACATAGCTGGGTGAACGCCATCGACACGGCGCGTCACATCATTTCCGTGGATGGCCAGGAGCTGGAATACGCCAAGCTCGTGCTTGCGCTGGGTGCCGAGGTGATCAAACCCGCATTGAAGGGCGATGCCGCTGATGCCGTGATGTCGGTGAATGACCTGGGCGACTACACGCGTTTTCGTGCTGTCATTACCGACGCCAAGCATGTCGCTATCATCGGCGCGGGGCTGATCGGCTGTGAGTTCGCCAACGACCTGCGCAGTGCAGGTATCGCCGTGGATGTCATCAGCACCGGCAACGCACCTCTCAATCGCCTGCTGCCCGAGGCGGCCGGGCATGCATTGCAGAGGGGTCTGGCGCATATCGGGGTCAACTGGCACATCGACAAGGCTGTTACGGCGGTAGACCACCGTGGTGCTCAGGGCTACCGCCTTACACTCTCTGATGGCTCAAGCGTCGAGGCAGATGCGGTGTTGTCCTGCGTGGGCCTGCGTCCGCGTACCGCGCTGGCCAGTGCTGCGGGTATACACACAGCGCGCGGCATCGCGGTGGACCGCTTTCTTGCCACCAGCGCGCCTGATGTTTATGCCATGGGTGATTGCGCCGAGGTAGAAGGCCTGGTGCTGTTCTACGTCATGCCTCTGATGAACGCCGCACGCGCCCTGGCGAAAACCTTGGCAGGCGCGCCTACCCCGGTCGGCTACCCGCCCATGCCGGTGGTTGTGAAAACACCGGCACATCCCGTAGTCGTTTCCCCGCCGTCACCCGGCGTTATGGGCGCATGGAAGATCGAGGTATTGGAAGCTGGCGTGCGCGCGCTATTTTTCGATGCCGACAACAAACTGCGCGGCTTTGCCTTGACTGGCACAGCGGTGAGTGAAAAAAATGCGCTGGTCAAGGAGTTGCCAGCGCTGCTTTAAAATTGCTTTTTGTAGGATCAAATATCCAGATTAGCCACTGTCAGCGCATTCTTCTCGATAAAGGCGCGGCGTGGTTCGACCTGGTCGCCCATCAGGGTGGTGAACATTTCGTCGGCGGCCACAGCGTCTTCAATCTGTACGCGCAGCAGACGGCGCACTTCTGCATCCAGGGTGGTCTCCCAAAGCTGTGAGGGGTTCATCTCGCCCAAGCCTTTGTAGCGTTGGATATGCTGGCCACGCTTGGCTTCTTCGAACAGCCAGTCCAGCGCCTGCTTGAAGCTCCCGACCTTTTGCTGCTGTTCACCGCGCTGTATATAGGCATCCTCGCCAAGCAGCCCATCAAGCTTTCCGCCCAGTTCGACCATGCTACGGTACTCGCCGGAGCTAAAGAATTCTCCGTTCAGCTCACGCGTCATCGGCACGCTATGGGCAATCTCGATGATACTGGTGCGGCAGGCGGGTGTCTCGGCGCTCTGTTCTACTTTGATTTCATAGCGCAACGCGCTGCTTTCATCGCTGTTGAGACGATGCTGAAGTTCCGTGAACCACGCCGTGGTGCGGTCCTTGTCGCGCACCTCTTCTTCGCTCAGCACAGGCATGTAGATCATCTTCTCCAGCACGGTCGGGCTGACCCGCCGCGACAAGCGCTTGATGGTCGCCATTACCGCCACATAACCCCTGGCGAGGTCTTCTAGCGCCGGTCCGGCAATAGCCGGTGCCTCAGTATTAACAAACAGCCTGGCGTCATTCAATGCGGTTTCCAGCAAATAAGCATTCAGCTCCGCATCGTCCTTGACGTAACGCTCCTGCTTGCCCTTTTTCACCTTGTACAGCGGCGGTTGGGCAATATAAAGGTGGCCGCGCTCGATCAGCTCGGGCATCTGCCGGTAGAAGAAGGTGAGCAGCAGGGTGCGAATGTGCGAGCCATCCACGTCAGCGTCGGTCATGATGATGATGCGGTGATAGCGCAGCTTGTCCGGATTGTATTCTTCGCGTCCGATACCGCAACCCAAGGCGGTGATCAGTGTGCCGATTTCGACGGACGACAACATCTTGTCGAAACGGGCCTTTTCCACGTTGAGAATCTTGCCTTTAAGCGGCAGGATCGCCTGATAGCGGCGGTCACGCCCCTGCTTGGCCGAGCCACCTGCGGAGTCACCCTCCACCAGGAATAGTTCCGATTTTGCCGGATCTTTTTCCTGGCAATCTGCAAGCTTGCCAGGCAATCCGGCAATATCCAGCACACCCTTACGGCGCGTCATTTCGCGCGCCTTGCGTGCTGCTTCACGCGCGCGCGCCGCCTCGACGATCTTGGCGCTGATAATCTTGGCCTCGTTCGGGCGCTCCAACAGGAACTCCTCAAGTTTTTCCGCCACTGCTGACTCTACCGCCGCCTTGACCTCGGAAGAAACCAGTTTTTCCTTGGTTTGGGAGGAAAACTTGGGGTCCGGCACCTTGACTGACAACACCGCGGTGAGTCCCTCACGTGCATCATCGCCAATGGGCGCAACCTTGGCCTTCTGGGCGATGCCCTGTTTTTCAAGGTACTGATTCAGTGTGCGTGTCAGCGCGCCGCGAAAGCCCGCCAGATGCGTGCCTCCGTCGCGTTGCGGTATGTTATTGGTAAAGCAGAAAATATTCTCCTGGTAAGATTCGTTCCACTGTAACGCCACTTCCACGCCGATATTGTCTTTTTCCGTGCTGAAATAAAACACCGTATTATGGACGGGCGTCTTGTTGCGATTGAGGTATTCGACGAAGGCGCGGATGCCGCCGACATACTCATACGTGTCGCTCTTGTCGTCACGCTCATCCGTCAGCTTGATGCACACCCCGGAATTAAGGAAGGACAGCTCGCGCAGACGCTTTACCAGGATGTCGTAGTGAAATTCCAGATTGGTGAAAATCGTGTCGCTGGGTTTGAAGCGGATCTCCGTGCCACGCTGATCGGTGTCGCCGATGCTGCGCAATGGCGCATCGGGTACACCCATATGGTATTCCTGATAATACACCTTCCCATCGCGACGAATGGTCAGTTGCAGATATTCCGACAAGGCGTTGACCACGGACACACCCACGCCATGCAGGCCTCCCGAGACTTTATAGGAGTTATCATCAAACTTTCCGCCCGCGTGCAATATGGTCATAATGACCTCGGCGGCTGAGCAGCCTTCCTCGGGATGGATATCCACTGGGATACCTCGCCCATCATCCGTTACCGTTACCGATCCATCACTATGAATGATCACCCGTATCTGCGAGCAGTAGCCTGCCAAGGCTTCATCAATGGCATTATCGACCACCTCAAACACCATGTGGTGCAGGCCGGTACCGTCATCGGTATCGCCGATATACATCCCTGGCCGCTTGCGTACCGCATCCAGGCCTCTTAATACCTTGATGTTTGATGAGTCATAACTTTTGATTTCGTCGTTCATGGCGCGCTCTGTACTGAAATCCATCTATACCTGGAAGCGTATTGTAACATATTGTTACTGTGTAGAATCCTGTCAAAAAGTCCGTTCCGTCACTACGCCGTGTTCCACGTGGAACATCTTCCTCCCGGCTATTTCCGGCACATGGATCAATTCTCTATCCGTGGTCGTTACCATTATCTGTGCGTCAAGCTCACAGAGTAGATCTATCAATTTTCTTCGGTGTTGTGTATCCAACTCGGCAGGCAGATCATCCACCAAAATAATGCACTGGCGTTGTGCGCGAACTTTTAGAAGCGCGGCCTGCGCTAGATACATTGCGCATATCAGTAATTTTTGCTGCCCCCCCGAGGTGTATTCCTGCGCAGGCTTGCCGGCAACCTCAATCATAACGTCGGCGCGGTGCGGACCCCTGCTGGTATAGCCAAGCGATCGGTCTTTTTCCAGCGAACGCGCCAGCACCTCACGATATTCGGCATCCTGAGCCCAACCGCGCAAATAACGCAGCGACACCCCTTCAAGAGGAAGCAGCTTTTCCACAAACCCAACGAACAACGGCAAGTAATCACGCAGGTATTCACGCCTGAGTGAATCTATTCGGCTTGCGCTTTCCTGCAACTCCATACTCCACACATCTTCCGGCATGGAACGGCCAGAACAGCGCAACGATGCATTCCTTTGTTTAAGGGCGCGGCAATAGCGCGCCCAGACAGGCATAAAGGCATGTTCCACGTGGAACACACCCCAGTCCATAAAGCGGCGGCGCTGCCGTGGACCCAGGGTTAGTATTTTGTGGCTGTCGGGGTTAATTAGAAGAAGCGGTAGATGAGTGACGAGATCCGAGGTGCGCTCCAGCGTCTGCCCCGCCGCACGCATGCGCATCTTTTCCGCCATATATTCAATGCCCAGCGGAATACGCTGCTCAGCACTAATGTTCACCTGACCAACTACAGTAAAACCGTCTGCGCCCTTGCTGATAACATTCTGGATATGAGAGGAACGAAAAGAACGCGCCCGCCCCAGCAGGTAAATAGCCTCCAAAAGACTTGTTTTACCGCTGGCGTTAACGCCATGAATAATATTCAGGCACGGGGCAGGTTCGATATGGGTCTCGGCAAGATTCCGGACGTTTTTGATATAAAGGGAGGCCAGGCTCATTAAAAATAATCTAGCCTGAATGTTCCAAGCTGAAAATAAGCATTATCCGGGTATTACAGCCGCATCGGCATCACAACGTACTTGCAGTGCTCCATGCCGACACCTTGTATCAAACAACAGCTATTGGCATCCGAAAGCACCAGCTGCGCCTGCGCTCCGGTAACGGCAGAAAGCGCGTCTATCACGTAACTTACGTTAAAGCCAATTTCCAGGGTATCGCCCTGATAGTCGACAGCGACTTCTTCTTCCGCTTCTTCCTGCTCCGGGTTGTGGGCAAAGATGCGCAGGCTACCTTTCGCCAACTGGAAGCGCACGCTACGGTGTTTTTCATTGGAAAGAATCGAAGCACGCACCAACGCCTGTTTGAGCGTTTCCTTGTCACTGATGACGAGTTTGTCGCCGCCCTGCGGTACAACGCGCTGATAGTCGGGGAAGCGTCCATCGATCAGTTTGGAGGTAAAGCTTATCTCCGGTGTTGAAAGCTGGATATGGTTGGCGCCAAGTTGGACCTGGATCATCCGATCCGAATCCTCAAGCAACCGCGACAGTTCTTGTATACCCTTCCTCGGTATAATGATCTGTTGGATTTCTGAGACTTTTATATCGACATCGGCATCACACAGTGCGAGTCGGTGGCCGTCGGTAGCGACCGTGCGCAACCTGCCATCGGCAATCTCCAACAACAGCCCATTCAGGTAATAGCGAATATCCTGTTGCGCCATCGCAAAGCCTGTCCGGTCAATGAGATTTTTCAAGACATTTTGTGCAACGGAAAAACTGATCACTTCACTGAATGAACCGATATTCGGAAATTCGGCTGCAGGTAGTGTAGACAGGGTAAAACGGCTCTTGCCGGAACGGATCACTGTACGCTCACCTTCTACCGTGAGTTCCACTTGGGCCTGTTCGGGCAAGGCGCGGCAGATATCCAGGAACTTACGTGCAGGCAAGGTAGTTTCACCAGCCTCGGAACCGTCGAATTGAGTACGTGCCGTCATCTCGATTTCGAGATCTGTCGCCGTAAGAGACAACCCCTCCCTATCAGCCTTGAGCAGCACGTTGGACAGAATGGGTAAGGTCTGCCTGCGTTCCACAACACCACAGACCAATTGAAGCGGTTTCAACAAGTTTTCGCGCTGTATTGTGAGTTTCATAATATTACCTAAATATTTAAAATTATTATTATAGTTATAATGCCCTGTAAAACCCTGTATATCTATAAAAAAACATTTAAAAATATAGCGTTATATGATTTATAAGGAGGCTCAAAACTGTATCTGAAAGCCCACCTGATCCTGTTGATGTTTTGTGGATAATTTTATTTTTTTAAAAATTACTAAAGTTACCCACAGATTATAAACATCAATTAGTCAGGGTTCTCAACAGGTTCGAATAGTCCTGGTTAATGTGGTTATCGCTCTCTTTCAACTCTACTACTTTTCTGCACGCATGCAGCACTGTAGTGTGATCCCGTCCACCAAAGGACTTTCCTATTTCCGGCAGGCTGTGCTTGGTCAGCTCTTTGGCAAGAGCCATGGCAAGCTGGCGCGGACGAGCAACTGAACGTGTGCGCCGCTGGGAAGTAAGATCGGCGACACGGATCTTGTAGTAGTCCGCCACAGTCTTCTGGATATTTTCAATCGTCACCAGACGGTCCTGAACCGCCAGCAGGTCGCGTAGCGCCTCTTTGGTGAACTCAACGGTAATGGGCTTACCGGTGAAGCGTGCATTGGCAATAACGCGGCGTAGCGCCCCTTCCAGTTCGCGTACATTGGAACGAATGCGCTTTGCAATGAAGAAGGCAACCTCACTGGGTAGCTCACACTGGGTTTGTTCGGCCTTGTTCATCAGGATGGCGACGCGTGTTTCCAGCTCAGGCGGCTCGATATGTACCGTCAGGCCCCATCCGAAACGCGATTTGAGACGTTCTTCCAGGCCATTAACCTCTTTCGGATAACGGTCGCAGGTCATGATAATCTGCTTCTGTCCTTCCATCAAGTAATTGAATGTATGGAAAAATTCTTCCTGGGAACGTTCCTTGCCGGCAAAGAACTGAATATCGTCGATAAGCAGGCCATCCACCGAGCGGTAATAGCGTTTGAAGTCGTCGATGGTGTTGTGCTGTAACGCTTTTACCATATCGACAACAAATTGTTCTGAATGCAGGTAGATAACCTTGGCATCTGGTTTGGCCTTTACCATCATGTTGCCGATGGCGTGCATCAAGTGCGTTTTGCCCAGGCCGACGCCCCCATAGATGAATAAAGGGTTATAAGCCCCGCCAGCGTTTTCCCCTACCTGCAGGGAGGCGGCATGCGCCAACTGGTTGGACTTGCCGCTAACAAAGGTATCGAAAGTGAACTCCGGCTTCAGATTGCTGACGTGGTCCATCCCGGACGTATCTTCTTTTGTGTTGGGATGGAACCGTCTTTTGATTGAAGCGGGTTTGGCTGTCGCGGCGGCGGAAAGGGTGTTTGCCACCTTGGAACTGCCGATTTCGAGAATCAACCGGGGGGACTCGCCATCCCCTGATTTTGTAAGTATATCGTTGATCTGGCTTGAGAATCGTTCATTAACCCAATCCAGGACAAACTGATTGGGCGCAAGAAGACGTAGCGAAGACGCATCCTCGACCGCATGCAGTGGACGAATCCAGGTATTGAACTGTTGTGGCGTGAGCTGGCTTTCCAGCCGCTCAAGACATCGTTGCCACAAAGAAAGCTCCACGGATACAAGTCTCCAGAAAGGCGGTGATATGGGACACCAAGGACGGAAGTCTATACCTCTTGGGGAAGGTTATCCACAACCTTGCGGCAGCTTTTTTTTAACTTTTTGAAAGAAAAGAAAATTTTGTTAATTATTTGTTTTAAATAATAATTTTAAAAATTTTCAGGGAGGATTAAAGCAGAAATATTTGGCCTTTGGCTATCAGAATGTGGGCTAATGCCTGTGAGGTTCAAAGGGGCAGCGGTATCATCCCCTGCGTCGAGATGGCTACCTTGCCTCCCGGCCCAGGGCTGCCGAAGAAGCGCAGGGCCTGTTCCAGGTCGGGGCGGCCGGGATCGCGCAGGGAAAGGCTGCCGGTGAATTGATAGGCGCCGTCGGGCTTGAGGCGCAGCAGACCCTCGGCGCGCAACGGGCTGCCGGGGCTGTCCTTGAGCACGCCTTTAATCTCCTGGCCGCTGGTCTCCAGCGTCATTACGAAATTGCCCAGCGCGGTTTTGGGTGACATCAGGCCTGCGTTGCTCCAGGTGAGCGTGCCGTTCACCGCAGACAATTTTTTGTCCAAAAACGCGACCTCCGCCAGGACGATGTTCAGCGTGCCATCCAGGCCAGTGCCACTGATATTCAGCATATTTTCCAGCGCTGTTGCGGGTAGGCGGGTTTCAACGTCGCGCAGGTAGATGCCGCCACCCAGCGTGCGCCCGGCGACAGCTTGGGTGTGGCGGCCCGCCTCGTCAAAGTCCAGGGCAACTTCGGTGTGCCCCAGCAGTAGCGCCCACGGACGAACATGCCAGGCCACCGACTGGAATTGTCGCGCCCCCGTTACCGCCAGCGCCGCTTTTCCTGACCATGCCGTACCCTCAATCTCATAAAGCTGGAGTGGGGCAATCCGCTCCTTGAGCAGGGTATAGGCACGCGCAGCGGGCATTGTGACCAGCAGAAATGCCAGATACATCAGCAGCGCGAACGCAACATAGCGCCAGCTATGGGCTATAAAAGCGCGCACTGTGCCCAGTTGAAACCCATTAAAGCGGAAGGATTTCATGTTATCCGCCACCCTCCAGCTCTACGCGGGCATTGACCGAACCGGCGCTGCCGTTTTGATGGTCGATGCTGATGCTGGTGATGCGCACGCCGTAGGTATTTTGCAGGTCACCCAGCCACAACAGTACATCATCAAATATGGCCTGCTCAAACCAGACACGCACGATGCTGGTTCCTTCCGGCTCGATGCGCTTGAGTACCGTGCCCAGCCGGTCTTTGCGGGCCGCCTGATCCACCACTGCGAGCAGGGACTGCCCGCCCATGCCCGCCCTCATGCTTGCCGGCACCTGGGTCGCGCGCAACCGTTGCACCTCCAGGGCGGCGTTTTGCATCCACAGCTTGAGTGCCCGCTGTTCCTGTACGGTCTGCTCCAGCCGTGCGGCACGTGTACTAAACGGCTGCCACACCAGGACATAAATCAGAATCATGGTAAGCAGAATACCGCCGAAGATCAGCGCGTTGCGCTCGCGTGGATCAAGACTTGCGAGCCATGCCTTCATGATGTCTTGCCCTTGATCTGGAGCAGCGCCTCTACCCTGCCGTCGCGGTTGGCGGCAGACTGGATGTCGACACTCAAGCCGCGTTGCGTCGTCAGTCGCTGCTTGAGCTTATCCAGGCTTTGCAGATCAGCGATGAGCAGGGCGAGGTCGATTTTTCCTTCGTTATAGCTGATGCGCTGCACTTCCACGCTGGGGGTTTCCTTGAGGCCTGGACCGATATCGGCGAGCAGCCCCATGAAACCAGCCTCATCCGCGCCACCGCCGCGCAATTCCTTCAGGCGTTCCTCCATCTGCACGCGCGCATTGACCACCTTGCGCGCATCGGGGAAGGTTTGCAGATAGACCTGCTCAATCTGTTTTGCCAGGGTCTGCCTCTCGCTATTGAGGCGCATATAGTCAGCCACCGTCATGCCGCCTTGGATCAGCAGCAATACCGCTGCCAGGGCCGCCACAGGCCGCCAGGGCCGCCACAGCCTGCCTAGTTGCTCGTGGCGGCTATATGCGCCTTGCAGCAGGTTGATGGCGCCTGGTTCGTCATAACCACGGGAGAGTATGGCCAAGACGGGTTCGTCAACCGTTTCGGTGTCGATGGTTGTGTCCAGATCGTATGACAGTTCGGGTGGGGCGTTATCACTTTGGTGAATAATGCGGATCCGCTCAGGCCGTGCGTCACCCGCCTCATTCAACGCCAGCCGCAGCAGCGTGTCGAGGTTATCGCCGTCGGCCACGAAGCCGGTCTGGTGCGCGGTGCGTACCAGCGCCCTGTCCCCGTCCATCAGCACCGTCCATGTCCCGTTGACCCAAGGCAACGCCAGTATATCCGGCGCGATGGCATCCGGCTCGATACCGGCCTGCCGCAGACATTCCAGCCATGCGCCGAGCTGCGTCTTGACCATCACCGCAGTGCTGGTGCGTCCATCGTCGTGGCGCTCGCCCAGCGCAAAGTGCAGGTTATCGACATCGCTAGCCAGCTGTTCTTCCAGCGCATAAGGCACGGCGCTGGCGATTTTTTGGCGACTACCGCCCGGTACGGTGGCGGTGGTCAACAGCACCTCTGCGCCTGGCACCAGCAGGATGACGCGGCAGCCTGCCGCGGCGGCGGCGACTTCCGGCAGGGGGGCATGATGCACCGTGAGGTCATGCCTGGCCGGCTCGTCCATGCGTAGCCAATCCACCTCGTCCGGGCTGGATGGATTAAAGCGTATAAATAATTTCACGCGCATCAATACGCCCCTTGCCCGCGCATGACCACTTGCGCCTTGCCGTCCGTCGTGCGTGAGACCAGGCTGAACAGCCGCGCCTGGCCGCGCCCGTATTGAGCGGCGGCGTCGATCAGGAAATAATTGCTTGCCACCGCAAAACCTTCCTGCTTAATGTCACGGCTTTTCACCATCGGGCTGTTCAAAAATTTTTGTATGTCAGGATAGCCTTTCAGGCCACGATCTTGCACCATGCCATCGGCATCGGCCTTGGATATGTTGTCCCCCAGTGTCATCAGTACCTCAGACTTTGCGGTATTAATATTGATCTCAGTGCGCATCGGCAAGGCGCAGACAAACGGTGCCAGGCGCGCCACGGTCTCGGCAGTAAACCCCTTGACCAGCCGTAGTTCGCTGACGCTGGACAGCGGCGCATTGGCAGCCCGGTAGGGCGGGGTGCGCAGCAGGTATTCGTTGTCCTCGGCGCCGTCCAGCGATACCTTTTCGCTGTCGGGATCGATCCAGTCCACGATGGGCTGTGCCAGCGCCGGATCGAGCTGCAACGCCCGCAACAGGCGCTGGAAACGCGCTATATCCGGTGCGCTTGGCTTGCCGTCGGCACTGACCAGATTGTTGAGATTGAAGCGCCCCTGCATATCCTCGATCCGTCCCGCGATCTTGCCGCCCTCCACCTCCAGCGGCGGCAGCACCGTAGCCCAGGCTTCGCCCAGATTGTCCGATGTGTTGTCACGCCGGTCTTGCGCCAGTATGCCCAGCGCCCAGCTTTCCACCCCCAGCGCGAACAGATAAGCCTGGTCGCCCTCCAGCACATTTGCGCTGCGGCGAATGTCGAGCTGCTGGCGCGTTGCCATGCTCACCGCAATCACCACTACGATGGCGGTCACCAGCATCGCCGTGATCAGGGCAACGCCCGACTGGGATCTTATGCTGCGCCTCACCGCACCACACCCTCTGGTGCGGCCGGTGTCGCTGCAATAGCGCCCGGCACGCGGAACATGCGTGGAATGCGCCCCCAACCCTCGACATCAATACTGACCTCCATGGCGCGCGGCAGCATCACTTGCGAGCTGTTGTCGGTGGTGGCGGGCGGCCATTGCAGCTGCCATTTCATTTGCGGGTCGAGGAAGCGCATCTCGAAACCCTTCACCTTGTCGAGCAACACCGTTTCCTGCGGACGGTCTCCCGGCGCGCGGTCGAGCATCGCCCATGTCAGGCGCAGCAGCTTTCCATCGCGCACCGAATAGGCGACGCGTTGCAGGGTGCTGCGCGCCCGTCCTGCTGGATTATTCCAGCCTGCACGGGTAAATTCCAGCGCACTGTTGCCGCCGCTTGTGGCGCCTCTCATGGCCGGCTGGAGGCCGCCCGCGTCGTCGCGGATGCGCCGCGCGGCAGCCTGCTCGGCGTCTCTTGCCATCAGCACAAAGGCTGTTTGCAGCGCGGCCAGGCGCGTCGCCTGTTCTTCAGTACGGTTGCGCGTATCGAGCACACTGCGCAGCCCGCCGTAGACCAGCGCCGACACCACCGCGAAGATTGCCAACGCTACTACCAGCTCGATCAGCGTAAAGCCTTGCCGTGCGCTTCTCACTGCGGACGCCCGGCATAGGCCACCAGGCGGGCCAGGGATTGGCCGCCATCCTGGCGGGTGCGCACCTCCACATCGAGGCGCCGCACATTGGCGTCGGCAGTGCCCGCCACCGTCATGCTCCAATACCAGGCGCGCTCGGCGAGCAGCGCCTCGCCCTTGGTAACGCCGGTGTCCGGGAATATCGCGCCCGTTTGCACTTCCGCCACCTTGTTCATCGCCACCCAGTGCGCCAAGGTGCGGTCACGCAAATGGGCGGCATTGCTGACATTAGAACTGATGCCGTTAATGACGGCTGCCAGGCTGATCGCCAGCACCGCAAGGGCCACCAGCACTTCGATCAGGGTGAAGCCGCGCTGGACGCGGCTACCTCTTGGCAGCATTTCCCGTTTCGCTCATTTCAACTCTACCGCCAACATCACCTTTAAGCTGATAGCTGCTGCCGTTGGCCTTGCTCTGCAAGGTGATCTGAAAAGGCGTTACTTCACCACTCGACAGGAGATAGATACGAGGCTGGGATGCGGGTTTTTCCGCATCGGCTTTGCCTAGTGCCACCGCTTCGCCTTCGACGTTTATATCGAGGCGCACCCCTTCCGGCAGCCGTCGTTCACGCAACGTATCGTCACCGCTAATACGGCGCCATTGATCCTTGTCGAAAACCACAAACTCATAGCCGCCCGGTGTAAATTGCAGAGCCATCTCCCGCGATTGCAGCACTGCCTCCTGCGCCGCCAGGGTAATCAGCCCCGCTAGCCGCTGGCTCTCTTCCTGGACAACACGGTCCGTGCTCCGTCCAATGGACAGGCTGGCGAAACTCAGGATGATGCCGATGATCACGATCACCACCAGGATTTCCAGCAAAGTGAAGCCTGCGTTTCGAGCCTTTAATAATTTACAGGCATCACACCGAGGCACTCCATCAAAGCCAACATCAAGTTTCATCTAAATGAGACGGTGGCTAAAACTTAAAAAATCGCTGTAGAAAAACCCGATTCCGAACACCCTGTTCAGCCTGAAGGGATATTTTTTGAGATAGGCATCTATCACGGTATCGCTCTATTTTTGAATTCAGATCGTTTGTTGGCGCGTAAATGCCGTCCTTTGACGCTTAGATCCATTTTGGGCCAGGATACCGGTTCATCATGCCTTTACGCAGCATAACCATGATGCGCCAGTTTCTCAATATTGTGCATCAGCCCAACGCAGTCCGACAGGCTGTCAGGGCTGTTGACGTTTGTCCAGCCGTTGCATTGTGCCCCAAAAGGCGTGAGGAGAGAAGTTTGGTTATTCCAAATGAACGACGAGCAACACCGCATGGCGCATTTTGGGGCGTAACCCGGAGGGAGACGGCTCGCAACGGCTGGACAAACGTCAACAGAGCCTACCCCAAGAAATCACACAGAAAACGACGATCCGCACCCGCATGTAGTGGTGGCGTTGGGATTGCGGATGACAAAATGCGCGCCTTCCAGTCCTTCGGTATAGTCGATCTCGGCGCCCATGAGGTATTGGTAGCTCATAGGGTCAACCAGCAAGGTGACGCCACCTTTTTCAACAAGGGTGTCGCTCTCGTCAACGCTTTCTTCAAAGGTAAAACCATACTGGAAGCCCGAGCAGCCGCCGCCCGAGACAAAGACGCGGAGCTTCAGGCTGTCGTTGCCTTCCTCGACGATCAATTCCCTGACCTTGTTGACCGCGTTATCGGTGAAATTCAGCAGGGCGGGTGTTTCAATGGCAACTGCGTTCATGATGATCTCCGGTAAAACATAGGATTACTTGCGGTTTTTGACAATCAACCGGCAGGAATGGTTCGATTCTGCTGCTTGGCTTGCTGTATGTCAATAATCAGTCTAAGGCAACGGTATGGCAGCGGATTTACCCCCGCCGCTTTGCCGCCGTGGCTGGCCTTCCCGACCCGCCGCGCTTGGCTGCGTGGTCTGCGCGCATAGGGCGTTTGGCCATGGGCCTGTCAGTTTTTATTTTTCCCGTCCGCCGCACACCTTCCGGTGCTGCACCCGTCCCCGCAGGTTGCCAGGCGGGGATGAGGTGGTGTTTGCCGTTGCCGATCAGGTCGGCGCGCCCCATGTTTTTTAACGCCTCGCGCAACAACGGCCAGTTTTCGGCGTCGTGGTAGCGCAAGAAGGCCTTGTGCAGACGGCGCTGGCGGCCGCCACGCGGTATGACCACGTCTTCACTGGCATGCGTTACTTTGCGTAGCGGGTTTTTGCCGGAGTGATACATGGCGGTGGCGGTGGCCATGGGCGAAGGCAGGAAGTTTTGCACCTGGTCGAGGCGGAAGTTGTTCTGCTTGAGCCACAGCGCCAGTTGCAGCATGTCCTCGTCCGTCGCGCCGGGATGGGCGGCGATGAAGTAGGGAATGAGGTACTGCTCCTTGCCGGCCTCTTTGGAGTATTTCTCGAACAGCTCCTTGAAGCGGTAATACGAACCCATGCCCGGTTTCATCATCTTGCTCAGCGGGCCTTCCTCGCTGTGCTCGGGGGCGATCTTGAGGTAGCCGCCCACGTGATGCGTTACCAGTTCCTTGACGTATTCCGGCGACTCCACCGCCAGATCGTAGCGCAGCCCCGATGCCACCAACACCTTCTTGATCCCAGGCAGCGCGCGCGCCTTGCGGTAGAGCTGGATCAGCGAGCTATGGTCGGTGTTGAGATTGGAGCAAATATCGGGGTAGACGCACGAGGGTTTGCGGCAGGCGGCCTCGATTTCGGGGCTTTTACAGCCGATGCGGTACATGTTGGCAGTGGGGCCACCGACATCGGAGATCACGCCGGTAAAGCCTGGTGTGTTGTCGCGGATGCTCTCGATCTCGCGCAAGACGGAACCTTCGGAACGGCTCTGGATGATGCGCCCCTCGTGCTCGGTAATCGAGCAGAAGGTGCAGCCGCCGAAGCAGCCGCGCATGATGTTCACCGAGAAGCGGATCATTTCGTAGGCTGGGATGCGCGCGCCGCCATAGGCGGGATGTGGCAGGCGGCTATAGTTCAGGTCGAATACCCCGTCGAGCTCTGGCGTGGTGAGCGGGATCGGCGGCGGATTCAGCCACACGTCGCGGTCGCCGTGGCGCTGCACCAGGGCACGGGCGTTGCCGGGGTTGGACTCGATGTGCAGGATGCGTGAGGCATGGGCATAGAACACCGGGTCACGGCTGACCTGCTCATAAGAAGGCAGACGGATCATGCTCCGATTGGGGTCGGTTTTGACCACGCGGCGCTGGAAACGCACCACGTGCGTCCCTTCCGGCGGTGTGTTGCTCTGCGCGGCTTGGGCAGGCTCCATTTCGTAAGGGTCGCGGTGCGGCTCGACGCGCCCTGGGGTATCTACCTCAGTCGAGTCAATTTCCGTCCAGCCTTCAGGCAGGTGCTTGCGCATGAAGGCCGTGCCGCGCACATCGGTAATGTTGGCGATGGGTTCCCCCGCCGCCAGGCGGTGGGCAATCTCCGCGATCTGGCGCTCACCGTTGCCGAACACCAGCAGGTCGGCACGCGAATCGGGCAGAATGGAGCGGCGTACCTTGTCGGACCAATAATCGTAATGCGCGATGCGCCGCAGGCTGGCCTCGATGCCGCCGATGACGATAGGCGCATCCTCAAATGCCTCGCGCAGGCGCTGACAATAGACGACTACGGAGCGGTCCGGGCGCTTGCCTGCCTCGCCGTGCGGGGTGTAGGCGTCGTCGGAGCGGATGCGCCGTTCCGATGTGTAGCGGTTGATCATCGAGTCCATGTTGCCGCCGGTCACGCCAAAGAACAGGTTCGGCCTGCCCAAGGCAGTGAACGCCTCGGCGGAGGTCCAGTCTGGTTGGGCGATGATGCCGACGCGGAAACCCTGCGCCTCCAGCAGCCGCCCGACCACCGCCATGCCGAAGCTGGGATGATCTACATAAGCGTCGCCAGTGACGATGATGATGTCGCACGAATCCCAGCCCAGCTCCTCCATCTCGGCGCGCGACATCGGGAGCACGGGCGCCACGCCGAAGCGTTTGGCCCAGAATTTACGGTAGGAAAAGATGTTGGGAGCGGCGTTCATAATTGTTGACATTATAACTCAGTCTTTATTCGCTTGCGCTGAAATCCTCCAGCATCGCCATCTCTGCCTCGCTGAACCCTGCCGCCAGCCGGGCGTTACGATGAAATGGCGGGCGGAACTGAGGGGCATTGTATTCGCGCAGCAACTGGCGGAACGTGGCGATGGGATCAAGCGCGCGCCGGGCGCAGAACCAGGCGTACCAGCGATTGCCGGTGCGGACATGGCCGATCTCGTCACGCAGGATGATTTCGAGAATCTCCACCGCCCTTTTGTCGCCGCAGGAGGCCAGCTTGTGCATGATGGCGGGGGTGACATCCAGACCGCGCGCCTCCAGCACGCGCGGCACCAGCGCCATGCGTACCAGAGGATCATGGGCGGTCTTCATGGCCATGTCCCACAGGCCATTGTGCGCAGTGAAATCCCCGTAATCGAACCCGAGTGCGCGCAAATGATCGCACAGCAGGGTGAAGTGGTAGGCCTCTTCTGCCGCGACCTTTAACCAGCCGTCATAATAATCTTTGGGCAGGTCCCGGAAGCGGTACACCGCATCCAGTGCCAGATTGATGGCATTGAACTCAATGTGGGCAAGGGAGTGGATCAATGCTGCTCGGCCTTCCAGCGTGGAGACCTTGCGCTGCTCTACCGCGCGCGCGGATACCAGCACCGGCTTATCCGGACGGCCGGGTTCGCTGATGGGTTCGGGCGGTGTGCGACTGTTCTCTAAAGTCAGTCGGCCTTGCCGCCAGTCCGCCTCCAGCGCGGAAACCAGCGCGAGCTTGGCGTCAACCTCGCGGGCGAGGAGGCAAGTTAATGCGCGGCGGAATAGATCTTCTGGCATGGCGTGTTCGATATTCGGCGGACTTCTTTGATTTTACCTCCAAAAGCAAGGATAATAGGAAATAATTCTCTCCCTCTGTTAGCCTAAGATTAAGGAAACCACCATGCAAAACGGCACTACCCTTAACCAGTTTCTTATCGAAGAACGGCGCCGCCTGGGTGGCACGGACAGCGATCTCCCAGCGCTGATCAACGACATTGCCGTCGCGTGCAAGCGCTTGTCCTATGTGATCAGCCAGGGCGCATTGGTTGGCGTGCTGGGCAGCGCGGGCAGCGAGAACGTGCAGGGCGAGACACAGAAGAAACTGGATGTGCTCTCCAACGACATCATGATCGAGGCCGCTCAGCGTGGCGGCTATCTTGCAGGCATGGCCTCGGAAGAGATGGATGACCTATACCCCATCCCCGCCGAGTACCCAAAAGGCAAGTACCTGTTGATGTTCGATCCGTTGGACGGCTCCTCCAACATCGACGTCAATATCTCCGTCGGCACCATCTTCTCCGTTCTGCGCTGCCCGGAAGGCGTAACCAATCCCGCCGTCGCTGATTTCATGCAGCCCGGCACCCAGCAGGTATGCGCTGGTTATGCGCTCTATGGCCCCTCCACCCTGCTGGTGCTGACCACCGGCCATGGCGTCAACTGCTTCACATTGGACCACAACGTCGGCGAGTTCGTGCTGACCCAGCCGAACATGCGCATTCCCGAGGATACCCGTGAATTCGCTATCAACGCCTCGAACGCACGCTTCTGGGAAAAGCCTGTAAAGCGTTATGTCGACGAATGCGTGGCAGGCAAAGAAGGGCCGCGCAAGGAAAACTTCAACATGCGCTGGGTCGCCTCCATGGTCGCCGAAGTTCACCGCATCCTCACCCGCGGCGGTATCTTCATGTATCCGCGCGACACCAAGGACCCCTCCAAGGCTGGCAAGCTGCGCCTGATGTATGAGGCCAACCCCATGTCCTTCATCGTCGAGCAGGCGGGCGGAGCGAGCTCCACAGGCCGCGAACGTATCCAGGAAGTGCCGCCCACCGGACTGCACCAGCGCGTTGCCGTGATTCTTGGCTCCAAGAACGAAGTCGAGCGCGTTGTGGCGTACCACAAAGAAGGTTGATGTGACCTCATTAGAAGGGGCGGAGTGCATTCGCCCCTTCCCCTGTTTTTAGGTTTAATCCCAGCACTGTTCACTTAACGTAGGTTGGGTCAAGCGAAGCGGACCCAACAGTGTACCCGTGAAGCCCAGTTTGGGAATTTAAGAGAAATCGCCTTGACAGGCACCTTCCATAGACGGTAAAGTGCGCGTCTAATTTTTGAGGGGCCATAGCTCAGCTGGGAGAGCGCTTGCATGGCATGCAAGAGGTCGGCGGTTCGATCCCGCCTGGCTCCACCAAGTTTCAAAGGTTGGTCTAACCGCCTTTTTGTTGAAGCCGTTTACGTCCCCATCGTCTAGCCGGCCTAGGACATCGCCCTTTCACGGCGGTAACAGGGGTTCGAATCCCCTTGGGGACGCCATATAAATCAAAGGGTTAGGAAGACTTAGCCCTTCTTCTTTCGCCGGTGCCAAACTGCTGCCAAACGAGCGTTGTTGGCGGCGCTGTCCAGTCGTTCGGCCAGCAGGTTCACGGTTTCCCGTGCAGCACTGTCAGGATAACGATCCACTTCTTTCCAGTCGGGTGAAATGTCGGGGCATACCATTAGCCAATGTTCCCCCCTAAAAACTTCAGTATGATAATTTAATAATTATTCATGCCGAGTTCCAAAACCTGGCTGTGCAAAAATCTGTCTATACGCACGCTTTTGGTGAATAAGCTGTAGAGTTTAATACCCCCGGGGGGTAGCCCCATTCTAAATTCTCTACAACTCGATTTTGCGAAACAGATTCAATTCATCGCCGATACCCCCCAACGCACCTTCAATCATCGACATTCGCTGTCGAATTCTGTCCAGCGATATGTCGACATGTGCATCATGTACGATTGTCAGCCGCTTATAGGTGCGTATGTGCATTCCCTTCGGCTTGATGCCATGCCCGTTCAAGATGCCCGGTTCCCACTTAAGCCGATCCCGAATTTTGTCTGCCCGCCGCGTTGCGCGGTCATCCAGGTTTTCCCGCTGACAGTGATAGGCCAGCCGGTAGCAGTGCCGACAGGCGAATATAGTGCCACCGTAGAGAATAGCCACCCGACGCCCACAGCCGTCGGCAGGACAGCGGAACCATGCCCGCATCCCGCCGTAATTGCAGGCTGTCCATTCGACCCGAACGGGGTAGTTCTCACTCTTCCATTCATCGTCGCCGCGCTGGTGCCTGTAGTCGAGAATCACCCGGTCAGCCTCCATCCTAACGTTAATAGATGCCACCTTTTCGCCATTGCGCGTCCAGCTCCAGCCGAATGATCGCCCCGCTGACAACAGGCCGTCTCGTTGCAAGCGCCGCACATCCAGTGCGCGGTAATCACCCGTTGTGTTCTTCCCGCCTTGATCCCGCCGTCCGCTACCCATTCCGCCCATTTTTTCACTCTCCGATTTTGCCTAAATCATTAGGCAAGTTTAGCCAAATGCACATTTACATTGCTGCCGAAAACCTACCAAACCTATGAGCCGCCTACGTTTCAGGCGTGTGGCATGATGCAATTATTTCGCTGATTTGTTGATATTAACGCCCATTGCGTAGCTCTTTCAGCTTCAAAAGCATGGCTAAAGTGCGTTCAAACTTGCGGTCAAGATGCGTTTCATAGCGATTGAGCTTCTCCAGCTTGTATGCCTGTAAGCCTTCGCCCAGCGTTTGTGCCTTGATCGCCTCATGGTGGCGAGCTTCCTTTTCCATGCCCATGCACAGCGGTTCCAGATGCTCGTGTATGAAATCCACCAGACCTTCGGCTGTTGCGGTGTATTCCTCTTCCTCGACATACTGTAGCCACCAGTCGCGGGAATCCGGCAGCAGTGCGCGCAAGGCTTTGTCATAGGCATTCGCGCCGCCACGCCGCAAGATTGCCGATGCCTTCTGCGTCGCCTCCAGATCGTGCCGCGTATTCCGCTGGCGCTCGGCGATTTCTTCCGTAGTCATGTCCATCAGATCGCGCAGGTCGGTGCTCTTGCCGGATAGCCCGAACTCGAACGGTGCCGCCGCCGGGATCACGCCCTCGGCATTCCGTGCTGAACCTTTCAACCCCTGATTGATATTCGCGCCTTCGGCCAACAGCACCCGCCGCTTGCGCCAAATGATTGAGGCAAGCTCTTCGATCAGATGCCGTTCGGTCATGCCTGCCGGTCGGTGTTCCTCGATCAGCGCCGCCAGCAGGTCAGTAAATTCGCCATGATCTTCATGAGCCAGCACCACCAGCCGGGAAAGGATGCCGTGCTTCATGGCGTTGAAGCGCACGGCCTCATAGCTGGCCTTCGGTGCTTCGGTGTCAGTCGTCGAACAGGATGTCACGGCGGAATCGCTCAGTAGTTCAGCTTCAAGTATTTGCATGATTTCCCCCTTCCTCTAGTGCGTCGCCTGCCCGTGGATTAACGCCAGCAAGCGCCACGGGTCATACTTCGCCTTGTCTATCAGCATTTCCAAGGTCGCCACATGGCGGATAGCAATCGCCAGAATGACGTTATGCGGGTCGCTGTCCGTGTCGGCGTAGAATGCCCGTTGTATATCGGGAGTCTCTTCCAGCAGGGTAATGACTTTTTGCCGCCGGGTTTCCCGTTGTAGCTCGGCCAGTATTTCCGTCTTGCTTTGCTTGAGTTGCTGCACCATCTCGGGTGACAGGTTGTCAGCGGGTGAAATATCCAGATAGCCGCCATCCGCAACAATCGAACATCCCTTGCGCCGTAGTTCAAGAATCAACTCAAGTGCGCCCATGATTAAACCCTCAAGTGAGAAAGGTTAGGTACGGTGGTTGCGGTGGAATCCTCCCGAAGGGGTTCAAATTTCCCGAAGGGGTTCACACTATTTTGTTGAACCTCTTCGGCCCCTTCGTGAACCCCTTCGTATTTTCCACCGGGCAAGCTCCAAAACCAAACGCCTTTCATGCCATCTTTTTTCGATACTACGCCCAGCCGTTTCTTTGCCCTCTTGATAGTGGAAAGCGAAAAACCTGCGCCTTTGCATTCCTGCTCAAGTTCTTTTTGTGCCACCGCTCCATCGGCTAGCGCATCACGCAGAAATGCTTCTACACTTGCTCCATCGCTTTCATCTTCTCCGGTGTTTTCAGCCAGCAATTCAGCCGCTGTTCCGTCCACCGCTTGACCCCAAGCGCATAACTGGAGAAAACGCCCTTGTGGTCGTCAAGTTCTTTCTGGTGCAGGTCATATTCAAAGCCGCCGCTGTCCAGGCCGATATTGCTTTTCGCCCGGCAAAATATCCGTTTAACCTTGCCGCCTTCATTGATCTTGCCTGTTGCCAATACCACCCGCGCCAATGCAGCGAAGGCCAGGGAGCCGGTTACCCTCTCCATCGGGTCTTTGCCGCCCGTCCCTTTGGAAAAGTGAGAAATACCTAACACGGCACAATCCAGCTTTTCACCAAAATCAACCAGGGGTTGCAATGCCCGCCGCACCTCGCCGTTTTTGTGGCTGTCACCCGCAACCGCGTTGACAACAGGATCAACCAATAACAAAACAACATCGCCAATCCTTTCGGCAGCATCCATCATGGCCTTAATGTCCGTCGCCGGATCAAAGCTGCGTACCTCACCCCGGTGTTGAACATCGCCGATAAAATGCACCTTTGCCATATCCGCGCCAGCGGCAAGCAATCTCGGCACCAGCGTATCTTTCGCGCTATCTTCTCCTGACCATATCAGCACGTTACCCACGGGTGCGCGCGTACCGTCTGGAAAGCGCCCGCCGATGCTTACCGTTGCGGCGAGGGCTATTGCAATTGTGGTTTTACCAGTACCAGCTTGTCCTGCGAAAATATGGAATTTTCCACGCGCTAACCACCCATCCCATAACCAGCGGATTGGTTCGGGCTTGATGTTGGCAGCACACGTTATCTGCACCTGTGGGATGTTTGCCTTGTGCGCTCCTACAGCGTCGCCCGTTGTGTTTGTTTGTTCCGGCAGGGTCATTGCATCGCCCGAAGTTAAAGCGCCCGTTATGGCGTGCTTGACGGCTTCCAGCCCTTGAGCTTGATGCAGGTCGTTAAAGTCGGTCGCGCCATCCGGTCGGTTAGTGCCAAAGTCTGGGATAGCCAGCAGTCCGCCCACAGATCGCGCCGCCTCAGTGGCCTTGGTCAATCCGGGGTTACCCTCGGTTTGGTAATCATCATCGGCGCACAGTATCACGGGCGGGGCGGGGAATTTCTCGCGCATGGTCTTTGCCACCGCCAGCAGGTTACCAGCATTGAAGGCCACCGCTACCGGGTAGCCCGTGGCTTCGTGGATGGTCGCGCCCGTTGCAAAGCCTTCGGCAATACACAGCGCCGCCGCACCTTTCGTGGTGCCGATACTGAAATAACAGCCCGCCACGCGCCCGCCGGTTAAAAACTTCTTGTCGCCATTGGCTTCGATGAATTGCAGGGAATACAGATCACCATCGGCACGTAGGGGGATCACCAGCGCCCCGTTGTACAGGCGTGCCCCGTTGGCCTTGATACGCTTGCGCACAAGGTAGGGATGATCGTCTGGGGCGGGTCGTGCAGCTCTCCATGTGGTAGCCGCTCTTGTCGCCGCCCCAGCGCGTGCTTGTTCGCGTTCGGCCTCGGCTTCCAGTGCCTTGCGTTCCCGCTCGGCGACTTCCTCCGGTGTCTGCTTCTGGTGCGTTCCATCATCGCGCCAGCCGTTCGCCTTGGCTTCATGGAACAGCGTCCCGATCGTCACCCTGCCATCGGCCCGGATGCCCTTCCACACGGCGCGGGCGTCTTGGTCGTTGTAGCTTTCGTCTTGCTGGCTCCATTCGCTCCACAGGTCAAAGCCGGTATCGCCAAGATCGGACTTGATCGCCATGCCCATCTTCACCCAGGTATCGCGGTCACTGGTTGGAATGAAATGCAGGGCTTCCCTGGTGCGGTTAAGGCCATTCATGCCGCACCCACTTTGCCAGTCATCAAAACATACAGCCCTGGCGCCAGCCATGGAAGCGACGCGTAAGCGAGCGATGGCTGGCAACCCCCGGATAGCCTAGGGCGTCCTGTTTTGTCGGAGTCTGCGCGAGAGCGCAGGCGTAGACAAAATGGGATGCCAACGAAAGGCGTAGAGTCATTGTGGTAGCTGTGGTGCGCTGCGTAGTCGCGCGCCGCTGCGGACGCAGGACGGTCCGGGCTGCCGAAGGCATGGTTGCCGCCGAGCGCAGGCGTTTTGGGACAGGGTTGTCCCAAAATGTATACCGAGCACGGCGGCAACGGGATTGTTTGCGGTAGAATTGTGCGTGTCAGCTACACAACTTCCGCGCCCCTTCATTGGGGCGTTTTCTTTTCTGGTCATGGCGCCCCCTTAAACTTGCGGGTTACGAACGCGCGAATCTACCCAGCCAGCAACATCAGCAGCGCGCCAAGCAACAGCTCGCACGCCTAGATTTATCGGGGCAGGGAATTCACCAGCTTTAATTTTTGCGTAGATGGTAGAGCGCCCAAGGCCAGTTATTTCACGGACTTGAGGCAGGCGGAACAGCTTGTTATCTGACATTTTGTTATCCTAAATTAATAGTTTTCAAAATGCCGAAGGCTGGGGTGTATTGGGGGCATGAAAATGTATTGACATTTTACCAATATCAAGCTATATTGTACACACAGTGTTCGTTAAATGAATTTAACCTCACTGTTTGGGAATCCGTCATAAGAAACCCCCCTGTCCTTCGGCTGCTTAGCTAAGGTCAACAAAACCCCGCGCCCTAGTGAAGCACGGGGTTTTGTCTTTCTGTCCTCAGCGTCTCGTATCAAATGGCTGTGACCACAGTCTTGTGGTTTCCCAGCGCATCCAATAGAACATAGTGTACCATACTTGCGTCCTATATGGATTGGTTTCAGCGCGCCATCATAAATCTGATTATTATTAGATAGTTAATGCGGTCTTGCGAGTTTTTTGCGGATCATATTTCCCGGTGTTCGCCCCGTCGGGCTAGGCGCGGCAAACCATCAAGCCGCGTTCCGCTCCGTGCTCACCCCAATCGAAATGCCTTCCGATGCTTGCAACACCTTTAACACCTCAACGAAATGGCCGATGCTGGGATTGCCGCGTTGACCCAGCATGCGGTGTAGACTCTTTGCGGGTATGCCGGTGCGTTCTGCCAGCGCTTCAAAGCCGACGGTGGCGTTGATGTAATCACGCAACATGGCCTTGCCTGCATCCAGGTCACCCTCTAAGAAATGAGTGATGGCCTCGGAGAGCATGGCTTCCCGAAAGGTGCGGTCGCGTTGTGCGCGGGCCATTACGGTGTCTCGAAATGCTTTGGTCAGTGCCATGGTTACCTCGTTTCGCGTTTGCGGTGCTTGTAGTCTTGCCAGCGGGCTTGCGCCTCGGCAATGTCTTTGTCTTGGCGCTGCTTGGTTCCGCCAGCCAGGAGCAGGATGAACCGGTCGGCCTCGCGCCCGAAATAGAGGCGATACCCTGGCCCAAAGTGAATGCGGCGCTCGAACACGCCGCCGCCCACGCCTTTCACCTCGGACTGGTTTCCCTGTTCCAGTTGATAAAGGGCGGAGACCACTTTGGCGGCCGCGCGGGCATCCAGGTCATCAAACCAGCGGCCAAAGGGAGAGCAGCCGTGTTTGTCCAGGTATTCTTGAACTATGGTCATCTTATGGTAACTTATCGGTTACTAAGTAACAAGCTGAAGGGTGGGCGTGTTTTCTTCGGCGCGTCCTTTGTCTTGGGCGGCGCCATCATGCAGCCGTATAACCTCCGCACCAGCTTTCAGCTTGTCCAGATAGTCCGCCCATTGCTGCATCATCGTATCGCTTGCACTTTACTTGCTGATTTGTGTCCAAAACTCGGCAAGAGTGTCTGGACGGCATTCTTCAAGGTCTGGTCGCACAAGTGGGCGTAATGCCTTGACGTAATGCGAGTGTCAGAGTGTCCCAGCAGTTTTGAGATAGTCAGCAAGTCAGCTCCCGCCTGGGCAAGCAATGAAGCATAAGTATGGCGCAGTTCGTGAAACCCTATCTCAGGTTCGATCTTCGCAATGGCGCAAGACTGTTTCAGCAAGCGTGAGTAGTGATTCTTTCCCCAGGGTGTACCGTCTTCGCGGGTGAAGACCGGCTCCTTGCCCGATCTGCCAGCGATTTGAGACTTGAAGAAGTCCAGCCCTTCGGCAGACAGCGGGACATGACGACCCCGGCCTGATTTGGCCTCTGGTGAAACATAGATCATGCCGGTATCTGTGTTTACGTCAGCAACACACAAGCGGGCAAGTTCGCTGTAACGTGCGCCGGTGAACAGCGCTGATTTCACCAGTTGGCGAAAATCGGGACGGCAGGTATTTATCAGGCGTGTGCATTCTGCTTCTGTGAGAAAGCGGGTAATGGGTTCGTCGGCATTGGCAAACGGTTTTACGCGCCGCCACGCGGCATTGTCGGGAATAAGTTCGTCTTGAAAGGCTTTGTTAAGAATCGCCTTGAGAACGGTCAATATGCGGTTGGCTGTCGATTTGCGTGAGCGCTTTTGTCCCTCGGTAACCGGCTTGTCTTTGTAGGCGGGTTTTGCGCCGGTACGGACGCGAACGCGGGCGGGTTGAGCCGCCAGGGTGTTGTGCCAGTGTCGTATCTCGTGGGTGCTGATCTCGGTGATTAGCCGGTTGTTGAAGTGGGGGAGAATATGGGCCTTGATGGTGGTTTCAGTTTCTTTATAGGCTCGGCGGTGTTCCCGATACCATTTCAAATAACGCTCGACGGCCTCGGCTACGGTGACAGGCCTTAGGGTGACCTTGGGGTTTGTGATTTCTTCAATAAACGCCCTTGCCAAGTCTTGGGCTTGAATGAAGCTCAATACGTCCACGCCGTTGGTGTCACGGTGGTCGTCAGCCACCCCCAGCTTCCGGTAGTGGTATTGGGTGCCGTCCCAGATGCGGGCCTGCCATGTACCGAAGCCCTCCCCGGTTCGCCGGTAGCCAAGCGCCACCCCTTCGCAAATGGTCACAAAATTGCGGCTACCGATGGGGAGCTTGAGCCGCGCCGTCCGGGTTTCCAGCTTTACTGATCGCTGTGATCTTGCCATGGTGGGTCTCCGTGCCAAACTGGTGCCAAACTGATGGCGCTGGATTAGCTTAGACCTTGTTGGACGACAAATCAAGCAACTATTTGATAAATAAATGATTGGTGTTGTCCGGCGAAGTCCAGGATAGTCCATGAGGCGGCTCTTTCACAGCGGTAACAGGGGTTCGAATCCCCTTGGGGACGCCATATTAAATCAAAGGGTTAGGCGAGCCTAACCCTTTTTCTTTTGCCAGTGTCAAACGGTGCCAAACAAGCGTTGTCGGCATATGTGTCAGGCGTCGCTATCTGCCTCGCCTGTCACATCGGTCACGCCAACATCATCAGGCTCATCGTAAGCGTAGCCTGTCGCGTCCCAGACAGCGAGGCGCACCAGGAACGCATCAAAGCTCTTTACTGGCACCTCCGCCATATGATCCCACCAGCTCGCGTGATATGCGAGCCGGTTCGTTGCCGTCACTTTCGTTACTTTGACTCCTGTTTGCGGCGGACCACGAAGCTCACCACGCCAAGGCCCGCCAGCATCATCGCGTAGGTGTTCGCCTCCGGAACGGCCGCGATATTTTGAGCCGTATAGATAGTGGCAGCGCCCGTACCCAGGGCGGAGGTACCCATATCCGCATTGCTTACGGCGAAGACATAGAAGTTGTTCGGACCGGAGGTGGCGGGGTCAAAGTCATTGTCGTTGGTCATGTACAGCGTATGCCTGCCGTCTGCCAAATCCTGGCCGAATGCGAAACCCTCGATCTTGGATGGAATTTGCGTGTCGGCGATGCCTTTAGCATTGAGCGCGGCTCTCACGTCCAAAAACAAGGTCTTGCTCACTGCGGGGGTTGACGTGGTGAGACTGGCCACGCCGCTCACATCCGTAGCACCGGCAATGTCGATCTTGAACAGTTGTTTGACGGAGGCGGCAGAGCCGTCGCCCAGGCCCTTGCCGTCACGTTCGTCGACCAGGAACTCATGATCGTTGATGGCAACGATTTCGCTCACGCCTGTACCGTTCGTCAATCTATAGCCGTATTCTTTCGTGGCCCCTGTCGCGATATCAATCGTGACGAGCCGGAGTTGTTTGCCGGCATCCTGAAGCAAGGGCGCCTGCATGACACCCACCAAGGTCTTTCCGTCCGGCGTGATCGCCAGACCTTCCATGCCCTTGTTGGCTACCCGGCCTGACGTGTTAGTGGGAGAAACCTCTGAAGCGGTCGTGGGTCCCTGGATTGCCACGGCGAGATTGCCAGGGAGCGCAAAAGACTTGATGCGCTGGCCGGTGGCACGATCAAACTGATAAACGTAAGGGCCATATTCGTCGGAAACAAAAATGCTCTTGCCGTCGTTGGAGACGCGCACGCCCTCGGGATCAAGCCGGGCATTGTTGGGATTGCTTGAAGGTAGGGTGGGGTTGAAGCCATCCGAGCGGCCGGTGAAGTAATTGGTGCCGTTGATGGCGTTCAAAGCCGGCACGCCGCTGCCCAGCGTATGAGTAGCATCGGTCCCTAAGGCGCCTGTACCGTAGGTAAGCGGGGTCGCGCTCGACAGCAAGGTGGTCTTGGTCAGCGTCGGCGTGAGGTTATACGCTAGGCCAGGGCCTGCATTCACCGTCAGGTTCATGCTGATCGTTTGGAAGCGGTCGATGTAGGAGGTGGTATCACCCACCAGTGGATTATATGCAAGGGCATTGGGACCACGGTCTGGCAGGGCTAGGAAAGTGTTGCCCCCTGCCCATGCAAAGCCGGAACCCAAGCCGCCGAGCAGATTGCCGGCGACACCGTTCTCAAGCAAGCCGGCCGTCTCCGTTGACATGTCCTGAACGCTGCCGCTCAGGCTGCCAATTGCGATCAGATCGATACTTGCATGGGCCGCAGTCGTGGAACAAATCGAGGCTATGAGAACAGGTAGTAGCGATTTTCTTTTCATTAGGTAGCTCCTTTTATATATTTAGTTTATTTGTCTGATGAGTTTTTGTGCGTTGTTAGCGAATAGTTAACACCTACTCCCCCAATTCTCGTGGGAGATTATTGCTGGCATGTGACACCGGCATGGTTCTTTTGGACTATGGACGGAAGATTTCTGGATCAGAGTTGCACCACATCCAAAAAAACCGGGTGGGGTAACCTGAGAGCAACGGACACTCATGATCCTAGAAACGGCAGTTGACCGCTTCCTTTGGCAGTGGGCAATATGTTTTAAGTGGACTTTTTCACGTCCTGCGGGTTCACCTGCTTGGTGAGTCCGCTACGGGATGGATTGCACAGAAAGGAGGAGAACATGAAAGAGAAGCAGCGCTACTCGCCGGAGTTCCGGGCAGAAGGGTGCCGCCAACATGCGGTTCGGTTATGAAGACGGTAGGGGCTACGGCCATGAGCAAACCGGCGCATCCCTATTTTGGCCATTGCTGCCCGGCGGAGATCATCGGTCACACTGCGTGGCTATAATTACCGTTTCACCCTGAGCTTTCGTGACGTGGATGAATTACTCGCCGCCCGGGGCATATTAGTGACCTGCGAGGCGAGGCCTACAGACATCACAACGCCACCTGCGCCCCCAGTTCGATCACGCGGTTAGTGGGAATTTTGAAAAAGGTCATGGCGCTGGAGGCGTTGCGCGCCATGCCGATGAACAGCTTTTCCCGCCACAGCGACATTCCCGGTATGCGTGTAGCGATGAGGGTTTCACGGCTCAGGAAAAAAGAGGTTTCGAGCATATTGAATTGCGGGCCGAGTGGTTCGCATCGGGCAAGGGCTTTGGGTACGTCGGGGTCATCCTTGAAGCCGAAATGCATGATGATGCGGGAGAAGCCGTTGCCCAGCGGCTCCACTTCAAAACGGTCTTGCACGGGCACGTAGGGGATGTCTTCGGTGACGATGGTAAGGAATATCACTTTCTCGTGCAGCACCTTGTTGTGGGCAAGGTTATGCAGCAGGGCGTGGGGCACGCCCTCGCAGCTCGTGGTAAGAAAGACCGCGGTACCGGGGACGCGCATCGGTGGATGGGCCGCGATCGTCGCCAGAAAGGGAGCCAGCGCCATCGCCTCGGCGCTCAGGCGGGCTATAAGAATTTCGCGGCCTTTTTTCCATGTCGCCAGGATGGTGAAGACGATGGCGGCGATGACCAGGGGAAACCAGCCGCCGTGAGCAATTTTCAGGGCAGTAGCGCCGAAGAATGCAAGGTCGATCACAAGAAACAACAACATGACCGCCGCCGCGGCAGCCCAGTTCCAGCCCCACAACGTGCTCACCACAACGAAGGCGAGGATAGTGTCGATCGCCATGGTTCCGGTTACAGCGACACCGTAAGCGGCGGCCAGGTTGCTCGAAGATTCAAAACCGATCACTAATGCCACAATGCCAATCAGCAAGCCCCAGTTGATGAGGGGCAGATAAATCTGCCCTGCTGCCTTGTCGGAGGTGTGCAGCATCTCCATGCGCGGCGCGTAACCGAGCTGAATGGCTTGACGCGTCACAGAGAAGGCACCGGAGATCACTGCCTGGGAGGCGATAACCGTAGCCGCCGTCGCCAGCGCGATCAGGGGATACAGGGCCCAGGAGGGGGCCATCATGAAAAAGGGATTGCGCGCGGTGGACGGGTCGTGGATAAGCAGCGCACCCTGGCCGAAATAGTTGAGCAGCAGGGCGGGCAGAACCAGGAAGAACCATGCGACCTGGATGGGCTTTTTGCCAAAATGCCCCATGTCAGCGTACAGCGCCTCGGCGCCAGTCACTGCTAGCACCACCGTGCCCAGTGCGAGGAATCCTTGCCACTTGTTATGAAGAAAGAACTCGACGGCGTAGGCGGGGTTAACAGCCGCCAAGATCTGGGGGAAATTAACAATGTTGACAATGCCGAGCACAGCGAGTGTTGTGAACCAGAGACCCATGACCGGCCCGAAGAGCGCTCCGACCCCTGCGGTACCCCTGCGCTGAAACAGGAACAATATCACCAGGACTGCCAGCGCCACGGGAATTATGTAGGGTTCCAGTGCAGGGGCGGCGATTTGCAGACCTTCCACGGCACTAAGCACCGAAATCGCAGGCGTGATCATGCCATCGCCATAGAATAAGGCCGCGCCAAACAGGCCCAGCGATGCCAGCAACCAGCGCGCGCGGAAACTGGTTGAGGTGGCCCGCTGCGTCAAGGCAATGAGCGCCATGATCCCACCCTCGCCCTTGTTGTCGGCCCGCATGATGAACGCCACATACTTGAGAGAGACAACAATTACCAGCGCCCAAAAGATCAGGGAAAGTATGCCGAACACATGGTCCAACTCAGGAGCGACCGCATGGATGCCGCCGAAGGTCTCCTTCATGGCGTAAAGCGGACTCGTTCCGATATCGCCATAGACGACGCCCATCGCACCCACCATGAGAGGGAGCATGTCGCGCTGGCGGGAGGCTTGAGGATTATTGGGTGATATCATAAATCCATGGGGCTACGGTAGGTGGGCTGGGCGCTTGTTTAGAGTAAACGCGCATTGTATCGCTTTGGCAGGAGCGTAGCGCAAGGACTTTTGATCGGAGGCTTTCGAGATGCCTGCTTTCCTTGCCGGTTATAACTGGATGGTTATTTAATAGGGAATGCGTGGATCTGCGATGGGTTCATTCCTTTTGCCTTACAATAGCCCCATGACAAACTCACCCACCCTGACCATACTCGCTCCCGGCCTGTTCGGCCCGCCGGGCTTGCGCGCTGCCGATTTCGCCAATCTCAACTGCGCGGCGGTGGAGACCTTGCTTGCCCGCGCTGTCGTGGAAGATATCCCGGCCAAGAGCCTGGAAGCGACGCTGTTTCATCTGTTCGACGTGGAGCGCGACCCGGCGCAGGATATGCCGGTGGCGGCGGTGACGCGGGCGGCGGACGTTGGGGAGCGGTCCGATGCCTTCTGGCTGCGTGCCGATCCGGTGCATCTGCGCGCCGATCAAGCCCATTTGATACTGTTTGACAGCCAAACATTGAAGATTACCCAAGCCGAGGCAGACAGCCTGGTGGCGGAGTTAAACGCGCTGTTTTCCCCGGATGGCTGGCATCTCGAAGCGCCACACCCTGAACGGTGGTATCTGTGCCTGCCGGAAGACCCGCACATCCGCACCTATGATCTGCGCGAGGTGTTAGGCCGCAGTATTGATGGCTTCCTGCCCTCCGGCGCACGGGGCAGGCGCTGGCATACCGTGCTCAACGAAGTGCAGATGCTGTTCCATGCCAGCCCGGTGAATCAGGCCCGCATGGCGCGCGGCGCACCCCCCATCAACAGCGTGTGGTTCTGGGGCGGTGGGTATACGCCTAGCACTATACCGGCACGGTGGAGTCATATGTGGAGCAACAATCCGGTAGCAATGGGGCTGGCGCATCTCGCGGGCATCCCTCATGCCGCCGTCCCTGATTCCGCAAGTCACTGGCTGGAGTACAACCCTGCACCCGGCGCGCACCTGATGGTGCTGGATGCGGCATACAGCGCGGCCCTTTACGGCGATGTCGGCGCGTGGGGTGCGGCGCTGGAGCAGCTCGTCGACAACTGGTTTTCACCCTTGCTGGATACCTTGAAACGGCGCGATATAAATGTGCTGGATATTCTCCCCGCCGATGGCAGGATGTATCGTATCACCCCGTCATCATTGCGCCGCTTCTGGAAGCGGCGGCGTTCTTTGGAAACCTATTTGTGAAAAAGGCAGCACGTGAAAAATAGCAAGAAGCACCCTGAAGGGCATAAACAAGAAAAGATCATCGTCAGGCGCGCTGCCGCTGACGGCGCCGCATTGCCTGCGGAAATACACCCGGCACTCAGGCGCATTTATGCCGCACGCCACGTGTCTTGCGCGCAAGAACTGGAAAAAACGCTGGAACGGCTACCGCCTGCCGCACGGCTACGCGGCATCGAGCCTGCCGTCGATTTATTGTGCGCGGCGTTGCGTGGCAACAAGCGCATCCTGATCGTGGCGGATTTCGATGCCGACGGCGCGACCAGTTGCGCGGTGGCGGTGCGTGCCCTGCGCCTGCTGGGGGCAAACGATGTGCGTTTTGTGGTGCCCAACCGCTTCGAGTTTGGTTATGGCCTCACGCCGGAGATCGTTGCGGTGGCGGCACAGCAGGAGCCCGATCTGCTTATCACGGTGGACAATGGTATATCCAGTATCGACGGCGTGGCTGCGGCACGCCGGCATGGCATGCAGGTGTTGATCACCGACCATCACTTGCCCGGTGCGGTGCTGCCCGAGGCGGATGCCATCGTCAACCCCAACCAGCCGGGCGACAGCTTCCCCAGCAAAAACCTGGCGGGTGTGGGTGTGATTTTCTATGTGATGCTGGCGTTGCGTGCGCGGTTGCGCGAGTCGGGCTGGTTCGAGAGCCGAGGCATCCCCGCGCCGAACCTTGCGCAACTGCTCGACCTGGTGGCGCTGGGCACAGTTGCCGATGTCGTACCGCTCGATCATGTCAACCGCATCCTCGTGTCACAGGGGTTGGCGCGCATCCGTGCGGGCGCGTGCTGCCCCGGCATCCGCGCACTGCTCGAAGTGGCGGGCAGGCCGCGCGAACGCATCAGCGCGGGCGACCTGGGGTTCGCCGTCGGACCCAGGCTCAACGCTGCGGGCCGCCTCGATGACATGGCCCTGGGTATCTCGTGCCTGCTGACGGACAGCGACCTTGAGGCGCAGGCCATGGCCAGGCAACTTGATCAGCTCAACCGCGAGCGCCGCAGCATCGAAACACAGATGCAGGACCAGGCGCTTGCAGCCCTTGCCGATTTGCCTATGGACGACGGTGCAACGCTTCCTGCCGGTTTGTGTCTGTTTGACGAAACCTGGCACCAGGGTGTGATCGGTATCCTCGCCTCACGCATCAAGGACCGCTGGCACCGCCCGGTGATCGCCTTCGCCCTCGCCTCCATTAATAAAACTGGCGAGATCAAAGGCTCGGCGCGCTCCATTCCCGGCATCCACATCCGCGACGTGCTCGACACCGTTGCGGCCACCCACCCCGGCCTGCTCAGCAAATTCGGCGGCCACGCCATGGCGGCAGGCCTGACCCTCAAGCGCGAACATTATGACGCCTTCAGCAAGGCCTTCGATGAAGAGGTGCGTCGCCAGCTGGGTGAGAATGCGCTGCAAGGCATCGTCCTCAGCGACGGCGAGCTGTCCCCTGGCGATATCAGCCTGGATCTGGCCGAAACCCTGCGCAATGGCGGCCCGTGGGGTCAGGGCTTCCCCGAGCCGATCTTCGATGGCCAGTTCCAGGTCGTGAACCAGCGCATCGTCGGCGAAAAACACCTCAAAATGGTGCTAAAAATAGCGGGTGACTCACGGATATTCGATGCAATAGCCTTTAACGCAAGCGACGCGGCAGCGTTTCTGGAGGGATCACAGCAATCGCATATTGCGTATAAGCTGGATGTCAACGAGTATCAGGGACGCCGCAGCGTGCAGTTGATTGTGGAGCACATTGTGGGGCCGGAGTAGTGCCCCACCGTCACTAATGCAATAATTCATGGGTAAACCTGTCGCGCCCTTTCCAGAAATTACACTGCGGGCATGACTCGCCCTCTGGATAATCAATACCCTCCTCATGAGGGCAGCCTATAATTTCCTCGACCATAGCAACAGACCCGGCCTCGTTTTGCTCGATAAAGGCAAGCACTTCCCCCAATATTTTTTCCGATTTCCTTATGTCGCTCTCCGAAAACCATTTTTTCATTGGCTCTGCTTCAGCACCTTCGGTTTTCACAATCCCACAAACCAGTTTAGTGGCGGCTTTGTTGGTTGGGCCATAAAACGCTATCGTCGCAACGGGATAGCCCATGTGACTCTTGCTGGCTTTCTTGGAAATGAGTTTTTTGTATTTACCTTGTGGCATGTTTGTTTCCGTGGTTTGTTGATGCTTGAGCTAACCAGCATGCGGAAAGCGCGGTTTTTTGCACCCTGGTTGAGCAAATTGTTGACGCTCAGGCATCAAATTGAACCCTATCATGGAATTTGCCTAATTATCCGCAATATCCAGCAATCCCAGCACCCCCTCCAACCCGCAATGATTAAGTACCGCCCCCGCCTGTGCCTGCACAGCGGGTTTGGCGTGATAGGCAATGCTGAATCCAGCGGTTTTCATCATTTCCAGGTCGTTGGCGCCGTCACCCATCGCAACGGCCTGGGCGGGCGAGATGCCGAGCTGCTTGCATAAATCCAGCAGGAATTCGGCCTTACCCTTCGCGCCAGTGATGTCGCCAAGGATGCGGCCAGTGAGGTGGCCGTCGACGATTTCCAGCACATTGGCGCGGGCATAGTCGAGATTGAAGCGCTCCTTGAGGCGTTCGGTGAAGAAGGTGAAGCCGCCGGACACCAAGCCAATCTTGATGCCCTGGGCGCGCAGACCGGCGATCATCTGTTAGGCGCCGGGATTCGGTCTCAGGCGTTCGTTGTAGACGTGCTCCAGCGCATCCGCGTGCAGGCCTGCCAGCAGGGCGACACGCTGCGTGAGCGAGGTCTCGAAATTGATCTCGCCACGCATCGCCGCGGACGTGATGGCGGAGACTTGGGGTTTGACGCCGATGAAGTCCGCGATCTCGTCGATGCACTCGATGTTGATCAGCGTGGAGTCCATATCGGTGACCAGCAGACGCACCTGATCGGGGCGGAAGTCCTGTGGCAGCAAGTTGATATCGATGCTGGCCGTGGCGCGCAGTGCCGCCACTGCTTCGGCGGCAATAGGCGCTTCTGAACGCAGCCTGTAATAGCCGCTACCATGGTCAATGTCGCAATGTAGCTGAGCGGCAATGGCACGGGCGGTGTCTTTGGTGAGATTGGAACCTTGAAGTATGACGGTAGGCATGGTTTGTTGTGTTTGGAGGTTGGTAGGGGTGTCATTGTACAACAGGCTGTTACTCCCCCAAAAACAGACCCAACAAATCATTCAGAAAGCGCCTGCCCAGCTCAGTGGGACGAATGGTGTGGATGTCCCATTCGATCAGTCCTTTTTTTTCCGCCTGCTGCAAGCCTTGTTTCACGATGGAGATCGGTTGACCGGTATGCTCAGCAAATAACGCTACCGGAAAGCCATCGGTGAGGCGCAGGGCGTTCATCATGAATTCCAGGCCGACATCGTTGCGCTTCAGTGGTTGTGTTCCGCCGATGCGCGCAGGGGTAGCCGCCTTGGCCAGGTAATCTCGCGGGTTTTTGACTTTCCAGCTGCGGGTGATGCGTTGGTGCTGCGCATCGCTGATCTTGCCATGCGCCCCCGCGCCGATGCCCAGATAATCGCCGAAGCGCCAGTAATTCAGGTTGTGGCGGCATTCATGGCCAGGTTGAGCGTAGGCGGATACCTCGTATTGCCGGTAACCGTGAGTCGCGAGCTGATGCTGGCACTGTTCCTGCATCTCCCATAGTGCGTCATCCTCCGGCAATGCGGGGGGGTTAACGTAAAAGGCGGTATTCGGCTCAAGGGTGAGCTGGTACAGGGAAATATGCGCGGGTTGAAGGGCGATGGCGTGCCCGATGTCGGTCAGCGCCTGGGCAACGGACTGTCCAGGCAGGCCAAACATCAGATCAAGGTTGAAGTTATCAAAGCCGGCGGCATGTGCGGTTTCTGCGGCAGTGAACGCCTCGCGCGCACCATGAATGCGTCCTAACTTTTGCAGCATTCCGGTGTCGAAACTTTGTATGCCGAGCGACAAACGATTGACGCCGACGGCGCGGAACTCGCGGAATTTACCGTATTCCCAGGTGCCGGGATTGGCCTCCATGGTGATCTCGATTCCAGGCTTGCAGGGTAGCCGCGCGCGAATTTCAGAAAATAGCTGGTCGAAGGCGGCGGGCGAAAACAGGCTGGGCGTTCCGCCGCCGATGAAGATGCTTTCAATAGAGCGCCCCCACACCGACGGCAGCTCCTGTTCGAGGTCGGCGATCAATGCCGCAATGTATTCGGCCTCAGGCAGGGCGTCCTTTGCCTCGTGCGAATTGAAATCGCAATACGGGCACTTGCGCACGCACCAGGGCATGTGTACGTACAGGGAGAGCGGCGGCAGGGTGGTGAAATTGAACATGGCAATCCAGGGTATTAACTCAAGAGATTGTAGCAAGCCAGGGAAATGGACGGGAATGTTGTTTTGATTTTATCAGGCGCGTATATTGCGCGACTTGCAAGGTAAGACTAAGATTAATTTAATGTTCGATTTTTAATGTGCTTAGGCGCGAGTTGCAAAGTATTTTCGCAGGTTCCGGCACGGGCGCGCCAGCGGATTCAAGGGGTATCAGGTTATGTTTACTAAAGGGTTGGTTGCCGTCGCGTTGATCTGCGCATCCGCGTTCTCCATGGCGGGCGAGGCTGTCGCACATAAACATGCCCATGGAAAGAAATCCACCGTTATTGCAACGGCTCATAAATCCGTCGTCAAAAAGGTGGCGGTCAAAGTTGTAAAACGCAAGCACGTCCGTCACGCTAAGTCTGACATCAGGCATGTCGCGCGGGTCAAGCATGCGCGGAAGGCGAGCTCGCACAGATATGCGGTTGCGCGCAGTGATGACGGGAGTTTGGTGCTGATGTCATCCATGGCACTGGTGGTCAGCCAGGAGGACGAGAAAACAATTTACGCCAAGCATTCTGACGTAAGAAGCCCAATCGCCTCGCTCACCAAACTGATGACGGCGATGGTTGTTCTTGACGCGAATCTACCCATGAATGAGCCACTGATGGTCACCGGGGATGATGTCGACATGCTGCGGGGATCGAGCTCCAGATTGCCGGTTGACTCCGTGCTCAGCCGTGAAGACATGTTGCATCTGGCGCTGATGGCCTCGGAAAACCGCGCCGCATCCGCGCTTTCACGTGCCTACCCCGGTGGCCGCCACGCATTCGTCGAGGCCATGAACCGTAAGGCGCGCGAGATCGGGATGACGCAAAGCCGCTTTATCGACTCCACCGGTTTACATGCCGAGAACAGTGCCACCGCGCAGGATCTGGTCAAAATGGTCAAGGCCTCTTACCAGTATCCGCTAATCCGCCGCTTCAGCACCTCCGAATCCTACGACGTGGCGCTCAACGAGCGCTCTCTTCCCGTGCATTTCAGAAACACCAATGCCCTGATAAAGAACGTCGGCTGGGATATTGGCCTGAGCAAGACGGGATATATCAACGAAGCGGGGCGCTGCCTGGTAATGCAGGCGCGGATAGCGCAGCAACCGGTGATTATCGTGCTGCTCGATTCACAAGGTGCCTATACGCGTATTGGTGATGCCAATCGCGTGAAGAAATGGATAGAAACCAAGGCGCTGCGCGCATCGAGCAGGACGGCGAAGTTTGGCTGACCGCATGCTAGTGCCGTGTCACAGGGGTTTTGACGCCTGCTGAGCCTCTGAGCGGGCCGGGGGTTAGGCGCGCCGACGAAGGCATAGCCTGACGCTATGTCGAGGAGGCGCAACAACGCTCCCGGCCCGCTCAGAGGCTCCCTCCGGGCGGCGCTGGAAAACGCTGTGGCGGTGTTGCCGCCCCTTGACGTGGGACCCGCCACGCCAGCGGGGCGGCGCCTTGCCACAGCGTTTTGCAGCGCCGCAGCAGGCGTCAAAACCCCTGTGACACGGCACTAGGCCCTTACGCCATTTTCAGGTTAATGCGCTGAGCAGTTGACGCAGGGCTTGCCCGCGATGGCTCAAGCGGTTTTTCACCTCTGGCGCAAGTTCCGCGCCGGAGCAATTCCGCCGCGGCACGAGGAACACTGGATCGTAACCAAAGCCATGGGTGCCGCGCGGCGTGAACAGAATGCTTCCTTCCCAGGTGCCCTGGCAAATGATCGGGGTGGGGTCGAGGGCGTGCCGCATGTAAACCATAAAGCATTGGAAGCGTGCCGAACGTTGAGGCTCTGGGACATCGGCAAGATCGGCAAGCAGCTTTTCCAGATTGGCGCGGTCATCGGCACCCGGCCCTGCATATCGCGCCGAATAGATGCCGGGTGCGCCATTGAGGGCGTCCACCTCAAGCCCGGAATCATCGGCGATGGCAGGCAGGCCGGTGTGCTGTGCTGCGTTACGCGCCTTGAGGATGGCGTTCTCCACGAAGGTCAGGCCCGTCTCTTCTATTTCCGGGACGCCGAACGCCGACTGGGGCAGCACTTCGATATAATGCCCCGCCAGCATTTCGCTGATTTCACGGGCCTTGCCTGCGTTGTTGCTGGCCAGCACAATGCGCTTCATGTGTACGCTCCGGTTAGCCCTGTAACGCTGCCTGTTGTTTCTTGATCAGGTCGCTAATGCCAGTTTTGGCGAGCTCGATCATGGTCAGCAGTTCGTCCATACGGAAGGCGTGGCCCTCGGCGGTACCCTGGATTTCAACAAAAGCACCCGCCTCGTTCATGATGACATTCATGTCGGTCTCAGCCTCGGAATCCTCCTTGTAATCGAGATCCAGCACCGGGAGTCCCTGGTAAATGCCCACCGACACGGAGGCGATAAAGCCGTGGATAGGGTTACCTTTGATGAGGTTGCGCTTGCGCAAATGGGCAATGGCGTCAACCAGTGCGACGTAGCCGCCGGTGATCGAGGCGGTACGCGTGCCGCCGTCCGCCTGGATAACGTCGCAATCTACGGTAATGGTGCGCTCGCCCAGCGCTTCCATATTCACCACGGCACGCAACGAGCGCCCGATGAGGCGCTGGATTTCCATGGTGCGCCCGCCCTGTTTGCCTTGTGCCGCCTCGCGGCCCATGCGCTGACCGGTGGAGCGCGGCAACATGCCGTATTCCGCCGTTACCCAGCCCTTGCCGGTACCTTTCAGGAAGCGCGGGGTCTTCTCTTCCACAGTGGCGTTACATATGACCTTCGTATCGCCGAACTCCACCAGTACCGAACCTTCGGCGTGCTTGGTATAGCGGCGGGTTAGTGTAATAGGACGCAATTCGTCTTGAGCTCGACCGCTGGGGCGCATGGGTTCAACCTTCTTAATGGAATGGAAAAATAACGGCGGATTATACCCTGAATTCCAATCGCCGTTTTTAACCCGAATGTTTCATAAATTCGGGTTAAGATCATAAGAGCGTTACGCTTCAGACCTGAAACCGCCAGTCCTACCTGCTTTTTATAGGTTAAAACGCTGCTACAACGCGAGCGCGGTCTCTGCCTCTGTGTACGGCATCCCCAGGTCCTCCGCCACGCCACGGCAAGTTAGTGCGCCACGATGGGTATTGAGTCCCGCACGCAAGGTTGCGTCGCCGCGTAAGGCGTTCAAACCGTTGTCTGCCAGCGCAATGATGTAGGGCAAGGTCTGATTGACCAGCGCAAGCGTGCTGGTGCGCGGCACTGCCCCCGGCATGTTGGCAACGCAGTAATGCACCACGCCGCCGACGATGTACGTGGGATCATGATGGGTGGTGGGGTGGGTGGTCTCCACGCAGCCACCCTGATCGACCGAGACATCCACAATCACGCTGCCGGGGCGCATGCCCTGTAGCATGTCACGCGTTATCAGCCAGGGTGCGCGGTGACCGGCGATCAGCACCGCGCCGACCACCAGGTCGGCATGGAACACGGCATCTTCGATATTTGTCTCGTTGCTGGTGCGGGTCTGAAGCCGTCCCATGAAGATGTCATCCAGATATTGCAGGCGCTCGTGGCGCGTATCGAGGATGGTCACCTGCGCGCCCATGCCCACGGCGATTCTGGCCGCATTGAGGCCCACTACGCCACCGCCCAAAATCGCCACCTGCCCCGGCGATACCCCCGGCACTCCACCCAGCAGCACACCGCGCCCACCCATATGTTTCTCAAGGCAGGTTGCACCCACCTGGGTAGCCATGCGCCCAGCCACTTCGCTCATCGGCGCAAGCAGGGGAAGATGACCGTTGGAAGTCGTCACGGTTTCATAGGCAATGCCGGTGACGCCCGATGCCAGCATGCGCTCGGCCAGCGCGCGGTTGGCAGCCAGGTGCAGGTAGGTGAGGAGCGTGAGATCCTGGCGCAAAAAGGCGTATTCGGATGCAATAGGCTCCTTCACCTTCACCACCATCTGTGCGGACCACGCCGCTGCGGCGTCGGGCACAATTTCGCCGCCTGCGGCGTGATATTCGCCATCCATGATGCCGCTCCCCAAGCCCGCGCCCCTTTGCACTAAAACACGGTGGCCGCGGCGGGAGAGTGTTTGCACCACGTCGGGCGTCATCCCAACCCGGTTTTCATCGTCTTTGATTTCTTTGGGAAGGCCAATAAGCATGGGAGGTTCCTTTCAAAATGCATGTAAATATCTGATAAACTCAAGTGAGATCACGCCAGCCGGGTCGCCCGATATTTCAGGACTTCCGGCTTCATGATACTGCTGTAAACCCCGGGTGCAAAGCAAAGTCCAGGCAGATTTTTTCGTTAACATATCAACCTAAAAACGGCATTTCACCCCAGAGCACACGGAGAACACAGAGGAAAAACAAGACCTTGGCACGGTATACTGCATCACCTGCCGGGTGGCTGTACTGTTACGCTAACCTTATGAATTTCTTTGTGTCCTCTGCTAGCAGCCTGTCTGACTTAGGGGATCGTAGCGAGAAAGCGGTCCATTTTCCGCTTTCGCAGTAGATTCGACCTAAGTCAGGCAGGCTGCCAGGGTTCAATAGCTTTTTTTAGGATCGGTTCTGGAGGGTAGAGAGTGGATGTTTCGACGACGGCGTTCGTCCTGCGACTGGCATTGGCGGTGCTGCTCATCCCTGTTGTGTTACTCGCACTGGGACTGGCGTGGAACCGCTCTCCCTTTGGCGAGCCGCCGGGTTTTGCCGTCCGGCTCAAGACATATCTTACGACGCATGTGGCGGAAGTGCGTGATGACGCGATTTTTCCCGAGCTGCGTCCGCGCCATTATGATCTTGCAATGCAGCCTCTGTTCGAGGCGCTAAGCCGTGCGGCGCACGATTTGGGGTGGGAAATTGCCGGAATTGACGCTGAGCACAAGATTTTGCGCGCAGTGGTGGCCACGCCGGTATGGCGCTTCAAGGACGATGTAACTGTCTGGCTGCAGCCTTCGCCGCAAGGAGGAAGCGCTGTCTATGTGCGTTCGGAATCGCGCATTGGAAAGGGTGATTTGGGGGCGAACACCCGGCATGTCCTGGATTTTATCCAGGCAACAGAGAAAATCATGGACGCGAAAAAATAAAAGCCGGCACTAAGGCCGGCTTTCAAGAACAGCAATGCTATAAGTTACAAACTTTTACTGACCAGCGGCAGGAGCAGCAGGAGCAGCAGCGCCTTCGGCAGGAGCAGCAGCGCCGCCTTCGGCAGGAGCAGCAGGAGCAGCTTCAGCAGGAGCGGCAGGAGCAGCTTCGGCAGGAGCAGCAGCTTCGGGAGCGGGAGCAGGAGCTTCGGCTGTTTCTTCCTTTTTGCCGCAAGCAGCCAGGGACAACGCCAACAAAGAAGCAAGGAGAATTGGGTGTTTCATGTCAGTTCCTATAATCCTAATGAAAAAAATAAACGCGAATATCCACCATTTCCCGATACTGAAAACAGTTAAGTATCGAGCAAGCGCCATATTCTAGTGCTATTTGAGAAATTTTCCAATAGTTTAGCAATATTTTTTGGAGTGTCTCCAGAATTTGCGGGCCATGGACCGCCCTCATACGGTTAATCCTGCACGCCAATGATATAATTTGATTGTTGGTTATGTGTGATTTTGTCTTCCAGCGTTATGTGGAAATATTCGGAGGTTGTCTTGCCGCTGAGTCTGGATGGCCATCTTTATGATGGAGAAACCGATGTCCCTTGCGTCAGCGCGCCCTTGACCATAGCGGGTCCTGCGGGCAATTTGGAGGCTATTACCTCGTTGCCGCTTGAGGTGGAGGCGATGCGTGCCGTAGCGGTGATCTGCCATCCGCATCCACTTTTTGGCGGCACCATGGCCAATAAGGTAGTGCATTACATGTCCCGCACCTTTAATGAGCTGGGCGTGGGGACGCTACGCTTTAACTTCCGGGGTGTGGGGGCGAGCGCGGGCAGCTATGCGCACGGCGTTGGCGAAACGGAAGACCTGCTGGCGGTGCTGGATTGGGTTGAAGAGCAGTACCCAGAACATGCTGTCTGGCTGGCGGGCTTTTCTTTCGGGGCCTACGTTGCGCTATGCGGTGCTGGCCGCAGGCCGGTGGCACGCCTTATTACGGTGGCGCCGCCAGCGAATCTTTTTGATCTTGACGCTGTACCTTTGCCGTCATGTCCGTGGCTGTTGATTCAAGGGGATCAGGATGAGATCGTTCCCTGCGACGAGGTACTGGATTGGGTGGATGGCCTGGCGCGCCCACCGAGGGTTATCTGCATGAAGGGGGTTGACCATTTTTTTCACGGTCATCTCAACGATTTGCGCGACAGGCTCAAGCAGGCGCTTGCGCCTCGTGGCACTAAAGCTGGGGATGCGAAGGTGGCATGACTGGTGGTCAGACCGCCATTTGCTGTGCCATTGCATCAAGCCCTTCGCAGCCTTCCAGCACACGGTTCATTACCATGACTATCTGTACCTCATCCAGTTGCAGCGCTTGCAAGATAGCGGGCGGCAGGTCATGGCCTTCGCCCTCGCCTATGCCGTGGGTTTTGAGCATACGGTCGGCGATTAATGCCAGGTTGGCATAGGTCGCGTGCGGGCCGACATAGGCTTCGTTATGGTGTTCACGCACCGTAACGGTGATTTCTTCGGGCAGGCGCCAGGCCCCGGTTAGCCAGGCCCCCATCTGCCCGTGATTTATGCCCAAGGTCTCGGTTTCCAGTGCGGCGATGGATTTTTCGGGGTTTTTACCCACCTGATCGTTTAATTGTAAAAACTCCTGCTTGAACAGCCCCCCCATCAGAAGGTGCCCGATGTTGTGCAGCAAGCCCGCGAGGTAGCTTAACCCGGCACGCGGCCGGATGGGTTCGGGCATGGCCTTGCCCAATGCCTGCATCAGCGCGGCACTGTAGGTGGCGTGGCGCCAGAAGGCGCTTAAACCGAGGGGGCCGTGTTGAGGGATCTTGAATGGCTTTGCCGTGGCCAGTCCCAAGGCGAGGTTGATGACCATTTCATAGCCCAGCACCCGGGCTATGGCGACTCGCACCGAATCGACGCGGCCCTGATAGCCAAAAAATGACGAGCTGGCATAGCGCATGACCTGGGCGGCCAGCGCGGGATCCATTTCGACAAGCCTGGCGAGATCCTCCGCACGTGCATTTGGGTTGGCGCTCAGTTGAATGATCTTCTGCGCCATCTCCGGCAGCGCGGGAAGTGCCCCCATGCGCTCAATGCGGTGCTTGATGTCCTGTGCACGGTCACTTTCATTCTGTGCGGCCCCTTGAGTGTCGCCGGACGCCGGAAGGCCGTCCTCACGGACTATGGGGCGCGCGAAACTGCCGCCCAGCCAGGCATTGCGCTGCATGATATGAAAGCTTTTGCTGGTCACTTTGACAAGATGCGCGAGGCTGCCCGAGGTGAAACAGATATCTCCTGACTGAATCAGACTGTCGTCAATGATAGCCCGCACACCGTAAGCCTCTCCCAACGGGGGGATGAAGCCGGGCTTGCAGTCCCGGAAAATGGCGGTGATTTGCATGTCCTGGGCAGGCTCCAGCTTGCGGTGCAGCATCTTGCAAAGGGCATCGAGATCCAGTTCATGCGTGATCGGCATGACGGCCATCACCAGTCCGATCTGGTCTTTCAGGAGCACGGTTTGCGCCAGGGAGCGCGGGGGTATTCCGGCAGCGGTGGCGGCCTCCGCAAGAGAAGTGATCGCGGGCAGGTCCAGCACGGTGTATACAATCCGGTTGTTGTCCAGGTATTGCTTTATCGTGTACGCGATAGCCATGCGGGTGCCTTCTCTTGCGTGGGGAATCAGGATGCCGTGGCGCAGACCTGGGCGTAGTCGGTGTAACCGCTGGCGTTTGCCTCGTCGCCGCAATGGCGGCAGTCCGGGTCGCGTTTGACCTTGAATTCGTTGAAGCGTGCACCCAATGCGTCGTAATAGAGCATCCTGCCCACCAGCGGCTCGCCGATGTTGAGCAGAATTTTGAGTGCCTCGACTGCCTGCAGCACGCCGATCACGCCCGGCATGACGCCCAGCACGCCAATCTCGGAGCAGGACGGCGCCATTTCGGCGGGCGGCGGTTCGGGAAACATGCAGCGGTAACATCCGCCGCGCTGTTTTTCATAGCCCGGCCAGAACACCGTTACTTGGCCCTCGAAGCGATACACCGCGCCATGCACATTGGGGATGCCAAGCTTGACGCAGGCATCGTTGATCAGGTAGCGGGTGGGCAGATTGTCCGTGCCGTCCACCACTACGTCGTATCCAGCGAGGATTTCTTCCACGTTGTGGCTGCTCAGGTGGGCCTGATAACCAACGACCTTGATCTTGGGGTTGAGGGCTTCGAGCGATTCGCGTGCCGACTCGACCTTGGGGGTGTCAACGCGGGCTTCGGTGTGCAGGATCTGCCGCTGCAAATTGCTGCGGTCTACCACGTCATGGTCGACGATACCCAGCGTGCCGACCCCCGCCGCCGCCAGATACAGCGCAGCGGGCGAACCCAGTCCGCCGGCACCGATCAGCAGTACCTTGCTGTCCATCAGCTTGAGCTGGCCTGTCTCGCCCACTTCGGGGAGCAACAGGTGGCGCGAATAGCGTTCGCGTGCATCCGCATCCAGCGTACGGGGTGTCTCGAAGGGCAGGCCGCTATTCTTCCAGCGGTTGAAGCCGCCAGCCACCGAGCGCACGTCATTGTAGCCCAGGCGTTGCAAGGTCTCGGCAGCAAACAGCGAGCGCACGCCGCCGGCACACATCGTCAGGACGGTATGGGAGGTATCGGGCACGGCCTCTTCCACGCGCAGTTCCAGGAAACCTCGCCCCAGGCGCAACGCCCCCTTGGGGCTGCCCTGCGCGATTTCGTCCGCCTCGCGCACGTCGACCAAGACCGCGCCCTTGCTTTGCAGGGCCAGCGCCTCTTCAGGCGTGATCTCGGGAATGGTGGCTTTCAGCTCGGCCAGGCGACGGTCTTTGGCTTTCATCATAATTCTCCTAACTGGTCGGACGCATTCGGGTATATAACACGGTTGCCATATACTACCAAACTACGACGCACATGGATGTGCTAGTGCCGCAAGAGGCAGGATGCCGGGAGCGGCCGACGCACATGGATGTGCTAGTGCCGCAGGAGGCAGGATGCCGGGCGCGGCCACGGACACTCTCCGCAACGGTTGTTATCCTCCGCCTGAAAACATCGTATACAGCGTCAACAGTATTTCCACTACGATCAGAATGACAATGTACCATTCCACGCGCAGGCTGCGGTTATGCTGCAACAGATCCAGCAGCGTCTCCACCGTGCGCGAGATCAGCTCCAGTTTGCGTTCCAGCGCCAGGTGGCGTTCGCGCAGTTCGTATTCATCCACCAGCCGCAGATATAACCGGTCGAGATCAGGCCGGTCCCACAGTATCTCCGGTTTCTCTCCCATCTCGACTCGCCCCACCATCTTGTGCTGGATCAGCAATGTACCGCCGATATGGCGCAACAACTCCTTGCTCTGGTGTCCGCCGCTGCCATCGCGCTGCAAACTGGCCGCCAAAGGTTCAATGCGGTCGAAAACACCGGCGATACTGGCCTCGTAGTGGGCAAGCACTACGCTTTTGGCGAGGATGTCCGCCACTGTTTGCAGGCGCTCGATACTGAACGCGTGGAGTGAAACCACGCCACCTTCCACGCGTTCATCCCGCTGCGGATTGATGCTTATTTCGGCTTCTTCCGTCTCCGGCCTGACGAAAGGCTCGTTGATCAGCGGCTTCAAAAGAGACAAAAACGAGGCCTCTTCCATGGCGTCGAGGTCAAACAAGACCACCACGCCGTAACGGAACAGCACCGCGCAACCTTGCGCGCCCGCGATCACTACCAGTGGCGCGACCGCCAGGCGCTGCGCAGCCTCTAGTGCGCGCAGATCGATACGCTCGCCTACACACAAGGCGCGCACCCTGACAGTGATTTTGCCTGCAAAGAGTGTCGGCTGCTGCATTTAACGCACATCCTTGGCGCAACGAAAGCCCAGATCGGCGAATGCCGAATGCGGCGCCAAATAAAATCTGTACGCCCCCCGGTAAAAATGGCTGACGACGTAGTGGCCAACACCTCCCCAGCCGCCGCCCCTGACGACCTTGTTCTTGCTGCCGAACTCGGCGCTTTCATGGCGTGAGCCAGGATAGGGTAGATACCAGTCATCCACCCATTCCATTACATTGCCTGCCATATCATGGACGCCGTATACCGATTTTCCCGATGGGTACGACCCCACGGGAGCGACCCCCGTTTCCCAGTTATCGGCGCTCCCGGCATTAAGTTTAGAGGGTTCCCACTGGTTTCCCCAGGGATATTCCCGTCCGTCCACGCCACGCGCTGCCTTTTCCCATTCGGCCTCGGTGGGCAGCCGTTTGCCCGCCCATCTGCAGTAGTCGCGTGCATTGGGCCAGGTCACGCCGGTGACAGGCAGGTTGTCGAGGGTCTTTTGATGTTTTTCGATGGCAGTCAGCAGCGCCTCCTTGGACATCGTCCGCGTATCTATATCCAGCCGCAGTGTCTCCGCCACAAATTTTCTCAGTTTGTTCACGTCCGCACTGTCCAGGATCTCGCGGGTCAGCAGATAACCGTTTTTTTCCCACTGTGCCGGCAGCCAATAATTATTCTGAATGACAAACTCGCGGTATTGCGTATTGGTGACTTCGAGTTTGTCGATCAGAAAGGCGGGGAGCCGTAGCTTGCGCTGTGGATGTTCGTCGAGATACCAGGGCTTTGCCGAGCCAAATTCCTTGGATTTGCCGCTGGCGTCGGTTTTGTCGCTGCCCATGATGAACTCACCGGCAGGAATGAGCGCCATATCGTGAGTGGAGGGTTGCGCCGTCCATGCTATGGCCGGGTGAACAATCAAGAATGTTAGAAGCGCCATGCCGCGTATGGAGGGCAGCAACTTCGGGCAGAATAACACGCTTGCGCAATACCGATCATGGATGGGTTTTCTAGGCATTTTGCTCTATCTGGTTGACAATAAATCATTTTTTTTTTGATAAAATATTACCATATGCTTCCTCCAGCAAGGGGAAGCCCGCTTAGAACCTGTTTACAATCTCGCTGAAGGGCGCATCGCGGCGTTACCCTGTATATCGTGGCCCCCTCAATTGCTCACATACTCCGTGTATGCTGCGCTTTTTCGGGGGATTTTGCCTTGCGCTGGGAACCCTTCGCTTGCGCTCTTCCCTTGATCGAGATTGTAAACAGGTTCTTAAATCCACTCTTCCCCGAGGAATCTGGCCAGCAATGCCGGATCTTCCATCCGATCCAGAAACCATATCAAGGCATTCCCCTCTCGCGCATTGCGCCAGGCGATAAACAGCCGTGGCTCGGGCACTGGGCAGGCTACTTCCTTGATGATCAGGCGCCCCGCCGCGAGATCGTCCTTGATCATCGTGCGTGGCACAAAGCCGACGCCCAGGCCCATGCGGTGCGCCTCCAGTTTGGCGCGCATGTCCGGCACGGTGAGGACATCCTGGCCGGAGAGCAGGTACGAGGTGCGCGGGGGGATGTTACGCGAGCTGTCGGCGGCGGCGATGGCGCGATAGCGCAGGATCTCGTCGCTGGTCAGCGGTGCGGAACTGCCGGCCAGCGGATGGTCGGGCGTGACGACAAACACGAACGCCATCTCGCCCAGCGCGCGCGTGGCATATCCGCCGCCCGCCGGACCTTCGCCGCTCACCCCAATGGCAAGGTCGGCGCGCCCTGCCGCCAGCGCGTCCCAGGTGCCTCCGAAGACCTCCGTGATAATGCGCAGCCGGGTGCCGTGGTTCTCCGCGTAAAATGCGGCGACCAGAGGGTAAATTCTGGTGAGCGGTATCAGGTCGTCGACGGCGATGGCCAACTCGACTTCCCAGCCCGTCGCCACACGCTTGACGCTGTGCTCAAGCTCGGCGGCGGCACGCAGCAAATGGCGGCCATCCTGCAGCAGCTTTTCTCCCGCCGAGGTCAATTTGGCGCGGTGGCCGCTACGGTCAAACAGCGCAATATCGAGGTCCTGCTCCAGCTTTTGCACGGTATAGGTGATTGCCGAAGGTACGCGGTGCAGTTCTTCGGAGGCGGCGGCAAAGCTGCCCTTGCGCGCGATGGCATCCAGCACGTAAAGGGAATCGAGAGTCAGGCGCATATTCAATGTTTACTAAGGGATGATAAGATGGATGTAGTCTAATACCAATCTTGCCAGTGTAATATAGCGGCGTTTTTTTCCGTAGAGCCTGTTTAAGGTTTCGCGAAAGCAGGACTAGCCGCTGAATAACTTTTTTCCGAGAGTATTCGGAGGTTCTTAACCGCGAGGATTTAGGGATGACCCTGCCAAAGAAGCCCAGCGTGAAATTTTTTCCAGTGTTGACGACTACGCGCAGCAGGCGCTGGGCCAGCGCATTACTTATTCTGCCGATGGCCCTGCTTGCGTCGGCGTGCCGTAATCCTGAAACCCAGGCGCCACCGCCTCCTCCGCCGCCACAAGTCAGCGTTGCCAGTGTGATCGAGCGGCAAGTGGCCGACTCGGATGAATTTTCTGGCCGGCTGGAGGCAGTGGAAAGCGTGCAGGTGCGTTCGCGGGTGACGGGTTACATCGAAAGCATTAGTTTTCAGCAGGGCAAGGATGTGAAAAGGGGCGAGGTGCTGTTCGTTATCGACCCCGGCCCCTATCGCGCAGACTTGAACCGCGCCGAAGCGGAGCTGGCGCGCTCCCTTGCCCAAGCGGAGCTTGATAAAAGCCAGCTTGCGCGCGCGGAGAAACTGCTTCAGGCGCGGATGATAGCGCAGCAGGAATATGATGACCGCGCCAGCGCCCAGCACCAATCGGAAGCGAGCGTGCGTGCGGCAAAGGCCGCAGTTGATCTGGCGCGCCTGAATCTCGCGTATACCCGTGTCACGTCACCTATCAGCGGCCGCACCGGGCGTGCCGAAGTGACCACCGGCAACCTTGTCACGGGTGGTGATGCAGGCGCGACAGTGCTGACCACGGTGGTGTCGCATGATCCCATTTATGCCTACTTTGAAGGCGATGAACATGCCTACCTCAAATATGCCGCAGCAACGAAAAAGACGGCACGCAACCCGGTATCCATGGGGCTGAGCAACGAGCAAGGCTACCCGCACCAAGGGTACCTGGACTTCATCGACAACCGGCTTGATCCTGCAACAGGCACGATTCGTATCAGAGCGGTTTTTGACAACAAGCAGGGACTGTTCACGCCAGGACTGTTTGCCCGCCTTAAACTGGGCGGCGGCCGCTATAACGCGGTATTGATTGATGACCGCGCGGTGGGTACGGATCAAAGCAAAAAGTTTGTGATGGTGCTCGGGTCGGATAACAAGGCGAACTATCGCCCGGTGACGCTGGGGCCGGTGGCCGATGGCCTGAGAGTAGTCAGAGAGGGACTCAAGGCGGGCGAAGTGATCGTCGTGGATGGGTTGCAGAGGGTGCGTCCCGGGGCCGTCGTAACGCCACAGAAGGTGCCGATGGAGAAACCGCCCGCGAACAGCCAGGCGAGTTCCGCGCAGCCACAGCATAACTAGCGCGAGGCTACGACCATGAATTTCTCCCGATTCTTTATCGACCGCCCGATTTTTGCGGCGGTGCTGTCCATCATGGTTTTCATGGCGGGTGCTCTGGCGATTCCGCAGCTGCCATTGAGCGAATATCCCGAGGTTGTTCCGCCCTCGGTGGTGGTGCGTGCCACCTACCCCGGCGCGAATCCCAAGGTGATCGCCGAGACCGTCGCTTCGCCGCTGGAGGAGCAGATCAACGGCGTGGAAAATATGCTGTACATGTCCTCTCAGGCCAACGCCGATGGCGTGATGATGCTGACAGTAACGTTCAAGCTCGGCACAGACATCGATACCGCGCAGGTGCAGGTGCAAAACCGTGTTTCACAGGCGCTCCCCAGGCTACCTGCGGAGGTGCGGCAGTTTGGCGTGACGACCGTCAAGAGTTCACCCGATCTCACCATGGTGGTACATCTGCTCTCGCCGGATGAGCGCTATGACGCGGTCTACTTGCGCAATTATGCGCTGCTCAACGTGAAGGACGCGCTGGCACGGGTATCGGGTGTGGGCCAAGTGCTTATATTTGGCGCGGGCGATTATTCGATGCGGGTATGGCTCGACCCACAAAAAGTGGCGGCGCGTAATCTCACCGCCAGCGATGTGGTAGCCGCAATCCGTGAGCAAAACCTGCAAGTGGCTGCCGGTGTAATCGGCGCCCCGCCCACCCCTCCGGGCGTGGATTTTCAGCTAAGCATCAACGCCGCAGGCAGACTCGTTACCGAGGAACAGTTCGGCGACATCATCATCAAGGCAACGCCTGATGGCGCCACCACCCGCTTGCGTGATGTGGCACGCATCGAGCTGGGCGCCAGCGGCTATGCCTTGCGCAGCCTGCTCAACAATAAATCCGCCGTGGCGATTCCCATTTTCCAGGCGCCGGGATCGAATGCGCTGGAGTTGTCCGATAATGTGCGAAAAACGATGGCGGAGCTAAAGCGCGGATTTCCGCAGGGCGTCGATTACAAAATTGTTTACGACCCCACCGTGTTCGTGCGCGACTCGATCAAGGCGGTGGTGAAAACACTGCTGGAAGCCGTGGCGCTGGTGGTGCTGGTGGTGATCCTGTTTTTGCAGACGTGGCGCGCCTCGGTGATCCCGCTGATCGCCGTGCCGGTATCGATTATCGGCACGTTTGCGCTGCTGTGGGTGTTTGGCTTTTCGATCAACACCCTGACCCTGTTTGGCCTGGTGCTTGCCATCGGCATCGTGGTGGATGACGCCATCGTGGTGGTGGAGAACGTCGAGCGCAATATCGGGCTGGGATTGAACCCGCGCGATGCAACCTACAAGGCCATGCAGGAGGTCAGCGGCCCGATCATCGCCATCTCGCTGACCTTGTGTGCCGTGTTTGTTCCGCTGGCCTTTGTCAGCGGGTTGACGGGGCAGTTCTACAAACAGTTTTCCCTGACTATAGCGATTGCAACGGTTATTTCCGCCTTTAACTCGCTCACCCTCAGCCCGGCATTGTGCGCGCTCTTGCTGAAATCGCACAAGGCGCCCAAGGATCGCCCGTCACGGCTGCTTGATTTTTTGTTCGGCTGGCTGTTCAGACTGTTCAACCGGACTTTCTCCAGCGCATCGAACGGCTACGTGCGCACCGTGGGCGGCGTCCTCCAGCACAAGACCATCGCCATGCTGGTGTACCTGATTCTGATCGGCGCAGCCTATGTGGTTTTTAACAAGGTGCCCGCAGGTTTTGTGCCCAGCCAGGACAAACAATATCTGGTGGGATTCGCGCAACTTCCCGATGGGGCTTCGCTGGAGCGTACCGAAGAAGTGATTCGCAAAATGTCGGACATAGGCCTTGCGCAACCCGGAGTGCGAGACTCTGTTGCCTTTCCGGGATTGTCGATCATTGGTTTTACCAACAGCCCCAGCGCGGGGGTGGTGTTTTTCGGGTTAAAGGATTTTAGCGAGCGCCAGACACCCGACCTGTCAGGGTTCGCCATTGCCGGCGCCTTGAACCAGAAGCTCTCCAGCATCCAGGGCGCCTTCATTGCAGCGTTTCCACCCCCACCGGTGATGGGCCTGGGTTCGATCGGCGGCTTCAAGATGCAAATCGAAGATCGCGCCAACCTGGGTTATGAGGAGCTGTATGGCGCCACGCAGGGATTGCTGATGAAAGCCTATCAAACGCCAAGTCTGGCGGGCCTTTTTTCAAGTTTCCAGATCAACGTGCCGCAGATCGACGCGGACATCGATCGTATCAAAGCCAAGCGCCAGGGCGTGGCGGTCACCGATGTTTTTGACACCATGCAGATTTACCTTGGATCGTTGTATGTGAACGATTTCAACCGCTTTGGCCGCACCTATCAGGTTATCGCCCAGGCGGACGGGCCATTCCGCTCGCACGCCGAAGATATCGCCCAACTAAAGACGCGCGGCCTGTTGTCGGCTATCGTGGGTGTTTGGCTCATGGGTAAGGACAACAACATCTTTACGCAAATGGGCTTTGTGGTGCTGGTAGGCCTGGCGTGCAAAAACGCCATCCTCATTGTCGAGTTCGCCAAGGTGCTCGAAGACCAGGGCAGAGATGCAATGACCGCCGCCCGTGAAGCCTGCCGTCTGCGTCTGCGCCCCATCCTGATGACCTCGCTGGCCTTCATCATGGGCGTGTTTCCACTGGTGATCTCAAGCGGAGCGGGTGCGGAAATTCGCCAGGCGATGGGTATTGCGGTATTCGCCGGCATGCTGGGCGTGACCTTCTTCGGCCTGTTGTTGACGCCGGTGTTCTATGTGCTGCTAAGAGGTTGGGGTAAACAGCGTGCCGTCACTGATGCGGCGGCTGCATCCACGGACTACCCCGGATAGTCATGCTATTCCTGCTGGCCATTCATAAAAACTGAACAAGTAGCACAAAGTTATTTGCTATCAACCGCGAAGAGACTGGCTTACGATGGCTTTCTGCAACACTGGAGAAACTGTACATGATCATATTGCGTAAAAGCCAGGCGCGCGGCCATGCCAACCACGGCTGGCTGGACAGCTACCACACATTTTCCTTTGCCGGCTATTACGATCCCGCGCATATGGGGTTTTCCAGCCTGCGCGTGATTAACGACGACCGCATCGCGCCCGGTGCGGGTTTCGGCACGCACGGACACAACGACATGGAGATCATTACCTATGTGCTGGACGGCGCATTGGAACACAAGGACAGTATGGGCAATGGCTCAGTGATCTTTCCCGGCGACGTGCAGCGCATGAGTGCCGGTACCGGCATCACCCACAGCGAATATAATGCATCGAAAACAGAGCCGGCGCATTTACTGCAAATCTGGATTCTCCCGAATCAGACCGGCGTTACACCCAGTTACGAACAGACGCATTTTAGCGAGGCCGACAAACGCGGGCGGTTACGCCTGATTGCATCGCCGGACGGGCGCGATGGCTCAGTCAAGATATATCAGGACGCCTCTGTTTACGCGACCGTGCTCTCTGCTGGCGAATCCGTCAGTCATGCCTTGATGGCGGGCCGAAAGGCGTATGTGCATGTTGCACGTGGTGAGGCGCAGTTCAACGGCCAGCCGCTGGCCGCTGGCGATGGCGCACGCGTGATTGATGAGCACAGCATAAGCTTCACCACCGGCAGCAAGGCAGAGATATTGCTGTTTGATCTTGATTGATAACCCAACACACTAAGGGAGTATTGGACATGGCCAAGTTGTTGTATATCGAAGCATCACCCAGGAAAGAACGTTCCGCCTCCATCGAAGTGAGCAAGGTATTTCTGGATGCTTACACGAAATCGCACCCCAACGACCAGATAGAGAAGCTTGATCTGTGGAATATTGCATTGCCGGAGTTCAACGGCGCGGTGCTCGATGCAAAATACGCCGTGCTGCATGGCGAATCGCACACGCCAGAGCAGGCCAAGGCTTGGAGTGACGTGGTCAATATGTTTGAGCAATTTAAATCTGCCGACAAATATCTGATCAGCCTGCCGATGTGGAACTTTGGCATCCCCTATAAGCTCAAACACTACATCGACGTAATTAGCCAGCCGGGGCTGGCCTTTAGTTTTTCGCCTACGGAAGGGTACAAGGGGTTGGTGACAGGCAAGCCAATAGCGGTAATTTATGCGCGAGGCGGCGAATATCATGATGGTTCCGGCGCGGCCGCCTACGACCTGCAAAAGCGTTATATGGAGCTGTGGCTGGCGTTTATCGGCTTTACCAGCATCCGCTCGATTCTCGTGGAGCCGATGCTCTACGCGCCCGAGGTGGTGGCGAGCGCCAAGACCATCGCCAAAGAAATGGCCACGACCATAGCAACACATTTTTGAAAGAGTAATCATGCACAACAAAATCGCAAAAACCCAGGTACCCATCCACGAGCTTATCGCCATGCGCTGGAGCGGGCGCGCCTTTGACGCCAGCAAGCCAGTAACTCGCGAGGGTATTGTCGCCCTGGTCGAAGCCGCGCGCTGGGCGCCTTCCTGCTATGGCGATGAGCCATGGCGCTTTATCGTCTGGGATAAAAACACCGATGCCGCCGCATGGCAGAAGGCATTTGATTGCCTGGGCGAGTTCAACCAGCAGTGGGTGAAAAACGCCCCCGTACTGCTGCTGGCTACCGCCAACAGTGTATTCCACAAAAACGGAAAACCAAACCGCTGGGGTCAGTACGACACTGGTGCGGCCAGTGAAAACCTGTGCCTGCAAGCAGCAGCGTCAGGTCTGATGGCGCACCAGATGGGTGGCTTTGATGCCGACAAGGTGCGAAAAGCATTCGGTATTCCGTTACAATATGAATGCATGGCAATGATTGCGGTGGGCCATCCGTCTACGGTTGACGTATTGGACGGCGAGCTTAAAGAGCGCGAACTCGCCGAACGGGTGCGCAGCCCATTGGGCGAACGTTTTTTTGATGGTGGCTGGGGAATCCCCATCAAGGCATAACTAAGGTATTTTATATGATGAAGTGGCGTTGCACGGTGGCGCTTGGTGTGTTGTCTACCTCTGTTGCGGCAGGCGCAGCACCGCTGACGGTGATGGTAGGTAATTTTGCGTCGGGCGACAAATCCGGCTGGGAGGAGCAGGAATTCAAGGGAAAGGTGAATTATTCGGTTGTAAAGGTAGGCAATGGCGCGCACGCGCTGGAAGCGCGCAGCTCTGGAACAGCCTCCGGCCTGCACAAGAAAGTCTCTGTGGACCTGGAGAAAACACCCTATATCAACTGGACATGGCGTGTTACCAATACCCTCAAGGGTGTCGACGAAACCACCAAAAAAGGCGACGACTATCCGGCGCGGATTTATGTGATTCTCTCCGGCGGCCTGCTTTTCTGGAAGACCCAGGCATTGAATTACGTCTGGTCCAGCACCGAGCGGCCTGCGGACGCCTCTTGGCCGAACGCCTACACATCAAGCGTGGTCATGCTTGCTGTTGATTCAGGAAACAGCAAAGCCGGCACCTGGGTAACCCATAAGCGCAACCTGCGCGAAGACCTGAAACGCCAGCTCGGGAAGGACGTTAAACATGTCGACGCCATAGCCGTAATGTCTGACACCGACAACTCCGGCCAAAGCACCACCGCCTACTATGGCAATATATTCATGTCGAGCGAGTAATTGTACTGTGTCACAAAGCGAGCAAGGGAAGAGCGCAAGCGAAGGGTTCCCGGTGCAAGGCCCCATGTATATAAGGGGCGGGCGAAAGAGCGGAGCATATATGAAGTATGTGAGCATTTTGAGCCAGATTTTAACGCCGCAATGCGCCTGTAGTGCTTTGTGACACAGTACAATTAAGAGCCTACCTGTGAATGGATAGGCCGATGAAGGTTCATTTCATATTCCCCCTGGCGAAAGCCAACTGGCCTCTTGTTCAGTTATTGCAGAAAGCAATTCCCGGCGCCTCATTTGATTGTGGTGGCCTGTCTGGGCTACGATATCAAAACCGTATTCAGTTGGCCCTTAAACTGCCCAAGTTAATATGGTTTGCATTCCGGAGCGGACTAAGAGTTGCCCGGAGTGATGTACGGCCTGACCTTATTTGTGTCAGCTCCGATATGGAGCTGATCGGGCTTGTCATGGCCCGGCTCATATCCCGAAAACGGTTTCCTATAGCCTTAATGGGATTTATATACACCACACGTGAGTCAGCCGTTATAAATGCGCTACGACGGAGCTATTTTCGGGCGGTGTTATCGCAAACTTTGGGGGTGATATGCTTTTCGAAATTCGAGCAGCAGTACTATTCTGAGCTTTTTGGTTTAGCGAACACCACGTTTATCTCGACGCTGTTTGGTGGTGTCTTTAACAAGCCGGATGATCTGGAACCAGGCAATTCCGGATACGTGTTATCGGCAGGCCGTTCAGGGCGAGATTACAAGCGGCTTTGTGAAGCGGTCTCGCAGCTTCCGGTGCAAGCACACATCATATGCGATTCCGCCTTCGCACTTCAGGATGCACAGCATTCTGCAAATGTAACGATACTCCGGCAATGCTATGGGCGTGAATACATTAAGCAACTCGCTGGCGCGGACATTGTGGTGTTGCCACTTAAAAATGAAAAGATATCTTCCGGCCAGATGGTGCTTCTCGATGCAATGGCATTAGGCAAGCCAGTCATTATTACGAAAACGGCTACAAGTGTGGAGTATGGCGAACACATGAAGACCCTGTACTTTATAGAGCCTGATTCGGTTGATGAATTGCGTTCCGCTATCAATTTCCTTATGGACGATCCAGGCCTGCGATCAAGCATAGGGAGTGCGGCCAAAGCACATTATGAGGCGCATCACTCGATCCGGCCTTTCGTTAACGGCCTGGTTAACGTAATTGAACAGATTGTGGTTAAGAATCAAAAAGCGGCGCCGGGACTCGGGTCAGCCCATGGCTCGTAGCGTGCAGGTAGAATGACGTGGTTGTAAAAGATATGGCAAACTTCTGACAAAGCAGGGCGCCTTAGAACCTGTTCACGATCTCGGCAAGGGAAGAGCGGAGCGAAGGGTTCAGCGAAGCGAAGGGTTCCCGGTACAAGGCAAAATCGAACGAAAAAGCGGAGCATACATGAAATAGTGAGCATTTTGAGTTCGCCCCACCCTATCAGGGTAACGCCGCAATGCGCCCTTCAGCGAGATATTGACAGGTTCTTAATAAATTCGTGTGCTGGCCGATAGAAATAAGGCCATATCATCCTGTATTCTAAACCCTCAAACCAAGGAGAACCGTTCATGGAAAAACTTCGCCGCATCGCTCGACCCATTAGCCACTTTGTAATTCTCGCCTTTCTCTGGCTTGGCGTTCAGCTTCCCGCTGCCCATGCGGGCATCGTGGGCACCGAGACCCTGGTCAGCTCGGAACAGGCACAGCAGGATCGTGCGCATATTCTGAAGCTGCTGGAAAGAAAGGACGTTCAGGAGCAGTTGGTGGCTTATGGTGTTGATGCTGAACAGGCCAAGGCCCGCGTGAATAGCCTCACCGATGCCGAGATGCGCAGCCTGGCGGGCCAGATGGATCAATTGCCCGCAGGTGGCGATAGCGTGGTGGGAATACTTTTCGCTATCTTCATCATTCTGCTGATCACAGACATTTTGGGCCTGACCAACATCTTCCCGTTTGTTAAACACAGACGTTAAACCCACTCTCGCCATGCCGATCAAACGGCCGCCCGGTGCGATCCGGGCGGCTTTTTGGCTGATGGTTGTGCTGCTCGTTACGGGCTGCGGCGCGCCCCTGCAAATCGACCACCTGCTGAAATCGCCCGATGCCATCGGGCCGCCGGTGGAGCTGACTGCCGTCCCCTTTTTTCCACAGGAAGATTTTCAGTGTGGCCCGGCTGCGTTGGCCACGGTGCTGAACTGGTCGGGCACCGTCGTCACCCCCGAGGCGCTGGCGCCCCAGGTGTACCTGCCGGAGCGGCAGGGCAGCCTGCAAATGGAGCTGCTCGCCGCTACCCGTCGCGCCGGGCGTATTCCGTATCTCATCCAGCCCAGGCTTGAGACGCTGCTCGCCGAAGTCCGGGCGGGCAATCCGGTGCTGGTTTTACAGAATCTGGGATTAAGCTGGTATGCCAAATGGCATTACGCAGTGGTGGTGGGGTTTGACCTCCGCCAGGACTTGGTGATCCTGCGCTCGGGCCGCGAACGGCGGCATGTCGTGCCGTTCAAGCTGTTCGAGCGCACCTGGAGGCGCAGCGATTATTGGGCAATGGTTGCCTTGCCCCCAGATCGCCTGCCTGCAAGCGCGGAGGAGATGCCTTATCTGCGGGTTGTTGCCGGGCTGGAGCGGCTACAACGCTGGCAAGAGGCCAAGACCGCCTATGCCAGCGCATTGACGCGCTGGCCAGGCAGCACGGCGGCACGCATGGGATTGGGCAACAGCCTGTATGCGATGAAAGACCTGTCCGGCGCGGAACAGGCCTACCGTCAAGTTACTCTGGACGCCCCCACCCTGGCGCCCGCCTTCAATAATCTGGCGCAGGTGCTCGCCGAACAGGGCCGTCTGCAGGAAGCCGAACAAGCCGCACGGCGCGCCGTGAACCTGGGCGGTCCGCTTCTGGCAAGTTATGAGGAAACGCTGCAACAGATACTCGCCAGGCGGCTTCATTAATCCTAAAAACGGTAGTTGACCGCTTTTTTGAGCGGTTAGCGATAGGTTTTAAATGGACCTTATTATGTTTTGCAAACTCACCTTGTGAAAATATGAGCCTGCGCCATAGCTATACCCTGTTCGCTCCGTTTTACGATCTTATGATCAGCGCCGCAACGCGCCCGGCGCGTGTAGCCAGCTTACGCGCCCTGGGCGATGTCACCGGGCAGACCATCCTCGTCGACGGCATCGGCACTGGCCTGGATATCCCTTTGCTGCCATCGGGGGCCGAATATCTTGGGTTGGACTACACGCCTGCCATGCTACGCCGCGCTCGTAAACAGTGTGCCGGCAAAAATGTCGCGCTGCATGCAGGTAATGCCATGGCGTTGCCTTATGCCGATAACACCTGCGACGCTGTCATCATGCACCTTATCCTGGCCGTAGTGCCAAAACCACAGCGCGCATTGGCGGAGGCGGCGCGTGTGCTCAAGCCGGGCGGCATTATACTCATCCTCGACAAGTTCCTGCGTCCCGGCCAGGCCGCGCCGCTGCGGCGCTTGATCAGCCCCCTGCTGGGCCAGCTCGCCACGCGCACCGATGTGGTATTTGAAGACCTGCTGGCGGGGTGCCCCCAATTGGCGGTGGTCAGCGACACGCCGGCGATGGCGCAGGGCTGGTTCAGGTGCATTCTTTTGCGAAAAACCGAATGAAGCCCAATTAACTGAGTTCTTACGCCCATGACGCCACTACATGTGAATAAACTCAGACTGCAACGTCGCAATACTCCGTCCCAGCTCAATCGCATCATGGGGTACCAGCAGGTAATGCCACTTTTTAGTGCCGGTTTTTTCTGCGCTCTCATTGGCAAAACCGCACCAGCGCACCGCCGCTTTGGTTTTCTGTTGAACCTCTTCCAGCGGAATTTGATCCGAGCGCTTTGGCTCGATCAGCAAACAGCAGTTTCTGGTTTCCACCACAAAGTCGGGTTCGTAATTTTTGCCATTGAGGTATTCGATACGGAACTGTCCGGGCGCCGGTTTCATCCAGCGCAGCACATCGTCATCGCTTTCCAATAATTGCGCCAAGCGCCACTCACCGTCAACGGAACCAAATTTTTGGTAGGGATAACAGCAACGTTGAAAGCCCTTGAACACCATCTGCTTGATTTGTGATTTATTAGTGATGGGGGCGCGGAAATCCCGTGGCTGTTCCCCGGCGGCCAGCATGTAGGTGGTGGGGTGGAGAATATCAAAGCCCTGTGTCACCCGACCGATGTAGTCCGTGGGGGTGGACCAGCTGTTGGCCTTCATCTGCGCCCAGACAAAGTCGCACAACTGCTTTTGCCAGTAGATCAGCACGTTTTCGATTTTGGCCCGCTCACTGCCCAGATAACTGCCAAGCCGCGCAATCACCTGACCGGCCAGTTTGTAGAGCAGTTCCGCATGTTCATCGTAGTCGATGGCATCTATTGCCATCAGATTACGCACGATGTAGTTCTCCAGAATCTCCTCTCTGGCTTCGTCCGCGCCCCACTTGATGCGGGTGATGCGATTATCCTCCAGGTGTTGCAGCAAAATCTCCTGACCGACCGGCTGGAAGTTGATCTTCTCCAGCCCCGCCAGATCAAAATCCTTAAAACCATAATTGACTTCACGGGTAGGCAGCACCGTAATCTGGGGGATGTCGATAGTCAGCTCCGCCAGCCGCTCGGTGACGTTGTGAACAATCTCCGATACCTTTTCATCGGTGAGGGCATCTTCCAGCTCCATGCCGGGCAAAGCATTCTGAGTGGGGATGTTCTCGCGCACCACTCGCTGTACCCGCTCGATCACCTTCTGCCGTACTGTTTCATCCTGAAGCTGTCTGGATGAGCTAAGACGCGCCGCCTCCTCCTGCACCACCTTCAAGGTGATCTCGGCCACGCGGCTTTGTTCGGCAGTGAACGGTGCACCTTGGTATCTGCCCTGGTCATCGGCAATCACGGCATCATTTTGGGTGGCCGACTGCCCGGTGGCCGCCA